>CAWUHY010000043.1:0-16249 GCA_963922215.1 uncultured Gammaproteobacteria bacterium | reverse complement strand
GCGCAATCCCGGGTTCGATCCACAACCCAATGGCGAAAGGCTGCCATCGGCTGATCCGCAGTGGCGCGAAGCTTGTGGAGTCAGCCGCCGACATCGTCGGCCCACTTGGCGGTCTGCTCGACAGTCTGCGGCGCGCGAGCGTGGCCGACAGCCCGGTCATCGAGACCGTCGATGCCCCGCTGCCCGAGCACGAATCGCTCCTGAACATAATGGGTCACGACCCGATTGACCTCGATACGCTCGCCTCGGAATCGGGTTTGACGATCGCAGAGCTTTCATCCATGCTCCTGATACTCGAACTCGAAGGAAGAGTGGAAAGACTGTCAGGAGGACAGTTCTGCGCTCTTCGCCGGCCTGATCCATCCAGCCGATCGCCGGACACCGCTACATGACACTGTCAGGGGACATTTCGAGGATGAAAGAAAACGTACTCGACGTACTGATGTACCTGTTCGAAACCTACGTGGAAACGGAAGACGAACCGGAACCCGACCAGAACGACCTCCGCAACGACCTCTCCCTCGCCGGCTTCGGCGACGCGGAGATCGATCGTGCGCTCGACTGGCTGGACGAGCTGACCGACCACCAGGGCGGTCTGAACTTCGTCGCGGACGCGTCGCGTGGAACACGCGTCTACTGCGACCACGAAACCGAGCGGCTGGACACGAGCTGCCGCGGATACATTCAGTACCTCGAACAGATCGGCATCCTGTCTGTTATGCAGCGGGAAATCCTGATCGATCGTCTGCTTGCGCTGGAAACGGACGACATCGACGTCGAGCAGATCAAGTGGGTGGTCCTCATGGTGCTGTTCAGCCAGCCCGGTCAGGAAAAGGCCTACGCCCGCATGGAAGACCTTGTTTTCGAGGAAAACACGGGGCTTATTCACTAGGAAGCCTCTGCACAGGTCACGTCGACCGCCGCCGCATTCTGTCTCTCCGGAAACTTGCGGTTTCTTGACACCCCGCTCGTCGACACGTTATTAAACCGCGGCGCTTGAGCTGCGGTTTCGGATTTCCGACGCCGCCATCACAAGGAATTGACCCCCTCGTATGTCCAAAAATCTCGTCATCGTAGAATCGCCGGCCAAGGCCAAGACCATCGAGAAGTATCTCGGCAAGGACTTCGAGGTCCTCGCATCCTATGGCCACGTGCGCGACCTGGTGCCGAAAGGCGGCGCTGTCGATCCCGAGAAAAAGTTCGAGATGAAGTACCAGGTCATCGAGCGCAACGAAAAGCATGTTAACGCGATCATGCGCGCATTGAAGAAGGCCGATGCCCTGTATCTCGCGACTGACCCGGACCGCGAAGGCGAAGCCATTTCCTGGCACCTGATCGAGCTCTTACGCGAGAAGAACGCGCTGGAAGACAAGGACGTGCACCGGGTGGTCTTCCACGAGATCACGAAGAACGCAGTGCAGAGCGCGATCGAATCACCGCGCGGCCTGTCGGACGATCTCGTCGGCGCACAGCAGGCACGGCGCGCGCTGGATTACCTCGTCGGCTTCAACCTGTCGCCGCTGTTGTGGAAGAAGGTCCAGCCGAAGCTGTCCGCCGGGCGCGTACAGAGCCCTGCGCTCCGGATGATTGTCGAGCGCGAGCTCGAGATTGAAGCGTTCAAGGCGCGCGAGTACTGGACGATCGAAGCCGACGTCAGCAAGGAAGAGCAGCCGTTCCTCGCCCGTCTCGTGAGCTACAAGGGCGACAAGGTCGAGCAGTTCAGCTTCGAAAACGAAGATGCCGCGCGCGAAGTCGAGTCCACGATCAATACGGCCGCGAACGGCGAACTTACTGCTCTGTCTGTCAGCAAGAAACAGCGTCGCCGCAACCCCGCCGGCCCGTTCACGACTTCAACGCTGCAGCAGGAAGCATCGCGCAAGCTGGGCTTCAACACGCAGCGGACGATGCGCGTCGCACAGAAACTCTACGAAGGCATCGAGCTGCCGGGCGAAGGCCAGGTCGGCCTGATCACCTATATGCGTACGGACTCCGTAACGCTCGCCGACACGGCGCTCGCCGAGATTCGTGACGTCATCAGCGAACGTTACGGCGAGAAGAACCTCCCAGACGAAGCGCGCACGTTCAAGAACAAGTCAAAGAACGCCCAGGAAGCGCACGAAGCCGTGCGTCCGACGTCAGTCGCCCGCACGCCGGACGATCTGAAATCCTCACTCGACTCGGACCAGCTCAAGCTCTACTCGCTGATCTGGAAACGAACGATGGCCTGCCAGATGGTGCCGGCCGTGTTCGACACGGTCGCCATCGAATTTGCGGCCGGTGAGGCCGATGCTGGTCACCGCTTCCGCGCGAACGGTTCCGTGCTCGTCGAGCCGGGCTTCATGGCTGTCTACCAGGAAGGCCGTGACGACACGAAAGACGACGACGGCGACCGCTTGCTGCCGGAGATCAGCGAGGGCGACACGATCCAGATGGACAAGCTGCGCCCCGAACAGCATTTCACCGAGCCGCCGCCGCGATTCACGGAAGCGAGTCTCGTCAAGGCGCTTGAGGAATACGGCATCGGCCGCCCGTCGACCTATTCCAACATCATCCAGACGCTGAAGAATCGCGAATACGTCGAGATGGACGGCAAACGCTTCCTGCCGACGGATATCGGGCGCATCGTGAACGGCTTTTTGACCGATCACTTCCGCCAGTACGTCGACTACGACTTCACGGCGCGACTCGAAGACGATCTCGACGCGGTCTCGCTCGGCGAGAAAGACTGGATTCCGCTGCTGGAAAACTTCTGGGAGCCGTTCCACAAGCTTGTGGAAGAAAAAGACAGCTCGGTAACGCGCGGCGACGTCGCACAGGAGCGCGAGCTCGGCACGGATCCGAAGAGCGGCAAGCCGGTGTCGGTGCGCATGGGCCGGTTCGGCCCGTTCGCCCAGATCGGCACGAAGGACGACGAAGAAAAACCGAAATTTGCCGGCCTGCGTCCCGGACAGAAGATGACCGAGATCACGCTCGAAGAGGCGCTCGAGCTCTTCAAGCTGCCGCGGAAGCTCGGCAAGACGGAAGACGGTCTCGAGGTATCTGCCAGCGTCGGCCGCTTCGGTCCTTACGTTCGCTACGGCGACAAGTATGTGTCGATTCGCGGCGAGGACGATCCGTACACGATCGAACTGCCGCGCGCCCTGGAGTTGATCGAAGAGAAGAAGATCGCGGACGCGAACCGCATCATCCAGGACTTCGAAGACGAAGGTATCCAGGTTTTGAACGGCCGCTACGGTCCGTACATCACGGACAAAAGCAAGAATGCTCGCGTGCCGAAAGATCGTGACCCGAAATCGCTGACGCTCGAAGAGTGCAAGGAATTGCTCGCAGCGGCGCCGGAACGTCGCGGGCGCAAGAAGAAAGTCGCAAAAAAGGCAGCAGCCAAGAAGAAGACTGCAAAGAAAAAGACCAAGAAGAAGACGAAAAAGAAGGCCGCGAAGAAAAAGGCCTCAAAAAAGTCTGACGATTAGAACGAGCACCCGACGCCCCGTCTCTGCTCGACACGGCGAGTACGTACTTCACCGCATTTCAAAGTCACCGCCGCACGGTATCGTCGGGATGCCCGCGTCGGCTGGCGTGAAATTTCGTATCCTGTCACCGGGAGCGCCCTTTTGAAGAAGGAAATGCGATGAGCAAAATTGATGAAGTCCGCGAGTTTCTCCTGACGCTGCAGAATCGGATCTGCGCGGAACTCGAGGATATTGACGGAAAGGCGCAGTTCGAGCGCGACGCCTGGAGCCGCGAAGGCGGCGGTGGCGGTGAAAGCCGCGTCCTGAAAGACGGGAAAATCTTCGAACAGGCCGGCGTCAACTTCTCTCACGTATTCGGCGACCAGCTCCCCCCGTCCGCGACGAAAGCGAGACCGGAGCTTGCGGGCCGGAGCTTCGAAGCGACCGGTGTTTCTCTCGTCCTGCATCCGCACAATCCCTACGTTCCGACGACGCATGCGAATTTTCGCCTGTTCCACGCCGGCAAGGACGTCTGGTGGTTCGGCGGCGGCTACGACCTCACGCCCTATTACCCGTTCCGCGACGACGTCATCGCGTGGCATTCAACGGCGAAGGCTGCGTGCGACGAGTTCGGTCCATTGTTCTATCCGCGCTTCAAGCGCTGGTGTGACGACTACTTCTTCCTCAAGCACCGCAACGAGACGCGCGGCGTTGGCGGCCTGTTTTTCGACGACTTCAACGAGCTCGGTTTCGATCGCTGCTTCGAGTTTGTCCAGTCGGTCGGCAAGAGTTTCATGCGCGCCTACGCACCGATCGTGAAGCGCCGTGCGGACCACCCCTACGGGCAACGACAGCGCGACTTCCAGCTTTACCGTCGCGGCCGCTACGTGGAGTTCAATCTCATCTACGACCGCGGCACGCTGTTCGGGCTGCAGTCGGGCGGACGCACCGAGTCGATCCTGATGTCGTTGCCGCCGAACGTGCGCTGGGCCTACAACTGGCAGCCGGAGCCGGGATCGCCGGAAGAAAAACTCTACCGCGACTATCTTGCGCCGCATGATTGGCTAGGCGTCGACGTTGACGAAGCGGCGGCCGGCTCGTGAAACGCCTGCAGCCTTTTCACCTGGCGGTGCCGGTCAACGATCTCGAGGCGGCCCGCGACTTCTACTGCGACCTGCTCGGCTGTCCGACGGGCCGGACAGATACGCGCTGGATCGATCTCAACATGTACGGACACCAGGTCACGCTGCATCTCGTCGATGAGAGTGATATGCCGGCGGCGCACAATCCGGTCGACGGCGACCAGGTTCCGGCACGGCATTTCGGTGTCATCCTGGAGCGCGCGGACTGGCAGGCTCTGGCGGACCGACTTACAGAAGCCGGTATCGATTTCCTGATCTCGCCGCGGATTCGTTTTGAAGGAGAGATCGGCGAACAGGCGACGATGTTTTTCCTCGATCCGTCCGGCAACGCGCTCGAATTCAAATCATTTTCGAATATGGCGCAACTATTCGCGCATTGAGCGCATCTAATTCATTGAGTCACCGAGGCACGGGGACTGCATTTCGCTGAATCCCCGGGGGACTGATAGTCCAGGGAGACACAATGAATACCGATAGTCATGATCGTCGGCCAACGCGCTTGTCGGCTTGCGGAATTGCGACCATGCTCTTGTTTGCATCGCTCGCATTCGCCAAGTCGTACGACATTCTCGTTGAGACGAAGCACCTGAAGGCCGCTCCGATCACACAACCGATGCCCGAGATCCCGGAAGACGCGGAGGTCAAGAAACGCCAGGAAGGCTGGGTCCAACTGAACTTCAGTATTTCGCCAGAGGGACGCGCGCTCGATCCAATCGTCGTCGACTCGGCGGGTGGCGAAGTGTTTGAAACGGCTGCACTCGACGCGATTCGCAACTGGACGTTTGAGCCGGATGACGACACCCGTCACAACAACGTCATCAGCCTGTCATTCAAGAACGGCGATAAGAACGAGGACGCGTCACGGAACTTCCTGCGCTGGCACAACATGGCCGCGCGGGAAATCATGGATGGCGACTTCGACGGCGCGCAAGAGAAGCTTCAGAAAGCGAAATCCGTCGGCGGCTGGAATCTCTATGAGCGCACCCTTCTCGAGGTTCTCGAGAGTGAGATCCATCGCGGTGCAGGCGACCAGGAAGCACAGCTCGCCGCACTTCGCAGGGCCGTGGAGATCAACAACAAGAAGGCGATGACCAGCCGTTCGAAGCGCAAGCTGTTGAAAAGCATTTTCGAGATCGAAGTCGAAACGCAGCAGTACGCGGCGGCTCAGACTACGCTGGACGCGCTGCGCGAAATTAAAGGCAGCGACGAGACGCTGGAAAGCCTGAACGAAAAGATCGTCGAGCTCGAAAGCGCACTCGATATGCGCGGCGACATTTCGATCAGCGCCGTCATCGACGCGCATGCCGAATGCGATCACGACGAAGCGCTGTGGGGCCACCAGCCCCTGCACCGGAGTTTCGGCTTCGAAGTCGTGGACGGTGTTGTCGAGCGATTCGAAGCGCGCTGTGACGATCGCCTGCTGAGCGCGGCGGTCGGCGACGAGGAGACGTGGTTCGTTCCTGAGGAATGGGGCGACTGCGAGCTGTTTGTCTTCGGCGAGCCCGGAGCACGCTTCAAGTTCGTCGAGTTCGCCGACGACCCGATCGCGGAAGACGCGGTCGCAGGCGGGCCTGCAGACTAAACCAATACCGCCGCCGCGCGGGGTGTTTGTCTGCGCGGCGGCAGGTGTTAGATTGCCGATCTGATGTCGTCGGATCGCGCTGTGAAAAATTTCTGGGTCTGCTGTTGTCTTTTGCTGGCGTTTCCGGCGCTCGCAGAGACGCCGTCGCGTCTCGTTAATGCGACCGACGCCGTTGGCGTTCGCGCGGCGAATGCAGACAGCTCGCAAGCCGCAAAGGTCTACATCGTCCAGCTCGCCGCCCCGCCTGCCGCGCTCGAATTTCAGTCGCCCGTCGTCAAGACGCGGCAGTCCTTCAGCAAGACAGCGCCGGCGGTTCAGGACTATGCGCAGAAGCTTGAGCGCGACCAGGACAGGCTGCTCTCGAACTACGTGCCCACCGCCGAGAAAATCTACAGCTACCGTTACGGGCTGAACGGATTCGCGGCGCGCATGACGCCCGCCCAGGCCGACAAGCTTTCCGCTCGCCCCGAAGTTCTGAACGTCTGGGAAGACGAAGTCCGGCCGCTCGCGACGAATTTCAGCGACGAGTTTCTCGAGCTGTTTGACCGCGAGGCTGGCCTGCGCGGCCCGCTGGGGCTGACCGGCGAAGACATTGTCATCGGCTTTATCGACAGCGGCATCTATCCCGAGCATCCGCAATTGAAAGACATTCGCGAAGCCGATCGCCCGTCAGCCTGCCGCAGCAGCTGGGGGCAGAATTCGCTGCTTGGTCGCTGGCTGTGCGGACGCTACGAAGACATGGACGATGTCGTGCTCTACGAGCCGCCGGAAGACTGGAACGGCGAGTGCGAGACCGGCGAGGCGTTTGCGACAACAGACTGCAACAACAAGCTGATCGGCGCACGCTGGTTTATCGAAGGTGCGGAAGCGACGGGACCAATCGACGCGGGTGAAATTCGCTCTGCGCGGGACGTTGACGGTCACGGGACACACACCGCAACGACGGCTGCCGGCAACCGCGACAACGCATCGCTTTACGGCAGTTTCGTCGGCGACGTTCAGGGTATCGCGCCACGCGCCCGCGTTGCTGTGTACAAAGCCTGCTGGCTGCGGCCCGGCGCGACGCGTGCAAGCTGCAACACCTCCGATCTAGCAAATGCGATCGACAGCGCGGTCGCGGACGGGGTCGACGTCATCAACTATTCTGTCAGCTCCTCTTTTCTCGAAGTGACCTCGCCGGACGACATCGCGCTGGCCAACGCAGCCCGTGCCGGCATCGTTCCCGTCGTCGCTGCAGGTAACGACGGCCCGAATTTCCAGACGATCGGCTCGCCGGCAGGCTCGCCGTGGGTCATCACGGTCGGTGCGTCGACGCGCACCGGCGAGACGTCAGTCGAGGCGATGCAGGTGACAGCGCCGTCGTCGATCGCCGGCAAGTACGCGGTCCGTGAAGCGAACTTCACGCCCGCGCTGGCGGACAACGATCCGATCGAAGCAAGCCTCGTTTTCGTCGACGACGACACGGACACCCTGAGCGATGGCGGACCCGGCACGACGCGTGATGCCTGCGAACCGCTCGTCAACGACACGGAGCTGCAGGGCGAAATCGCATTCATCGAACGCGGCGGCTGTTCGTTCGACATCAAAATCGGCCACGCCGGGGATGCGGGCGCTGTGGCCGCACTGATCTACAGCACGTCCGGCGACGCGATTGAAATGAACGGCGACCCGTCACTCGTCGATGTTCCCGCGCTGATGATCGGCCAGGCGGACGGCAATCTCATTGTCGCGGAGCTGGAACAGGGGCTCGCCGTCGAGGTCGTGCTCGACAAGGGTCTGCTGCTCAGCGAGCCGGAGACAGGCAATCGCATGGCGTCGTTCTCCGGACGTGGGCCCGGCCCGGCGCCGGCCGTGTTGAAGCCCGACCTCACAGCGCCGGGCGTCAATATTCTTGCAGGCTTCACGCCCGACGCCGCGAATGCGATGGTCGGGGAAACCTATGCGTACTTGAGCGGCACATCGATGGCGACGCCGCACGTCGCCGGCGTGGCCGCGCTGTTGCTGGAACTGAAGCCCGAGTGGACGCCGTCCATGATCCGCTCTGCCCTGATGACGACGGCGCGGCAGGATATTGTCGAGCCCGACGGCGAAACACGCGCCACCCCGTTCGACTTCGGCGCCGGCCACATTGTGCCGAACCCGGCCGCAAACCCGGGGCTCGTGTTCGAAACGACGTTCGACGAATACGACGCGTTCGCCTGCGCCGCACTCTCCCCCGGTGTCAGCGGCGAGCGCTGCGACGAACTCGAAGCCGCGGGGCAGAGCTTTGCGCCGGAAGACATCAACCAGGCCTCGCTCGCGATCCCGCGGCTGACCAGCGAACGCACTGTCGAACGGCGCGTGACGAACGTGTCCGACGTCGCTGCGACCTACACCGCCGCAGTCGAGCCTCCGCCGGGAATGGATGTGAGTGTCACGCCCACATCGCTCACCATCCCGGCAGGCGGCACGGCGAATTTCTCGATTACCACGCGCTACGTTTCGGGGCCGCTCGATCTCTGGCGCTTTGGTGCCGTCACATGGACGAACTCGGATGCCTCGGTTCGCATGCCGCTCGCAATCCGGCCGGTGTCGCTCAGCGCACCCGCAGAGATTCGAAGCTTTGGCGGTACCGGTTCGGCGTCTTTCAACGTCGAGTTCGGCTACACCGGGGCCTACACCGCCGGCGTTCACGGACTGAATTTACCGCTTGTCCTGCAGGGCTTCGTCGACAACGATCCGACGAAAACCTTCTCCTTCCGCAACGGCAACGGCGTGCAGATCAACCTGATTGACGTGCCGGACTCGCAGCTCTATCTGCGCTTTGCACTGTTCGACGCACTGACGGACGGCGACGACGATCTCGACATGTACGTCTTCTACTGCGCCGACGGCGTGAACTGCAACAGGATCGGCGAGAGCGGCGAGCCGACGTCCGAGGAGCAGTTCGACGTTGCGCTGCCCGCGGGCGGTCGCTATGCGGTGCTCGTGCACGGCTTCGAGACGGACGAGGTGCAGGGCGGGCCCGGTGCAAACTACAGTCTGTTGTCCTGGGCTTTCGGAGTGAATGAGGATCGGGGCAACCTGACTGTCACAGCGCCGACCTTCGTTAACTCGGGTTCGACAGAGACAGTGACCGTCGACTGGGCGAATCTCGCGTCCGACACAATCTATCTCGGCGGTATTTCACACAACTCGCCCAACGGGCTCGTCGGGCTTACCGTCATCCAGATCTTCAACTAGCGAAGCTGTAGCTGCGTTTTCCCTCCCGGCCTGCCGCGGTGATAGGCTGTTCCAAACTGGGGGAGGAACAACGATGTCGACAAAAGCTTCTACATCATTCTGGATCATCGCCGGCGGAGCGCTGCTTTGGAACGCGCTCGGGATGGTTATCTACTACCAGCAAATGACGGCAACGCCGCTCTCGCTTGCGGCGAACTACTCGCCGGCCGAGATTCAGTACATGCTCAGCATCCCGGCATGGGCCAACGGCGCGCAAGGACTGGCGGTAACAGCCGGCCTGCTCGGAAGCATCGCCTTGCTTTTGAGGAAGTCTTTCGCGACGGTACTGTTCGGCCTCTCGCTCGCAGGCATTCTCGCGCAGAACGTCTACGGCTTTTTCATTGGCGATGCGATGGGCACCTTCGGCGCCGCGGTACTCCCGATCACGATCACGGTGCTGTTGATCGCCGTCGGGCTGGTCTACTACAGCATGCGCCTGAAGAAGTCAGGCGAGCTTACGTAGCACTTGTGGGAGGGGCTTCAGCCCCGAAAACCAGGGCCACTAAAACCGATGCCGATGCTTCCCCAGCCTCGCGCAGGTTTTGTGCCGATAGCATCCAACAACGTGGTCATTGACGAGACCCGTCGCCTGCATGTGCGCATACATGATCGTGCTGCCGACAAACTTGAAACCGCGCTTCTTCAAATTCGCACTCAACGCATCGGACTCGTCCGACGTCGCCGGCACATCCCGGTCGCGCTTGAAGTTGTTCTGAATCGGCTTGTTGTCGACAAAGCCCCAGATGTAGCGTGCGAAGGAGCCGAATTCTTTCTGTACTTTTAAAAATTGCTTCGCATTCGTGACGGCCGATTCGACCTTGAGGCGGTTTCGCACGATACCCGGATCTTTAAGAATCCTGTCGATGCGTTTCGCTGTAAAACGCGCGACTTTCGTTGCGTCGAAGTCTGCGAAGTTTCGTCGATAGCCATCTCGCTTGTTCAGAATGGTCGACCAGGACAGACCTGCCTGGGCGCCTTCGAGGATCAGGAACTCGAACTGGGTCTGGTCATCGTAGGCGGGCACGCCCCACTCTTTGTCGTGATAGGCAACATAGGCATCGTTAACGCCCTCGCACCATTTGCAGCGTTTCTTGCTCAAGCCAGTCTCCCGCTCCCGAACCAGCCCCCAGATTACAGACTGACCTGCAGAACGGCAGTCCTTTTTCCGACGAATACGTCGAAAAATCGAGCCAACCTGTGGGAGGGGCTTCAGCCCCGATAGAGAAAGAGTCGCGGATAAATCCGCTCCCACGGTGCGGTCGCCACAAAAAAGGGCCCGTGCCGAAGCACGAGCCCTTTGTTTGCAAGATGAAGCTTGCGTGTCGTCGGGCTTACGCCGCGCCTCCGCAAGAACCTTCACCGCACTTGCCTTCGGAGTCTTTTTCCTTGTCTCCGCCGCAAGAGCCTTCGCCGTCCTTCTCACCGCAAGAGCCTTCACAGCCCTTTTCGCCGCAAGAACCGTCTTCTCATTTCTCCTCGCAGTGGCCTTCCTTGTCGCCGCCGCAAGAGCCTTCACCGCAAGAACCTTCCTTGCCTTTCTTGCCTTTGCCTTCCTTGTCGCCGCCGCAGCCGCCTTCAGCACCGAGCATGTAGCCTGCGCTCAAGGATGACATTTCAAACGGATTGCCTTCGTCCTTGGCGACCGCTGTGCCGGCCAGTGCAAACGAGCCTGCGAGAGCCGCGCCTACTGCCAACGCAACCGGTTTTACTACTTTCTTGTCAGACATTTTCTGTTTCTCCTCCAGGTTTTGCCCAGTGCTGGGCTTCTAATTCAGCAACGGGTCTCAAGTCGACCAGCTGACTGAGTTCTTCAAACTTTGTTCGATGCGTTCCAGTGCTTCAGGATCTTCTTCACCGATGATCGCGATGCTGCCGCTGCCGACCGGAAGAAGTACGCCTTTGAATCCATTCCCCTCGAGCGTCGATGCACCATCAATGGTCTCGTTCGGCATCAGGATGACGGTGACGGGACCGTTTACGCCCTGAATGACGAGATGTGGCACGGAATGACCGTTGATGTTGCAACTCTGCGCGTAGGTAATCAGACCGGTTTCGCTCGATAAGTTCGCCACAGTTTGCGGCACAACGCGCTTCAGCCGAGATTCGCTGACCGCCTGGTCAGAGACCTGCAAGGCATAAGGCTCGTGAGCCATGTGCGCGATGATTTCGTCTTCGAGCGATGCATATTCCGTCGGGACCAGCAGCGTGCGTCCACCGAGGAACACCGCGAGTACGAGCGCGGCTGCCGTTGCCAGCCAGACCGGGCGCGACAGCCGCGGCGCGAGCTGCGTCACGTTGCTGTTGTCGATTTCCGGAAGTTTCGGCATTGACAGCGGCGGCACGGAAACCTGCATGGCGCGTTCGAGCGTTGCGTCGAGCGCGTTAACGCCGGCGACAAACTCACGGCAGTCCGCGCACTGCGCAAGATGCGCCTCGCCTTCGGCCGTGGACGGGTCGCCCGTCACCATGTGTCTGAATTCTTTGCAGTCCATTCTTTATTCCGTCTGGGCGTTCTCGCCGCCCTCGACAACATCCTTTAACTTGTGTCGTGCCCGGTGCAGTCGCGTCAGCACTGCACCCTGTTTCAGTCCCATCAACTCTGCGATCTCGCTGGTCGTGTAGCCCATCAAAACCTGCAGGACCAGCGGCTCGCGGTAATCATCCTCGAGCTCGTAAATCGCCTCGCGCACCGTGTCGAGCTCGTCCGAGTCTTCCTCGGCAATCAGCGCTTCCTGGGCCGGTGTCAGATCGTCGACATCCACGGTCTCCAGGCGCTTCCGCTCGAAGTAGCGCGCGTTTTCCCGTCGTACGATCGTCAGCAGCCAGTGCTTGGCGGCTCCGTCGTCGCGCAGGGATTCGAGCGACCTCCATGCCCGCATCAGTGCCTCCTGAACAACGTCTTCGGCGATTGACCGGTCCCGGCACAGCCACGCGGCGTAGCGGAACATGTCGGCGTAGTAGACGCCCACCAGCTTGTCGAATCGTTGTCGTCGTGCGGCACTGCTTGCGTTCATCGAAGTTGACCGGACCTTTTTTGGTTTTATTACGCTGCGCCCCGATTTTTATCGAAAGCGCGTGACAATCGAGCGTTAATCCAGAGAAAATCAGGATTGTCTGACAGCTATGGCGTATTTATGAGCAAGCATCCTGCCGTTCACTTCCCCGAGACGCGCTTGAGACGCACGCGTCGCACAGCCAATCTCCGGGATTTGGTGGCGGAAAATGCCTTGAGCCCCCGCGACCTAATTTACCCGGTTTTTGTTCTCGAGGGCGAGGACCGCGAGGAAAACGTCCCATCGATGCCGGGCGTCTCGCGCAAGAGTCTGAACCTGTTGCTGCGCCAGACCGACGACATCGTCGCGCTCGGAATACCCGCCATCGCCCTGTTCCCGGTGATTTCAGACAGCCTGAAGACACCGGACGGCTCCGAGTGCGCCAATCCGCACGGACTCGTGCAAACGAGCGTCCAGGCCATAAAGGATCGTCACCCGGAGCTCGTCGTGATCACCGACGTCGCGCTCGACCCGTACACGACTCACGGGCAGGACGGCATCATCGATGACGCGGGCTATGTGCTGAACGACCCAACGGTCGACATGCTGAGCCGCCAGGCCGTATCCCACGCCGAGGCCGGTGCGGACATCGTGGCACCGTCGGACATGATGGACGGACGCATCGGCGCAATCCGACACGCGCTTGAACACGACCACCACGTCCACACGCTGATTCTCTCCTACGCGGCCAAGTACGCGTCATGTTTCTACGGTCCCTTCCGCGACGCGGTCGGCTCGTCGGCGAATCTCGGATCGGGCGACAAGTCGACCTACCAGATGGCACCGGCGAACAGCGACGAGGCACTGCGCGAAGTCGAAATGGACCTGTCCGAAGGCGCGGACCTCGTGATGGTGAAACCCGCCATGCCCTATCTCGATATCGTCCGGCGGGTGCGCGAGACCTTCGGCGTGCCGACGATGGCCTACCAGGTCAGCGGCGAATACGCGATGATCAAGGCGGCTGCCGCGAACGGCTGGCTGGACGAACAGAAGTCGATCATGGAATCACTGCTGTGCATCAAACGAGCCGGCGCGTCCGCCGTGCTCACCTACTTCGCGCTGGACGCAGCGCGCTGGATGAATGACTGACGCGCAGACAGCGGACCGCTACGGCGTGATGGGATATCCCATCAAGCACAGCCGCTCCCCGGTCATCCACCGCCTGTTCGCGATCCAGACGAAGCAAAACATGCAGTACGAGATGCTGCAGGTCGCAGCGGGCAAGCTTGAACAGGCCGTCGACCAGTTCATGCGCACGGGCGGGCGCGGACTGAATGTGACGATGCCGCACAAGCAGGACGCACAGTCGCTGTGCGACGTGCTGAGCGACCGGGCACGAACGGCCGGCGCGATCAATACGCTGACGTTTCACGACCGCGAGGTCCACGGCGACAACACGGACGGCATCGGCCTGCTGCGTGATCTCGCGATCAATCTCAACATCGAATTGAAGGGATCGAGAATTCTCATTCTCGGTGCCGGCGGCGCGACCCGTGGAATCACCGGGCCGCTACTGGAAGTCCAGCCGTCTCATCTGTTGATCGCCAATCGAACAGAGTCGCGCGCGGAAGAGATTGCCGAGGCATTTGAGGAAGACGGCCCCGTCGAGGCCTGCGGCTTCGACGCGCCGGAAGTCGACCAGCCGTTCGATCTTGTGATCAATGCGACATCGGCCGGCTTCAACGGCGAGACGCCACCGTACCCGGCGGGCTGTATCGGCTCGGACACGCTGGCCTACGATCTCTCCTACGGGCTGAAGAACACGCCGTTTGCCGACTGGGCGAGCGCGCAGGGTGCGGCACGTTCGGTCATGGGCTGGGGCATGCTCGTCGAGCAGGCCGCCGAATCCTTCACAATCTGGCGCGGCGTCCGACCGGACACCGCGCCTGTTCTCGCGAGGATGAAGGTCAACGCATCGTAACGAGTTCTTCCGAACTGGTCGGGTGAATCGCGACGGTGTCGTCGAAGTCCTTCTTCGTCGCCCCCATGCGAACGGCAACGGCGAAGCCCTGCATCATCTCATCGGCGCCATCGCCAATGACGTGGACACCAACGACACGTTCGTCTTCGCCCGCCGTGACGAGCTTCATCACGGACCGCTCCTTCTTCTCACCGAGCGCGTAGTACATGCCGGTGAATCCGGACGTGTAGACCTTGACCTGGTCTTCGCCGTACTCGGCGATGGCTTGGCGCTCCGATAAACCGACGGTGCCCATCGGCGGGTGGCTGAAAATCACGGTTGCGATCGTGTGGTATTCGAGATGGCGCCCTTCCATGCCGTTGTACAGACGGTCGGCGAGCCGGCGTCCGGCCGCAATTGCGACAGGCGTCAGCGCGATGGCACCGGTAACGTCACCGAGCGCCGAGATGTGTTCGACGTTGGTCTGCTGGAATTTGTCGACGGGGACAAAGCCCGCCTCATCGGTTTCGACACCGGCCGCACCGAGATTCAGTCCCTCGGTGTTCGGCTCGCGGCCGACAGCCCAGAGGATGCAGTCCACAGGTCCGTAGGAGTCGCCGTCCTCGGAGGTGACGACCAGGCCGTCCTCGGTCTCAATGGCCGATGCCGGCACGACGCCGGTATCGATGCGGATCCCGGACTCGCGCATGGCGGCCATGACTTCTTCACTGAGCATGTGGTCAAAACTGCGGACAACCCCGTCGCGGCGCACGATAATCTGCACTTCGCTGCCCAGCGCGTTGAACACGCCGCCAAGCTCGACAGCGATGTAGCCACTGCCGACCACCAGGACACGGCGCGGCTGCTCCTCGAGCTCGAAGAAATCGTCGGACGTGATGCCGAGTTCGGCACCGGGAATATCCGGCACGATTGGCCGGCCGCCGGTCGCGATCACGAAGCGATCTGCCGTAATCGTGCGATCACCGACCTTGACCGTCTTGTCATCCACGAAGCTCGCATAGCCGTCGATGTATTCGACGCCCTTGCGGTCGAGATTGGACTCGTAGATGCCGTTGAGGCGCTTCACGTAAGCATCCCGATTCTTTTTGAGGGTCGTCCAGTCGAAGCCCTTCACGTCCACATCGAAGCCGTAGTCGGCCGCGTGATCGAAGTGATGTTTCTGGTTGGCCGCATACCACATAACCTTCTTCGGGACGCAGCCCACGTTGACGCAGGTGCCGCCCAGCCGGTCGCCTTCAATCGCCGCGGCTTTCACGCCGTATTCCGCTGCGCGCTGGGCGTGGGCGAGTCCGCCACTGCCACCGCCAATAACCAGTAATTCGTAGTGATCCGTCAACTGTCTTTCCTCTTCATTTTTCGTGTGCTTTCGTCGCAGAGCCGCGGGAAATGCTGTGCTAACATGCGGCGCCTTTAATCAATTTCAATCAGCGAATGACGAATCCTCTGCTCGATACCTCAAGCTTGCCGCGATTCTCACAGCTCGAACCGGACCAGGTTCTGCCTGCCGTTAATGAACTGATCAACCGGAACCGGGACACGCTGACCAGCATCCTCGAAAATCAGGACGCGCCCGATTTCGAATCCGTCGTCGTGCCGCTGGAAGAAATGGAACACACGCTGGCACGCGTCTGGTCCCCGGTCAGTCATCTGCAGGGCGTCATCGGGTCGAGCGAATGGAGGCAGGTCTACGAGGAAGCGCTTCCGCTTTTGACCGAGTATGGCACGGAGATGTCGCAGAACGCAGCCCTGCAGCAGGCATTCGCTCGCGTGTCCGAGAAACTGGACGACAGCGCCTCCGACGCACAGCGCAGCCTCGTGTCGCAGGCGCTGCGGGATTTTCA
>CAWUHY010000042.1:0-16322 GCA_963922215.1 uncultured Gammaproteobacteria bacterium | reverse complement strand
ACCTTCAAGTGCTCGCGAGGCGCATAAATGGCGGCATAGCCCGCAGCTGACGCCTGCTCGTGCTCAGCATAGTCGTAGGCCGTCCGCTCGTACTCGGCGGCCGCTTCACCGTAGTTCGCGTTTTCGAGCAGCAGGTCGGCGAGCTGGTAGTTGATGCCTGGTGTCTCGCCGTCAGCCGGGAAGGAGGCAAGGAATTGGCGGTACCAAGTGGAAGCCTCTGCGAAGTTCGCCGGCTGTTCGTCAGCGAAGGCTTCTTCCTGGTACAACGCGTGATAGTGACCGGCGAGGTCGGTCAGGTTGGTCTTCAGGAAACCGACGACTTCAGGAGCGCTGTCGACATCCTGGTAATACCAGTAGTCGGCATCCAGCGCGTAGTCGGTCGCGAACGTCTTTTTCGCCTCGACGACCAGTCTCGGGAAGCCTGCCTCACCGTAGATCTCCACGACACGCATCGAGAAATGCGGCGATACCTTGTGCCAGGGATTCAGCGCGATGTAGGACTTGTAGACCGACGCTGCGTCCTCGTAGCGCAACTTTTCAAAATAGAACTCCGCGAGGTTGCTGTAGATCTTGTCGGCATAGCTGCGATGGCCGTGCTCCGCGAAGTACGCGTCGAGCACATCCGGGCCGCCGAGGTTCGAGAAACTTAATGAAATCACGCGGAAGGTGTCGGTGACGCGGTGTTCGTCGTCCGCCTCGTAGTCCGAGTCGAAATCGAAACCGATGTCCTTGCGATGATCGAGCATTGCAACGTAGTTGTGCAGCGCCTCTTCGTAGAGCTCCTGCTTGTACAGCGCCCAGCCGAGCTTGTAGAGCGCGAGCTCATAGTAGGACGAGGCGGCGCCCATCGTGATGATCTTCCCGTAGGACTCTTCGGCGTCGAGGTACTTCTTGCGAACGAAGTAGTACTCGCCGCGGCGAAAATAAACTTCGTCCATGAAGCGCGAATGCGGGTACTCGGCGATGAAACGGTTCATGACCTCCATCGCTTTGTCCGGTTCGCCAATCTCGTCGTAGGCGCGCGACAGCTGGTAAAGCACCTGGTCATTGCGCTCGTAGTTCGGATACGTCTCGAGAATCTGCCAGTAGGTCTTGATTGCTTCACGCGGACCAGCAGGAACGCTTGCGTTTGCGTCGCCCGGCAATGGCGTCTCAAGATCAGCCGAATTCGACAGGAGCTCGGCGCGCGCCGTCGCGCGCTCTTCGAAGTCCTGCTCCGACTCGGTCGGCCCTACTGGCAACGACGTCCCACTTTCGGCCGTGATCTTTCGCGTCGGCGTTGCCGCGTCCGGCGCCGCGAGCTCGACGACTTTGCTGCCGCCGCCGATGACGCCGTATTCCTGTTCGATCTGCAGGTCGGCGAGACGACGCATCGCTTCGGGCGTGCGCTGGCTCTCGGCCGTTTCTGCGAGGTATCGGCGATAGCTCTCGGCCGCGCGCTCGAGACTGTCGGCGAGATGAACTTCCTCGATGTCCGCAGGAACGGTAGCGAGCTCGGCGAGCGTGCCGTCAGTGCCGGTGGTCGCACAGCCGGCAACACCCACGGCGATTAGAAGACTGAGAAGGAGACGGCGGCTCATTGCGCGACGTCCTTGGGACTGTCTTCGATTCTTGCCTGCGCCTGTGTTGCGCGGTCGTAGCTGTCGGCAAGTGCGAAGCGCGCCTTGTCGCCGTAATTCTTGAGCCGCTGGCGGCGCGCGATCAGTTCGTCAATGGCGACCAGTTCAAGCTGGCGGCCCTGGCGCGCCATCAGCGTATCGACTCGATCGATCGCGCTTCTAACCTTCTGGCGCAGACGACTGACCGGCTTTTCGTATCCCGTGTAGCTGTGCGTTGCAGCCTGGCGTGACCGGACGAATTCGTCGTATTCCGCCTGCGCCGTTGCCATCGCCGTATCGAGGCTGCGCAGATTCTGGTCGAAGACCGCAAGACGTGCGTGATACTCGGTTTCGAGGGTCCAGGTCAGCGTGCCCTTCAGTCGCTTGATGCGCTCCAGTAGCGGTGCGGCGCGCTCGGGGGCAGCAGTCGTAAGCCGCGCTTCCATGCTTTCGAGCGACGCGAGCAGGGCCTGCTCGTCGCGCGTGGCGAGAAACTCGGGCCGCGGCGTCGTCAGCAGATCATCGCGTCGACGCACCAGCATCTTGTGTTGCTCCACGCGCAGTTTCAGGCGCGAGTCGAGCTCACGAAATTGCGTGTCAATCTCCGGCAGCAACGGTTCGTAGTGTGCGCCGCGGATATCGACCATTTCATCAAACGAGTCGAAGCTCGACTCCCAGGTCTCGAGCTTTTTACGCAGATCCGCCAGATCGAGGTAGTTCTGCAAGCCGGTCTGAAAATCGTGCGAGGCCATCAGTTCCATCAGGTAGAACGTCTCAGGCGCTTCGGGCAACGACCGTAGCCGGATGACCCAGTCCTGGTCCTGGCGAATCTCCTCGCGAACCAGTGCTTCGAGGAACTTGCCGTCGCGGATGCTCTCGATCGACGCCGAGAGCTTGTCGACCTCGGCCGTGAACGCGTCGAGGGCGTGGCCGTAGGCAATCGCGGCGCGCCCGTGCACGTCGAGTTTGCCGTAGGCGTAGGGCAACGCGAGCAGCGCTTCCTGTGCTGCAGGATCGGTCACCTCGCGCTCGGCGAGAATCTTCCACGGCACAACGGCGCGCTCAAACCTGTCGATCGACAGGTTCGCCCAGCCGGCGCTGAGCAGCGCCTGGTTGGAGAACGGTCCGTCGAGGCGCACGCGATTCAGCGGCGCAATCGCGCGCTCGAATTCGCCGTCTTCAAGCAGGATCGTGCCGAGCACGAGGTTGGCCTTGTCGCGGATCGCGAGTTCCGCCGGATCCTTCGTCGTTATCTGGCCGGCACGATCGAGCTGCTCGAGTGCCTCCTGCCGCAGGCCGTCCTGCAGAAAGGCGATGCCGAGATTGTAGGACGCGAAACCTGCAAAGTTTTCGGAATTAGTGAGACCTTCGAGCGCCGGAACGGCCTCTTCCGGCCGGCCCTGCCCCAGGTAGACATTCGCGCGCAGGAACTCGATGTCGTCACGAATGGGCTCGGGGATCTTGCCGTCGATGCGGTCCAGCGCCAACAGCGCATCCTCAAGCTGGTTCTTCTGGAAATGGATGCGGGCAAGTCTATAGGCGGCGTCGTTGCGGACCCGCTCGTCGACCGCGCCTTCCAGCACAGCGGTAATCGCACGGCCAGCGCGGTGGTGCATCCGGTAGCGCAACTCGAAGTCACCTAGGGAAAACTCCGCGTCGTCAATGTGCGCGTACAGCGTGTCGAGCTCCGGCTCGTCAACGTCGCTGTATTGCTTGACCTCTGCATCGAGACGCTCCAGCGCCTCGAAATACTGGCCTTTGTGCGCGTAGTAAAGCGCCTCGCCGAAGTACAGGTCTTTCAGCGGCTCGGCGTGGCCGGGAGCCGCAGACAGGCAGGCGACCAGCAGTAGCCCGGCAACCAATGAGGGGGCTCGGCCCATGGTTTACCAGTCCCCGACCTGGATTCCGCGCTGTTCGGTGAGTGTTATCCCTAAGGACTTGGGCTTAACGCCCTTGTTGAACGAAAAGCTCTCCGACTGGCTGAAATCCTTGCCGTTGTCGAGTTTGCCGAGCATCGTGATACGCAGCTCGTGATCCCCTGTGACGATATTGCCGGTGTATACCTTTTGCACACCGCCCTTCCTCAGCGCCTCCAGCTCCTGGAAGCTGTAGATGTGATGGGTAGCCAACTCGCCGTTAATTTCGATCTGCACGGCATCAAGCCGGAACGACTCGTCGTCGTTCATCGCCACGAACAACGCGATCTGGGTGTGCGAGGGATAGAGCAGGCGCTCTTCGAGATTGTTGAGCTCGGACGCAATATCGAGAACGTCCGACTTGATCTCCTGCACCTGTCCGTCGAGGCTGCGCATCTCGTCGTTTGAGATTTCCTGGGCGCCGGCGGCGCTCACGGACAGCGACGACACCAGTAACAACCGGGCAAAAACCTTGAAGCTCGACATACCGAATTTCCTTTTCTGCTTCACATAATCCATATGCTTGAGCCGGCGCAATCGTAAAGCCGCCGGATATCGCAGGTGCCAGCTAGTGTTGGTGAATCGCGACGCTTTATCTGTGAACTGCGCCTCAGTTCGGCACCGGCTTGTCGCGGGGAGCAGATTGGGTGTGTGGCGAGCCTTCCGAGATTTCGCGCCGGGCGCCTCAAATAGCCGCGCCTTGCCGCGAGTTTTTCCGTTAGAATTCGTCGCAGAAAAATGCAGTACGTTTGGGCCTGTAGCTCAGTTGGTTAGAGCAGGGGACTCATCAAATGGTGCGTTCAGCTCGAAAGGGCTGAATTGAACGGGATGAATTCAGGGGAACCTTCGCAGCTTGGCTGTTGGCAACCCTGAGCCAAGCCGGCGGTACACCGCCGGACGGTGCAGAGACTACCTGGGAACTTCAGTGTTCTTAATCACAGGCTAGAGCGTCCCGCCCCTAACGATTCGGTCGAGGGTGATGAGATAGTCCACTCCAGCCGGAAACGGTTGGGCGAAGTGAATCCCTTGGTCCCAGGTTCGAGTCCTGGCGGGCCCACCACTTTTCCGTCGCATCCCGTGGCATCTGTTCCCATGGCATCCCGCAAGCATCTGATCTTGCGCGAGAAATACGCCTGAATCCGCTGCATTCCGCTGCATCCGTTCCCATACGTTCCCGCATTTTCGGTGGGCAATGCGTAGGGGTACGCTCGGCGTTCATCTTGTCATACCACGTACGGCTTACGTCCAGATTCCAATAGGAGTTGAGAAACGAAGATGCTTACCGATTCAAAGGTGCGGTCGGCGAAGCCGAAACCGAAACAATACAAACTCTATGACCGTGACGGCCTTTACCTTCTGGTCACCCCGGCGGGATCGAAGCTTTGGCGTTTTCGCTACCTGAAGAACGAACGCCGAAAAGCTGGTGTCGATAATCGAAGCAGGAAACTATCGCTCTGTTGCCTGTAAAGCCGTCGGCCTCCACCCAGACACCTTCCGCAAGTGGATGCAGAAATCACGGCAACCCTATGTCGGGTTTCGCCGGGAGGTTGAGGTTGTAAAGCTAATTCGTGAGCAAATAGGTCAGAACTATCGCGCTGGCCTGGAATTGCTGTCACGCAAGTATCCGCAACGCTGGGCGACGAAGTCGTTCTCGGGGGATCTGGACGAGACCGGTCATCCAACAAGCCACGAGAAAGCGAGTCCTGTGCTCGTGGTGCCCTCAACTATCGACGACATCCACGAGTGGAGCCGCCGTGCAAAGGATCGAATTGAGGCAAATAACCGTGCGATGGAGGCCCAGACAGCCGAAATTGAACGACGCTGGGAGAACTACCGACGTGAGCGGGAGCCTCAACTCCGCGAAAAGATTCGTCGAGAGATTGGCATCGAGAATTGCGCGTCACGCAAACGCTAGCCGACGAAGCATTGCTCGACGTCACTATCTTATGGAGAACCTCATGCAGAAACCGATGACAGCAAGCGAAGCCTTCGACTTCGCAATCGACCATTGCCAACGTGATGACCGGATGACACCACTTTGTTTCGAGGACTTCGTCGCCTTTGCTCTCGGCGGACATGGCGCCGACACAATCGCTTCTGTCGGCTTCGGACTTGTTGTTCGTGCAATGCTCCCCGAGTCGTTTCTTACGTCCGCCGCGACCCTGAAAGCCATGGCCATAGGGAGCCTCGATATTGACGATGTAAAGTGCCCCACTCCGTTTCGTCACTTGCTCGGCGAAGACGAAAGGCACTTTTTTCTAGAGCTAGAGGAGCAATACCTGGATGCTTGCTACGAAGCTGCCAAGGCTTTTCGCCTGAAGGGCTTCGTCGTGGCGTTGGACGCCATCCCAGACCCTCAACTACAAACGGAGCTCTCGAACTTGCCCCACTGAGAGACCCTATCCAGGCATAGCTTACAGGCCTGATAGAACAGTGAGATTGCGTAATTGTCTTTTCACTCAGAGTTCTTCGTTTGGTGATAGGTCTAATCCTTCGCTACCACTGTGTCGTAAAGCCCAACTTGCGTAAGGCCCTCATGACTCTCTATACCCGTATAACGTAGAGAAGCATCTTCATAACGACGGAATGCAAATACCGCTTGGTTCATCTGCTCAGTATTGAACACCTTTAGGCGAACCAAGAAATGGAAGTCTTTTACCGTCAACCCGGTCACCGCTAGAAATAGGTCCGGCTCCAACTTCGTGATTACGTCCTGCAGCGTGTTCTCACGAAAATCAGTTAGGTACATGAACGCTGGGATTCGAGTAGCGAACTTGATTAGCTTTTCTTGGACGAGCTTACGCTTCGACTTGTACTCCTTTTCTTCAGCAGAAAGCTCTTTTCTCTCTTTTTGTGTCAAGTCGCGATCTTTTGCCTTGTCTTTAATTTCTTTGACCTTCTCACTCTTGTTGATGATGGTCTCAAGCACGTTATCCCCGAGTGATCGCCAGCCTTCTATGCGTTCCACGGCCTCCATCGCCTCCGGATTGGACATGATTCGGCGCAGAGTTTCATTGTCCACATTGACAAGCAGAGCGGATTCCCATTTACGGGCCAGGAGCGTTGCAGAAGTGCCCGCCATAGCAATATCGAGTATGCCGCCGGCGTCTACCTGAGTCATGTTTGCGCCGTCGTACGCTAACACGGGTAAGAATGATACTAAGTCCTTTACCGCATTCTCCGGGTTTGGCTCATTAGGTGCTAGACCGATCCCGTAATCGGAAATCTGTCGCAACGCCCGTGTCGGAGCGAAATCGAACACAAAGCAAACCGGCTTGAGCACTTCCTCCTCATTCGGATCGTTCCCGTTCGGATTCTTGATTGACCACGGCGACTGCACGCGGAATGCGGCCTGAAAATAGGTCTCGGGTGATTTGAGATTACGCAGCATCAACATAGACGACCACTGCGAAACGGTCACACCGGTAGTCAGCTTGCCGCACGAAAGTGTAATTGTCTTGGTCTCGAATCCGCTACCGATCGCTTCCCGTACTGGGGGCAAGGCTTCAAGCCCGATTCCAGCCGACGCACCCGCTGCAACTATCACCTGGTAATCGCGCCAGAAGACATTCTGTTTTTCCGACAGGAGATTCCCCATCGCATGACAAGAAGCCACATTAGGGAGAAACCAAAACGAATGCTGTAAATAAGGAAGCAGACGAACATCTGAATATGGGAACGGTGGTCTAGTGCCCGTTCTTAGGTGTTCGACTGATTTGTCTATGTGACTGCCGCGGATAACGTCCAGCCACTTTTGCACATCGTTCTTGTATTTAAAATGCGCTGAATCGCCAACGCCAGTTGCAGAAAAAAACTCGTTTAGATCAAACTCATCAAATTCGCCGCCACTAGCGACCGCCAGCAGCTCGTCTGGCATCTGGTACGTGAGCAGACGCATCTGAGGGAGCGGCCCATACGGGTTTCGCTCTTCCGGATTCTCAGCGGCGAATGTTTCTTTGGCACGTTGTTCGTCCGTGTATGTCCAATTGAATATCTGCTCTTCAATAAACTCGCCTGTCGCCAGTGCCCTAAAAGGCGTACCGGAAAGGTACAGATAAGCACGAGTCGTAATGGGAAGAAACTCCGACTCCGCCTCAGAGAGTACGGCCAGATCTTCATTCACATTTTCCAGGCCGGTCGCGTACTCTAATTTAGTTTCTTTCTTGGCGACAGAATCATCCTCACCCTCAAACAACTCTTGCGCAGTCTCGCGCCACGCACCGAAGTGGTACTCATCGAAGATTACGAGGTCCCAATTCACTTCGTGCAGCCATTCGTTTTTGGCTTTGATATTACCCACCCGATCACGTCCCAGCAGGTCCTGGAAAGAACCGAAGTAAACGACCGGCTTCCCCGGGTCAATCTGCATCGGATCGCCGCCAGTTGAGCGTGAAAGGTACTGCCAACCATCAAAGTCCGCATGTGACTCCAGGTCTGTTTGCCACGCATCCTCGACAGCAGGTTTGAAAGTCACCACGAGTACACGCTTGGCGCCAATTCTCTTTGCCAGCTGATATGCCGTGAATGTCTTGCCGAAACGCATCTTCGCGTTCCATAGAAAACGGGGAACCGCGTGCATATCCTCCGCCCACCGTGACACGAAGTAGGAATGCGTCATCTTCACAGCCTCAGCTTGCTCGCGACGCATATCGAAGGTCTCATGGTGAGTTCCTACAAAGCGTTGACCGGTACGAAGTTCTGTGAGTACGGTTCGCACGTCAGCGATAGAGCACTTCATCCACTCAAGCTCTGGATTCTGAAATCCCTTTCTGACTAGCGCTGCTCGCACATCATGATCGGTAATTACACCACCGTCGTCACGCTCGGCAGGTTCATCTAGCTCAATCTTGAAATTTTTGATTGCAGCAGTTTTGAGTTGCTCGCTTACGCGCTGCTTTACGTCACGCGTCGTCTGCCCAACCTTAAGCAACCCGGCATGCGCTCTGTCAGCAATCGAGTAGGCGTAGATGCGCGGTCTGGCATCCGGTTTTGGCGGGAGGATTTCCTCGATCGACTTGCTGGTGTTCATGCGATTTGTCCGACGATCATCGGCGCCGACTAATTCGGCCCCAACCGCATGCCACTTACCTCTACCAACTTCCACCACAGGCTGTTGTCATTGAAACGAAAATGATACTCACCCGACCTGTACCCTTTACTCCGCTTTTCAACGCTAATGCCAAGACCTTGTACGAGTGCCGCAAATCCAGGATCGTTGAAGTACACACGCAACTCCGAACCCCACTTGTTAGTCTGACTCTGATAATAGGAAGGATTGCCAGGAGATACGCTTTTGCCAGTGGCTTTTTGATACCGGTTCTCGAACCTCTTCTGTTGCTTGGGCGCTACTTCCGCTTCGAGCAGTAAATCAACATTCTTGTACTTAGCAGATTTCGGCATAGTCAAACCTCTTCGTGAGTTGCGAGAATTTGGTCGAGTGGAACGTACACTCTGCTCATTCGAGCGCGCGTCGCGAGGTCATGAGTTTCCAGACTCCGACCTATCGTATGGTCGTATTTTCGATTCTATGAAAGCGACATCATCCTTTGTTAGCTTGTAGCGGCGCGCAAGTTCTTCGTCCGTCCAGGCCTTTTTCATGTCCAGCACCGGAACGAAGTCGTATGCCGACTTTGTGAGGTGATGTGAGTACATAAACTGGGCTACTAGAAAACGGAAAAATCGGGTCTTCATATAGCCAATAAGATTTTCGGCTTCTTCCTTTGTTTTAAACGCACTGACTACCAAGTACGTCTCAGTACAAATTGTTCCGGGTGGCAGCAGGTCTATCTTCGAGAAGACTCTTCGCCGACCATCTTTTCCCGGGTTCCCTGCGTGATCGTAGCCAACATACGACGTTATTACTTTCCAATCGTCGATCAGATCCACTCCTACAACAACTTGGCTGCGTGGGTATGGCCCTTCGCCTTTCTCCCATCTGAGGGTCAAATCACCCGCCTTCTTCGGCCTAGCGGTCGTCGGAAGTCCGAATGGCTTCCTGCTTGAAACGGTCTCACTCATCCGCGGCTCTTTCTTCGAGAGCACTTTGCGGATGATTGGTACTGCGGCACTGTGACGCACAAAAGTCGGGAACTCGTCCAGGCGCCGTTCAGAAACCACTGGCGGAGTGTCGCCAGCGATGTTTGTCACCTCGCATGGCCCACGCGAATCCTTGTCCCACAAGAAGTAGCAAACACCACCCGCAAGGTCTATCCCTGGGAACGCGTCCTTTGCGTTCTCGTAATCAACCAACTTGCGAATTCGATCATCTGCCAGCATCGACGCGCGAAAATCCTTTAGTCCCTTCCCGCCACCAAACCAACGTGACGGGATGACCATAGTCAAAAATCGCGGTTCGAGTTCCATCGCTTGCGCCACGAATTTGTTGTAGATCGGCATTGCACTGGTACCGTGCCCCGCGTCTTTCAGTTGATACGGTGGATTCCCAATAATCACGTCAAACTGCATATTGCCTCCAAACAATTCGGCGACCCGACTCTTGATATTGTCGGTGTGGATAAACGTATACGCGTGAGTCTCCAATCCAGAGCCACGATCGAACGACCCCTTGTTCGCGCCACAATACGTGCACCTATTCTTGACCCACGTATGTTCAATGCGCTCGAACCAGATATTTCCCGAGTCGCTTGAAAAGGATCGGGCAATAGAATGTTCTCCCTTGGCGTGCTTACTGCAGTACACGCTGCGCCGCGCCAACAGACCGGTTAGGTGCGTTATAGCGATACCGAACACCTGCTTGGTCAATATGTGATCTACGCGTTCAACGAGGTCCGGTATCTCGTCGGCTAAGCCAATGTTAAGCCGGGTTGCAATTTCGCGAAGAAAGATGCCAGATTTCGCGCACGGATCGAGGAACCGTACGGAGCTATCTGCCCAGAGGTTTGCTCCGTTGTTATCTTCTGCCCAAGACTCGGCCAGCGAATCTAGCATTCGGTTCGCAAATTCGGGTGGCGTGAAGACCTCATCGTTGGAAAGATTCGCGATGCAGGTCAGTACGTCTGGGTTGCGACCCCGCAACTTGAAGCCGGCCTGCCTGCTCACGCGGATTGCTTCTTGCTGCCCGCAGAGATTTCGCTTGCGAGTTCACCCACTGTCATAGGAGGGTATGTCTGGACTGGCATGAAAATTTCATGCTTACTCAGATGAGCAAATAGCGAATCCTCCGCGCTAAAGGCCGACGAACCGGTGAGGACGTCGTATCGGAAATCACGCCTTTGGAATTTTCCTTTGCCCAGATAGCCCCATTCAGCAAACGTAATAGGCTCCCCATCAACGCAGCGCATCGTCAGTGCATCCCCGTGTACGAGATTCTCAGAGAGCACATGCGATGCAGCTTGATGCAGCTCATGAGACGCATCTAGACCTAAATGGTCCGCGAAAATCTCAAGCAGGTTCGCCCGGCATTCTGAGATATTGTCCTGTAATAACTCTATGCCGTAGATGCACATTATCGCGAGAAGTGCGTAGTGGCGCCGCTCGAAGTCGGACTTCCGGTATTTCAAGTCAACGGCCATGAGCTTGAACCGCAGAACTTCAACAAGGAAGTTTCCACTACCGCACGCAGGTTCCAGAAAGCGGGAGTCGATTCGCTCGGTCTCATCCTTGACCAGGTCGAGCATCGCATCGACCAACCAATTCGGTGTAAACACCTCACCATGATCGGCTACGCGCTGCTTCGACTTCACTAGGTCCATAAATTTCCTAATACCGCGAGCCTATCCACGCTGGCTCGCCAACTGTTGGGTTGTTCGGAAGTCCGCCGCGATCCGCCCGGTTCTCGTTGGGTCGTGTCTATTCGTGCATTGCCCCCGATTCTCGGTCAATATTATCAACTTAATGACACGGCGACATGAGCGCCTCGCACTTTTCAAGCAATACGGACGAGCGTGAACGAGCCAAGAAGGCGTTGGCCTAGCTATCAGTGACGAACTCCTGCCTCTTCTCAAGAAGGTGCCGAAAGAAGTCATCCACACCGTACACGTCGTCTGACGAATCAGAGAACTCGACATAGTGTTCCGTTGAGCCCCTGATCTTCTTCTCGGTCACGCTATAGGTCTTGGCCGGGTCAGGTCTGATGAAGACAAACTTCTCGGTAGGCTTGTTGAAATGCAAGCAAATCCAGACGTCCTCGTCTGGATGCTGATTTGCGTATTCAATCTTGTCAGGCCTCACCCAATATGTTGTCCCGCGCATGGTATCGGTGCCGGTCACTTCTACCATGCAGTACTCTTTTCCAGAATCTCTACCGACGACGAGTAGATCAGGCTTTCCGGCCTCTTTTGGATGGTCGGCTATGAAGTAATCGGAATCAGCGCCAAATCCGACTGTCTTCACTTCAATTCGAGGCCAGCGAGCCTCAATTAGTTCTTTGACTCTCCCTATGCGCTCTTTTTCGCTCTTCCACGCTTTCTCGCCATATACGTGCTTCCAGTGAAACCTCTCAAGATCCTTGACTTCGTCACACGTGATTTCTTTACCCTCTTCAATCCCGAGAGCTGGAAAAGTACGTTCCCGCACCGTGGTACAGAACTCTCCATCAACGAAGATCCAGTATCTTTTTGACTTAGGATTGAAGGATATTTTTGTTATTTTGGACAGCTGATATACCTCTCAGCTTCACCCTGTATAGGGGGCTAGTCGTAGGCAATGTCACGTAACTAGGTCAATCCTACCGGTGCTTTGAGTAAACAGATAATCGGAATTGGACGTACAGGAGTAGCCTGAACTAAGCCTTGGCCCGAGGAGAGGACTTTTCGCTCGTTCCGGGCGAGCTTCGTTTTAGGATCACTCGACAAATCTTGCACCGTAGCAGCCGAACGACCGGTATGCTCAGCGGAGTGGACTGATGGGGTACAACGTGGGCTATGCTCACGAAACTTTATGTGAGCGCTCGCCTAGCGATGGCTGGCGGGCCCACCAATCCTTCTCTTGAAGCCGGCGAACGTCCCTTCGTTGCCAACTCTACGGGATCGACGCTCATCAGGCTGCCTCGCGAATGCGCGGCAGATCAAAGCGGAATTCAGTGCCCCGACCCGGTTCGCTTTCGACGCGAATCTGGCTGTTGTGCAGGTCGAGGATGCGCTTGACGATGGCAAGACCGATGCCGGATGAGTCCGAACGCGATTCGTGCCCGTCACGGGCCCGGTAGAAGCGGTCGAAGATTCTGGGGAGATCCGCTTCCGGGATCCCGGGGCCGTCGTCCACGACTGCAACGCTCACCGCATCCGGACGTTCGGCGAGAGAGATCGTCACATGCCCTCCTCTCTGCGTGAACCGAATCGCGTTTCTGACAAGATTCTCGATGACGCGCTGGATCAAACCGATATCGCCGAGTGTCAGCAGCCTTGTTTCCTGGACGTCGAGATCGAGTGATACCGATTTTCGCTCGGCCTCGATCTCGAATTCGTAGGCGATGTCCTGGACCAGCTCCGGCAACGAGAATCGCTCGAGGCTCGGCACAACGCTGGCAGAGTCGAGTTTCGAGAGCTCGAAGAGATCGGAGATCAGAACGCCGAGGCGCACGGTGTGTTTCCGGGCAATCGTCAGGAAGCGTTTCCGCTCCTCATCGGACATGCCGTCACCTTTGAGCAACAGGGTTTCGACGTAGCCCTGCATCGCGGACAGTGGCGTGCGCAGGTCATGCGAGATGTTGGCGACGAGTTCCCGTCGCAAACGATCGTTCTCGCTCAGCTGATCGATCTGCTGGCGAATCTGCGCCGACATATCGATGAACGCATTATTGAGGGCGTCGATCTCGTCGCGCTCGGGCATTGCGGGAACGAGGTCCGGCTGGTCGTCGAAATTTGAGGAGGTCACCCGTTTTAACTCGCGGTCCAGCCGCCTGAGGCGTCGCGTCATCAGCGCGAAAATCAATGATCCAACGATTGCACTCAGAATCACAATGGCCGCGAGTACGACCGCCGAGAGTTTCGCGAAGTAGCTGTTGCCGATGTTCAGGGCAAGCGCTTCGTACCGCTGGCCGCCAAGAATGACGTAGAGATATCCCTCGAGACCGAGGTCCGATTCGACCGAATGCGCCGAGAAGACCTTCTGGTCGCCGGGGCTCAGTGGGTCGTCCCCGTACACGGGGAACTCGGCCTGTCCTTCGATCAGCCTGCGGACGGGTTCGACCGAAACCGTCGTGCTCTGAAACGCTGCATCCGGAATGTTGTGACCGAGAATGTTTCCTTCCCGGTCCAGCAGATAAATTTCGGCGGTCGGATTGATGACCATCGCATGGTTTGCGAGATCGGTCAGGCTCTGAAGGTCCGGCGATCCATTGCGAATCAACTGGCGCTGTTCGGTCACATACATGGCGATCGGCGCGTTGAGTTTTTGCGTCAGCTCGTCGTAGTAGGTGCGCAGGATGATCCGATCGACGCTGTAGACGAGTCCTCCCATGATCGCCACGACCAGGATCAGGACGAAAGACAGACGAGCTGCGAGAGTATTCATCGGACGGCCGACAAGCGCGGGCTTTGGTCACTGCCCGAAAACTTGTATCCCACACCCCAGACGGTGACGATGCGTCGCGGCTGCGATGGATCCGCTTCGATCTTCGCGCGCAGCCGATTGATGTGAGAGTTCACCGTGTGCTCGTAGCCCTCGTGGCCGTACCCCCAGACGGCGTCGAGCAAGTCCGTCCGTCGAAAAACACGCCCGGGATTGCGGACGAAGTAGGACAACAAGTCGAACTCCCGCGCGGTCAGTTCGACATTCTCCCCGTCGAGGCGAACCTCCCGCGTTTGCGGATCGACACTCATGTCACCGACATGAATTGCGTCGTCCGGCTCCGACGCAGGCGGCCCGGCCAGCTGATCGACCCGGCGCAGGATCGCGCGCACGCGCGCAGTGAGTTCGAGGACGCTGAAGGGCTTCGTCAGGTAATCGTCCGCGCCCGTCTCCAGGCCGAGCACGCGATCCAGCTCCGACGACTTGGATGTCAGCATCAGGATCGGCTGGTACGTGTTGTTCCGGCGAACCGCACGGCAGATCTCGAGACCGTCCGGGCCTGGCAGTCGAAGATCGAGAATCAGCAGCGACCACTGCTCGGAGGTCGCAAGGCGGAGCCCCTCGTAGCCGTCGGATGCGACAACAACCTCGCCGCACACGTCGCCGAGGTGAAGAGCTACGAGATCGGCAATGTCGGCCTCGTCTTCGACCAGGAGGATGCGACCGGGCATCACGTTCTTCTGTGCAGAGCGAACATCATCATTGACCCGCGTTTCTGCTTTCCTGCCAGACAAGACCTGAATCCTCATGGTTTTATTACCGCCGGGCAGCGCGGCCACGTTAAACGAACCGCGCTGCCCGCTCCTGCTTTGCGGTCGCCTACTCGACCCGCTCGATCGTGACCCGGGCGACCGGGTTGTCGAAGCGGTGCTGACCGTCGAGATCCGAACCCGGAAAGCCGTCCTCGGCACCCACGACGCCCGTGTGCATCGCAACGCGATCGGCGATGTCGTCGCGCGCTGCATTGAAGCCCTCACCGCCGGCCGCCGGACCCGGGATGTGGATCGCGAGCTCGTCGTTTGCCTCCGTCCCGGCGTCATAGGCGATGGTCAGGTAGCTTGCGCGGTCACCGCTGATGAAGTCTCCAACGCCGATCGCATTGGTGCCGGTGATCGCATCATTGGTGTTCACAAGCATCGTGCTCGTGCTGAGTCGCAGCCCGTTGAGCTCGCTTTCCAGCACGACCAGACGGATCGTCTCGGATGCACCCGGTCCGATTGGACCGGTGCCCGCGGTGGTCTCAATCACTGCAGCACTGGCATCGGCTTCTGCGATCAGTGACGCCGGACTGCCGCCTTCTGCCAGTTCCTCGAGGCCCGGCGATGCAGCTTGTCCGACGGCGAAGACCTGGTAGCCGTCCGTGTGTGCAATGACGGCGACGGGTGACAGCGGCTGTGCATTGGTCAGATTCGTCACGGTGACTTCGAAGACCGCCGCGGGCGGGGGATCGGGAAACGGCGGGAACGGCTCAAGGTCGTCTGCAGAATTCTCGCAGGCAACCAGCGCAAGTGATACGAGTCCGAGTGCCAGAGGCCGCCCCATGATTGTGTGATGTCTCATGGTTCGCTCCTCAGTTTACGGTGACGGTCACGCGAACAACCGGATTCAGCCAACGGTGCACGCGCGAGTCGAGATCGCTGGGACCGCCGGCGGCATCGGTATCGCCCAGTGCGCCTCGGTGGATATGCACGGTGGTGTTGGCATCGGTGCTGGCGGCCCCTGTGCCGCCGGTACCCGCGAGACCGCCGGGATCCGCCGGCATGCCGGGCGTACCCGGTGCACCGCCGCCGTTCAGGATCTCATCGTTTGCCTCCGTGCCAGCGTCGTAGGCGTTCACGTTGTAGACGTAGACGCCCGGCGCAGTCGGAATCTCGATGGCATTGAGTCCGGCGAAGGCATCGTTCGTCGGCAACAACATCGAGACGATCGTCAGCAGGGTGTTGGCCGTGCCGTCCGTGTTCATGTTGAAACTGACGCTGGAGGCCGGAGCGAGCAACCCCCCAGCCGGATTTGCGACGACTGTGGCTCCGATCGACCCGAGGTCAGTCACAAGGCCCGAGATGTCGCCGCCTTCCGCCATTGCCTGGATGCTCGCAGACGCCGGCTGGCCAACTTCAAACAGCGCCGTTCCGTCCGGATGAGCGGCAGCCAGGAACGGCGTAAAGTAGATCGCGTTGCTTAAATTCTCGATTTCGATGTCGAGATCGGCCGCAAAAACCGGCTGGGAGGCCAGCAACAAGGCTGCTGCAGCGGCTGAGGACAGTGCTTTGTTCATTGA
>CAWUHY010000041.1:0-16332 GCA_963922215.1 uncultured Gammaproteobacteria bacterium | reverse complement strand
AAATCGAACGGCCGCTGCTGATGCGCCACACGCAGGGCGATCACTGGGACCTGATGTTGATTTCACCCATGCAGAGCTGGTCGTCCTACCACTCGCACGGGGCGACAGAGAAGCGCGCTGTAGCGGCCAAGAAGCACGCCGCCCTGCTCGGCCGGGGCGATGCGCTGGTCGCGTTCGCGGAGGATCATTTCGCCTACGGTCCGGCATGGCCGATGGTCAAGGCTGCATACGAGGACAACGCGTTCTATCACATCGAGATGTTCAAGGCGGCGCCGGGCAAGACCGAGGCCCTTCTGGAACAGCGCCGCATGGAAAACAACTATCTTCGCGCCACGGGCCAGACGCCAAACATGATCTTTGCCCGTGCCGCAGGCTCGGACATCGATGTCTTCACGATCGGCTTCCACCCGAGCCTCGAGGCCTTCGCCGCTCCGGCCAAGGTCACCGTCGCGGAGAAGGACGTCGCAGCGAAAGAAGCCGGATTCAAAAACCTGGCGGACCTGTCGTTCTACCTGCGCTCGCTGCTTTCAGGGCACCATGACACGCTGGCGATCAAGGTCGAATAGAGCTGACTCAAACGATCAGGCGTTGATGTCGGTTGCCGGCTGTTTCCGTCGCTCTGCCAACAGCACGCAGGTCAGCGCGACGATCGCCGGTACCGCCTGGATTACAAAGATAGACGGTTTCGCGGTCACTGCTCCGAAGATGCCGGCGACGATCACACAGCCCAGGAAGAAAACCTGCAACGCAAATCGGTCGCGCCTGCGGAACAGACTCCAGATTAGTCCTGCGGCGAGAAAGCCATTGTAGAGGCCCTGGTTCGCCGCGAGCACAGCGGTCTGTTCGGCGAATTCGCGCGTCATGTCGAAAGCGGCAAGGCCTGCCGGCCGCGTCCAGAGAAACATCTCGAGTACGAGGATGTAAACGTGCTCAAGTGCGACAAAGGCAACGCAGAGTGTCGCCAGCTTTTTCATTCGTGCCCGCTCACATGATCGCTGCGCATCAGGATGCTGAAACCCTCGAACGGATACTCGACCTGGGATTCTCCGACCTGCTGACCTGTGACTTCTCCCTGCATGACCCGATTGAATGCTGTTTCCAATTCGACCAGTAGTTGTGGATCAGCGCGCGGCGTATTGTGCGCCGGGAAAACGGCGTTGAGCGATGGCGCGATATCCGCGAGGCGCGCGACGCTCTTGCCGTACGCCTCAAGATCGGTTTCCGGGGCGTATAACCAGATCGGTCCTTCGTAGAAGCTGTCGCCGGACCAGAGAAAGCCGGCCTCGCGATCAACGATGGCCAGCGCATCGTCTGTATGTCCCGGAAGATGCAGAATCTCAAGCTTTCGGCCGCCAAGGTCGATCGTGTCGCCGTCAGCGACCGTCGCGGTCAGCGTGTAGCCGTGAATTTCATGGGTGTCCGGCGTCACGTTTTCCGGTGGCTTCCTGCACAGCGCATCGGGTGAGACTTCAAGGGCAAGATCATCGGTCTTTAAGCCTTTCGCACGATCCTTCGAAAAGTCGGTGCCAAACGTGATTATCTCGTCGAACTGGTGATTGCCGCCGACATGATCGTAGTGGCTATGGGAATTCAGGACTGATACGGGTTTCGTCGTCAGCGCGTCTACGACCTCACGAATATTGCCGATGCCGTTTCCCGTGTCGAACAGCAGCGCAGTCTCCTCGCCGACGATCAGCCAAGAAATGACTTCCTGCCACTGGTACGGCTCGTGGATCGCAAAGATCGACGGCTCGATTTCGTAAACCTCAAACCAGTCGTTGCTCGCCGCATGTTTGTCGAGCACGGCAAACCCGGGCCGCGGCAGGCGATCGCAGAAACTGTCGAGCTCGGACGCGCTCGCATACTGCGTGTCAGTGTCCGGCGAATCGAAACAGCCCGTCAGCCAAAAGGCCGCCAAGCAGGCAAACAGTGCGGATTTCATTTCCGTCGTCATCACGTCTTCACGTCTGGCGTTTGTGATGTCGTTTGTACCGGCGTTTGCACGGGCGGGTTCACAATCTTGCCGACGCTGGCGAGCCGCTTCTCCGGATCGACGAGCGCAACGCGCGACAGCAGGAGATTGTTCGGGTAGACGATGACTTCCTTGTCCTCTGTCTCGAGCACGACGCAAAAAAATGTCAGCTCCGAAATATAGCCCTCGACGTAGTTGTCCGCATCGAGGACGCGGATATAGGTACCTCGAGCGAACGACGGGTGAAACAACAGGACAAAATAAGACGTGATGTTCGACAGCAAGGACCAGCTTGCGAACAGCGCGACCCCAAGCAGGGTCACGGTCGTCGTTGCAAAGATCGCGACCGTGCCGAAGTCGATGCCCCAGACCACCATCAGGACCAGGAATCCGAAGAAGCCGGTGACAAAGCGCGAGGTCTTGATCACTTTGAGCGCTGCTCCGCGCTTGAATTCCCGGTGCTGGATTCCCCGCGTCAATCGCGAGATCAGAAAATTGAGAATCAGGTAGACGCCGATGACGACGGCTGTAATCAGTAATTGGCTCTCGTTCGCGGCAATCCAGGACAGGAGGATTTCCCTGATCGACGTGAGGTTCATGCGCACGGGACCTTAAGCTCGGTTTGGACGCCGCCGAGTATAGCCCATCGCCTTCGGCCCGGTTCCGATAGTCTGACTTCCCTCGGGAAACTCGGTAACCTGTCCCGTCCCCGAGATTTTCTGGAAACAATCATGCTGTTGTTCACGATCGCCGTCTCCGTCGTTCTGATCGTTTCATTCGCCTGTTCGATTTTTGAATCCGTGCTGCTGTCGCTCTCGCGCGGACAGATCGAGGTTTTGTCGCGTAAGCACGCGATGTCCGGCCGGCTGCTGACGGAATTCAAGAACAACATGGATGTCCCGATCGCGGCGATCCTGATCCTGAATACGGCCGCGCATACGATCGGCGCCGCCGTTGCCGGCGCCAGTTACACGAATGTATTTGACCCGTCGACGCTCTGGATATTCTCAATCCTGTTCACTCTTGCTGTCCTCCTGTTTACCGAGATCATCCCGAAGACGCTGGGCGTCAGCTACGCGACGACTCTTGCTGTTCCAGTTGCTCTCGGCATTCGCTTCCTGACCGTTGCGCTGAAACCGATGGTCATCGCGAGTGAGCGTCTTTCGCGGACGCTGCGTCCGGCAAACGAGACGCCGGTAACCTCACCGGAAGAAATTCGTTTGCTCGCCGCCCTCGGCCGTACCGAAGGCGCCGTTGGCCCGAAAACCGCAGGGATGATTGTCGGAGCCACCCTACTCCGCGATCTGCAGGCTCACGACGTCATGCTGCCGCGCGACGACGTGCGCTTCCTGCAGAAATCCTGGAAGACCGACAAGGTGCTGGACTATGTGCGCAAGACCGGTCACAGCCGCTTCCCGCTGTCGGAGACGGACGATCTGGACGGCGTTGTCGGTATCGTCCTCGCGAAATCTCTGCTCGACTGGATCATCGAGAACGACTCGGAAACGATCGACTGGGACGCACTGTCGGCCGAGCCCATCGTCGTCCCGCAAAGTGTGTCACTGCCGGCGCTGTTGCGAAACTTCCAGCAGAGTCATCGCCATCTTGCTTTGGTCGTCGACGAGTACGGCTCCGTCGAAGGGCTTGTGACACTCGAAGATGTCATCGAGGAGATCGTTGGCGAGATCAACGACGAAAGCGATCCGCCGATGCGCGACTTTTTCGAGCGCTCCGACGGTGTATTGGTCGCACGCGCGACTGTCGACATGCGGAAACTGTGTGCACGTCTGTCAATTCCGTGGTCTGGTGACAAAGACGTCGCCAGCGTGGGCGGGCTGGTAACAGAGACGCTTGAGCGCATCCCGATTCCCGGTGACAGGATTCAATGGAAGGGCCACGACATTGAGGTCTTGCGTGCCGACCAGCGTCGCGCGCGCCTGGTCGCGATTCATCCGAAATCAGGGCCGGACGACGAGGACTAGTAGAGATTTTTCTCGACCTCAGGCGATGTCTTTATCGCCCGGCGCCTCGGAGAGACTGGCGAGTGAGTCGATTGAGGGCGGCCAGTTGTGACAAATGTCCTGCGGGTGAAAACCGAAATGCTCGACGAAGACGGCAACCAGCGCCGCGATTGATTCGAATCCCGACTCGCGCGCTGCGGTTTCGAGGATATTCGCTTGCTCCGGCGCTGCGGCGATGAGTGAGCGCGCATGCGCAACGCGTTGGGAACTGATCAGCTCGGCGGGCGATTTCTTGTAGCGCTTTGCAACCACAAGATTTAAATGCTCCTCCGAACAGCGAACGCGTTTTGCCAGCCCCTTAACGTCGAATCCCGGATCGCTGAAACAGGACTGCTTTTCCAAAAGTCTTTCAAGACGCTGACGTACCAGCAACACTTTGCGTCCGCCAAGGCCTGCCGTCGTGTGGCTGGGCACACCGTGGCGTCGGGCCGAAATCTCTGCGACCTCTTCAAGATAGTCTGGCGTCGGATCGCAATAGAAGTCCGTGATCGAGAGGATCTTGTCGTCTCGTAGCTGCAGAATTTCTGCGCCGTGGAACAGGGGTTCTGCGGAGTCTGTTTCATCGAACGCGGCATAGCGGAGAATGATTCCACCGCTTGCCTGAACGGTGTGGCCTTCATTCTTGTAGCTGTGCGAGCCTTCCTGCATGACATCGCGGAAATACGCTGCGAGATCGCGTCCGACGCAAGTCTCCATCCAGAATGCATCGTAGTAGGCGGCGCCCGAATGCAGGAGCGCAAGCAAGGCATCGGCGTCGCGCCGATTCCAGGCGTCGTTGTAAGACGAAATCATTTCGTCGACGGTCATGACAGAATCCGTTCAGTGCGTCTTGCACAATTCGTGCAGGATAGCACCGTCGAACACCGTCCAAATTCAGTTGGGAAAAGCTTACCGAAAATGGTCTATGGCGCCGATTCGAAAGCAAATTTGTTCCGTATCTTGGACAATTGAGTCCAGTCAAGCACGACAATCACCTATGAGCTACTCGATAAAAGAAGAAGTCTTTCATTCGCTCAGTCACGGCGCTGGTGTCGTGCTCGGGATCGCCGGCCTGTCGTGGATGCTTTTCACCTCGATTGCGATGGCGGATCCCTGGCGAATCGCAGCCAGCCTCGTCTACGGCATTTGCCTGATCTTGCTGTTCCTTGCATCGACGGTCTATCACGCGATGCATGCATCGGAGCATCGCCCGATCTACAAGCTGCTCGATCACTGCGCGATCTACCTGATGATTGCCGGGACCTATACGCCGTTCGTACTGATCGCGATGCGGAATCCAACCGGTTGGGCTTTGTTCGGCGCGATCTGGGCACTCGCCGTGATCGGTATCGTGTTCAAGATCTGGTTTCGCGAGCGCTTTCCGAAGCTCGCGATGACCGGTTACCTGCTCATGGGCTGGCTCGTCATCGTTGCCGCGCCGCAGGTCGCCGAGGTCTTGAGCAGGGACGGCATGATCTGGCTCGTCGGTGGCGGCCTCGCCTACACCGTCGGCGCGATTTTTTATTCGCTCGAATCGCTGCGCTACAACCACGCGATCTGGCACTTGTTCGTTCTCCTCGGCGGCGTTTGTCACTTCCTCGCCATCGCGCTGCATGTTTTGCCCGGAAACGTCGGTTCCGGAGTCGCCTGAGACGGCTGCCCGTCGTGTCGATCCGCGGTAGAATGACGGAATGAGCGACGAGCTTACGATTGAACTGACAGAGGCCGAGGATCGCGGCCGCTACGAGGCACACGTCGAAGGCAGCAACGCGACGGCGGAACTGACCTATCGCTACCTCGCAGACGATCTCATCGTGGCTGAACACACGCTCGTTCCGGAGGCCTTCCGCGGCCGCGGAATCGCCGCCAGGCTCGTGCAGCAGCTCGTCACGGATGCGCGAGACCGGGGCTTGAAAATCCTCCCACAGTGCTCCTACGTCCGGTCGGCGTTCGAGCGTCATCCGGAGTGGCGGGACCTCCTGGGCAATCGTTCCTGAGGCGGAACTTCCGGGCTTCGATTGAGCCTCCCAATCTTTCCCAAGAATTGGTCAAGTTCGCCTGACAAATGCCGATAAATCATCCGGTAGGAAAAAACTCCCGGATTTGTCGCCATGAAGACCATCAAACGCTGGAATTACCTCGCTGCTGCCGCGGCATCCTTTGCTTCGGGTGGCGCCCTCGCCGCCAGCATGGCTGACGTCGACGACCTGTTCGACTTGAGCATTGAAGAGCTCGTCAACCTTGAGGTCACGTCGGTCAACCGCTCGCCCGAGCGACTTTCCGATGCCACGTCCGCTGTCTACGTGATTACGCGCGAGGACATCGAGCGCCACGGCATTCGCAGCATTCCGGATGCGCTTCGGCTTGCACCGGGCATCAGCGTGTCGCAGATCGACGCGAGCAAGTGGGCGATCAGCGGACGCGGATTCGGCGGGCGCTTCTCGAACAAGCTGCTCGTTCTGCAGGACGGACGGCAGCTCTACTCGCCGTCATTTTCCGGAGTTTACTGGGAATCTCAGCACACACTCATCGAAGAAATTGAACGGATCGAAGTCATTCGTGGTCCGGGCGCGGTCGTCTGGGGCACCAACGCGGTGAACGGTGTCATCAACATCATTACTGCAAAATCGAACGCCGATCGCGGTGGCGACGTCATTGGCGGCCTGAGCCCGGATGGTGGCACGTTTGCCGGGCTTCGATACAGTAATGCATTGTCCGAGCAGGCTTCTTTCAGGACCTTCCTGCACTATTCCGAAGGGAACGACACCGTGCTGGCCGACGGCAGCGACGCAGCCGACGACTGGGACATGGTCCGCGCGAGCTTCCGGGGCGACTGGAAGCGCGCTGATTCCAACATATCACTGACGGTCGAAGCTTACGACGGCGAGATGGGCAATACGCGGCAGTATTTGCCGTCGACGCCGCCCTATTTCGCCACCGGAGCAACCGTGACGGACGTGTCCGGGGCGTTCCTGCTCGCGGACTGGTCATATGATGCTGGTCAGGACTCCACCTACAACGCACAGCTATATCTCGATAGTGCGGACCGACTTGCCGCAATCTACGGCGAAGATCGATTCACATCGAGCGCCGAAATTCAGCACAGGCGACGCGTTGGCAAGCATGACCTCAGTGTCGGTGCTTCGATACGCCACTCATCATTCGATTTTGTTCCGTCCGCCACTGTTTCTTTCGGCAGCGCGACGGATTCAAACACCGTGGTCAGCGCATACATTCAAGACGAATACTGGATGGCTGCGGATCGCTTCAGTGTCACGGCTGGTTTGAAACTTGAAAGCAACAACTATTCGCCAGACGACATTGAGTGGATGCCGACTCTGCGACTCCTGTGGAAGCCGTCCGAATCACATTCGGTGTGGGCCGCTGTGACACGAGCAGTTCGAACGCCTTCGGTTGGTGATCAAACTGTCGTGGTGACGAACTTCGCACCGACGCTTCCGCCGCTTTCCCAGGGTAACCCGTTTCCATTGCCCTTTTCGTTCGGTTCAATAGGCAACCCGGATTTCGAATCTGAAAATGCGTTCAATATTGAGGTTGGTATACGAGGCCAGATTCGCGACAACCTGAGTTACGACCTCGCACTCTTTACGGTCGACTACGACAAAGTACGCTCACTCACGCCACCGAATCCGCTGTGCCTCCCAAGCGGAACGCCAGTGGCCGCGGACCCGGCCTGCCTCTTCACCTCGACAAGCGTTCTCGGGCAGACGTTCCTGTTCAATGAGGATTCCGGCGCCTCTCATGGTGGCGAGATCGCGATCGATTGGCAGGTTCGGCAGGACCTGCGTCTGAGATCAACGATTTCCGTCGCTAACGACCGGCAAATAACAGATAACCCCCTCGGCGGGCAGCTCGGCTCTCTCTACCCTGAACTACAGGGCAACTTGCAGGTTCTCTGGAGCCCGCAGGACGACCTCGCTATCGCCCTTCTGGCGCGCTACGTCGACGACATCGAGGCGAGCTTTGTGGAAAGCTACTGGCAGGCCAACCTGAACGTTCGGTGGAAGTTCAGGGAAAGCTGGACAGTTTCCTTCGGCGTCAGAAACTTCCTGGATGACGGCAACGTCGAATTCGTCTCGGACCTGAATGAGCTTCAGCGTAGCGGCATCGAACGGACGGCATTCGCGAATATTCGCTACGCTTTCTAAAGCTTCCGCAACCAAGATGATTCGTCAATCACGAATTTGGGCATGCGTCCTGATGCTGTTCGGCAGTCTCCTGTCGGGCAGTGTGTTCGCGGCCGCGCAAGAGCCGCCGGACGAGACCGTCGTCAAGCTTGCGCTGGTCTACAAAATTGCCCGCTTCGTGACCTGGCCGGACCTGCAGCCGAACAGTGATTTCCGATTCTGCGTCGCGAGCGCAGATCTCTATGGAACGGCCACTGAACGACTGGCGGGTCGAAAGGTCCGGGAACGATCCATTCGAGTTGTAAAGATTCAGCCGGAGACGGCCGCCAACACGCGCTGCGACACGCTTTACATCGATCAGGATTCCGCGCGCGTCGCGGACCGGCTTGTGAATGCGTTCACTGGCAAGCCGGTCCTGACGCTTAGCGATATTCCGGATTTTGCCGCCGGAAACGGGATGATTGCTCTCGTCAGCCGCAACAAGCGCGTCGGAATGATGATCAACGTCGCGAACTATGAAAGTGTCGGGCTTGCGATAAACAGCCAGCTTCTGCAGCTCGCAGAGCTGGTGACGTATGAGAAGCGAGTTGCTCGATGAAGCGCGCTCTCGCCAAAGTGTCGCTGACGCAAAAAGTCCAGATCATTATCGTGGCAGCCGCATCGCTCGCCCTGTTTTCAGCTTCGCTCGTTCTTCTCGCCGCCCAGGCGAGCAAAGCAAAATCGGATCTCCGGACGCAGCTTTCGACGCTCGCAGAAGTTATCGGCAAAAACAGCGCAGGCGCCCTTACCTTCGACGATGCCGGACAGGCAAGGCTCGTACTCGAAAGCCTGAATGCCAAGCAAAGTATCCTGACCGCGGCAATCTACGGCATCGACGGCATAGAACTCGCTCGCTTTGGCAAAGACGAAACATTCGAGTTGCCGGTCGACTGGATCACCCAGGAAAAGGCAACGAAGCATCTCGTCGACCGATCGAACGGATTTGACTCAATCGAGTTAACCCAACCGATTTTCTTCGAAGATGAGTTGATCGGAACGATCTACCTGCGATCCTCGCTGGTGCCGGTCCTCGACACGGTCCTCTGGGCCCTCGCAACGACCGCCGCCGCCCTGCTGTTCGGATCAATGATCGCGTTGTTTCTCGCTGCCTGGCTGGCGCCCGCTATTATCGAGCCGATTGGAACGCTTGCGAAGCTCGCGCATTCGGTGTCGTCCGAAGAAGACTTCAGTCTTCGCGCGAATGTAACCGGCAACGATGAAATTACACGTCTTGCGGCAGCGATCAATCACATGCTGCAGCAGCTCGAGGCGCGCGATCGGCGGCTTGCGGCCCACAGGGATTCGCTGCAGTCGAAAGTCGACGAGCGCACGGCAAGTCTTGCGGACGCGAACAAACGGCTCGAGGAGTTTGTCGAGGAACTGAAGCTCGCCCGCGATACGGCCGAAGCGGCAAACGTTGCGAAAAGCGAATTCCTCGCGCGGATGAGTCATGAGATCCGAACACCCATGAACGGCGTTCTGGGGATGACAGAACTCCTGCTGAATTCCACCGAGCTCGACAAGCTGCAGAAGCGCTACGCCGACAACATTCAGAACTCTGCGGTTTCCCTGTTGAAAATCATCAACGACATTCTCGATTTCTCGAAAATCGAGGCCGGGAAAATGGTCATCGAGGCCGAAGACTTCAGCCTGCGCGACTGTGTCGAAGAAGTCAGCGAACTTCTCGCAGAACAGGCGGTGGCCAAGGGCATCGAGCTCGTCTGCGACATGCCCGTCGACATCCCCGACAAACGCAACGGCGATGCCCTGCGTTTGAGACAGGTTCTCGTCAATCTTGCCGGGAATGCGGTCAAGTTCACCGAACACGGTGGAGTCGTGATTCGCGTCCGCCAGGAACAAGACGCTGTGGTTTCTTTCGAAGTCAGCGATACGGGCATCGGCATCGACAGCGCAAACCACGAACACATCTTCGATTCCTTCTCACAGGAAGATGGATCTGTTTCGCGCCGCTTCGGCGGAACCGGTCTCGGCCTTGCGATCAGCAGGCAGCTCGTGGAGATTATGGGCGGCGACATTTCACTGTCCAGCAAGCTGGGAGAAGGCACAACCTTTACATTCCGCCTCCCATTAACTGTCACCGAGCGTCGCTCAGTCGCTTCTGCGCCGGACGGTCTCGAGCGCAAACGCGTTCTCCTTGTCGACGATCACCCGTCTACGCGGGCGACTCTCGCCGGCTACATGAAGCACTGGGGCGTTGACGTCATCGCGGTCGCGGACGCGCAATCTGCGTTCGAGGCTGTGGATAAAGATGCGCGCTTCGACGTCGTCCTGATTGATGACGAACTTCATGACCGTGACGGCATCGATCTACTTGCATCTCTGCGTTCGAAGGGCGTCGGCGGCGGTTCTGTGCTCATGAACAAAGTGACAAACCCGATCGGGGACGATTGCCTGAAGCGCTTCGAGTTATGCGGCAGCGTTTCCAAGCCGGTTCGACTCGAAGCACTCAAATCTGCGCTCTTGAACGCCGTCGACAACGCCGCTGCGACACCTGCGAGCTCCGCGAACCCGGATTCCCAGGCAGATTCGGACGCGGTCAATCTTGGCGCCCGAGTCTTGCTGGTCGAAGACAATGCGATCAACCAGGAAGTCGCAAAAGCGATGCTGACGATGCTCGGTTGCAGTGTCGAAAGCGCCTATGACGGAAAGGAAGCTGTCGACAGGATACGCCAGCGGCGCTCCGACTTCGATCTCGTGCTGATGGACTGCCAGATGCCCGAAATGGACGGATTCACCGCGACCCGACGGATCCGCGCACATGAAAAGAAACTTGCGTCCCAACCAATACTCATCGTTGCGCTGACTGCAAACGCGTTGGAGGGAGACCGCGAGAAATGCCTGGACGCTGGGATGAACGACTACCTGGCAAAGCCGTTTACGATGCCGGAGCTCCAGACGGTGCTCGAACAGCACCTCGTTGCTGACGATCAAGAAACGATGATGATCGATCGCAAGCGAATCGACATGCTCAAAAGAGAAGCGTCGTCGGACGGCGGTTGCCTGTTCGAGCGAATGTTCAATGTCTACTGCGACAACTCGCGTGGCCTGCTGACGTCGATCGAAACGGCAATCAGGAACGAAGACGGCGAAAGGCTTGCGTCGCTGGTGTCGGCACTGCGTTCGAGCAGCACCAATATCGGAGCGGTCCGCGTCAGCGCCGCCTGCCGCGATTTCGAATCAGAGGCGGTAGACGGCAGAGAGCGGCGGTCCTTGCTGGATGCGCTGCGGGTTGCGCACCGGGAATCCCTGCAAGCGCTCGACGCCGAGCTGTCCGGCGTCGCTGCCGCAGGAGTGAAGGCAAACTAGAGAGCCTCCTCTAGTGCTGTTCGACGACGATATCCGGGTAGCGCGGCCGCCAGCGAAACTCTTCGATTGCGCTTCGAATGTCGTCGTCTGAAGCATGCGGCGCCCTGCCCTCGGCGACCGCCTGGCGCGCCACATGAAATGCCACGTTGCCGCACACATCCCAAAGCGATGAAACGCGCGGTACGAGACTGCCTGCTTCGATGTCGTCCTCGGTCAGGCATTCCGCCATCGCGATTGCCGACGCGCTGATCATCGAATCGCTGATCGACGTTGCTCCCGACGCGATTGCGCCAAGACCGATCCCGGGAAACACGAATACATTGTTCGCCTGTCCGATCCTCACCGGCCCGTTCGGTGTCTCGACAGGATCGAACGGGCTGCCGGTCGCAACCAGAACCTTGCCACCCGTCCAGTCCAGCAACTGGCTGGGGACCGCCTCGCAGATGGACGTCGGGTTGGACATTGGCAGAATGACGGGGCGTTCGGCATTGCTGCTCATCGCCGCAACGACGTCCTCGTCGAAAGCACCGCCGCGACCCGAAGCGCCAATTAATACGTTCGCGCCGTAGCGTTTGGCGACGGCTGCTAAATCCTGGCCCTCCTCGCCGTCGAGTCCCAGCGACTCGACGAGGCCGGCAGGCCAGGCCATTTCTTCCTTGTACGGATCAAGGCCACCGCGAGCGTCCGATATGACCCCGCGGCTGTCCATGACGAGTATCGATTTCGCCAGCGCCTCGCCGCGGAGTCCGGCTGCGCTGAATGCGCTCTTGAGTTGCCGCGAAATACCAAGTCCTGCGGCACCGGCGCCGTAGATCAGCACGCGCGCCTTGCTCAGGTCTTCGCCGGTAATCCTGTAGGCGGACGCGACGCAGGCCGTACCGACAGCGCCGGTACCCTGAATATCGTCGTTGAACGAGGGTACCCGGTCCCGATAGCGGTCGAGGATCTTCAGCGCATTGTCTTTACGAAAGTCTTCCCACTGGATCAGTGCGTTTGGAAATACCTTGCGGCAGGCTTCGACAAACTCATCAATCAGTTCAAAGTAGGCGTCGCCTCTGAGCCGCCGCTCCCGGTAGCCGAGATAGAGTGGATCATCGAGCAGTTCGTCGTTGTTTGTCCCGACGTCGAGACTGACGGGCAGCGTATGAACGGGATGAATTCCAGCACCGGCGCAATACAGGGCGAGCTTCCCGATGCTGATCGCCATACCCCCGGCGCCCTGGTCACCGATTCCAAGGATGGATTCGTTGTCCGTGACGACCATCAGCCTGATATCCCGACGTGGCACCGAGGTCTTAAGTACCTCTTCGATTCGTCCGCGATGCTCGGGTGTGATGAACAGCCCGCGGGATCGGCGGTACACCTTGGAGTAGTACTGCGAGGCCTTGCCGACGGTCGGCGTGTAGATGATCGGCATCAGTTCCTCGAGATGCAGACTCATCACCTTGTAGAACAGGTGCTCGTTTCGATCCTGCAGCGCGGCGAGGCCGATGTTTCTTCCCACCGGGTCCTCGTTGAACATGATGGATTTGTAGATGCGCTCGGCTTGCGTCTCGATCGAGTTACATTGCGACGGCAGCGAGCCCTCGAGGCCGAGGCGCTGTCGCTCCTCGCGAGTAAATCCCGTTCCCTTGTTCGTCAGCGGGTAGCGGAGCAAATCCGGCCCGCTCATGTTCGTGACGATGCGCTCACCCGACTCCGAGCGCTCGAGCTTAAAGGTCTTCATCGTTTTTATGTGCTCAGACTGCGCCCACGTTCTTCATCGGCAGTTCCCTGACCCGCGTTCCGGTTGCGGCGAAATAGGCATTCGCGATTGCGGGTGCAACCGGCGGAACGCCCGGCTCCCCAACGCCGCCCGGCGGTTGGTCAGACTCCACGATATGCGTGTGAATCACCTTCGGAACATGCTGAATGCGCGCCAGCTCATAGCCGTCGAAATTGTCCTGCTCGATGACTACGCTCTTTGCTGAAAGCTCACTGAAGAGCGCGAGGCTGATGCCGAAAATTCCCGCGCCTTCGAGCTGCGATTTGACGCGATCAGTGTTGATGGCCTGCCCGGCGTCGATCGCCATCCACAGATTTTCGACTGTCAGCTTCGCGCTATTGTCGACAGATACTTCCGCGACGACGCCGACGTAGCTCAGGAAGCTGCGATGAACGGCGATGCCTAGTGCGTGTCCCTTTGGCAACTCGCGACCCCAGTCTGCCATCTCGCTGACCCTGTGGACGATATGCGCCATTCGACCCGTATCAATTGGATAGGTCTCGATGCTCTGGCCATAGTTGCCGTAGTTCGCGCCATCGCTCGCCGGGTCGTACTGCCGCGGCTCGCCGAGGAGCTCGAGAAGGTAATCCTTCGGGTCTCGATTGGCCGCGTGCGCGAGTTCATCGGCGAAACAGCACGCGGCGTATGCATGGAACACATTCGCCACAGACCGCAGCCAGCCAACGCGGACATGCGCGGGCGCTGCGCTGACCTCGACTCGCATGTTGTCCATACCGAACGGGTTGTCGACGAGCCCGAGGTTGGTTTCCGATGCGTGTGAGCTGTCGACCTCCGTTAGGAACGTCGACGCGATTGGCGGGAATGCGCTGCGGTGCAGCCAGCTCGTAGCGCGACCCTCTGCATCGAGACCGGCCTTGAGATACTGCGCGCTGACGCTGTGCAGGAAGCCGTTCTTAAGATCGTCCTCGCGCGTCCAGGTCACTTTGACGGGCTTGCCCGTCCGCTTTGCGAGCCACGCCGCTTCGGCCACGAAATCCGCCTTGGACTTGCGACCGAAGCCGCCACCGAGAAACGTGACATTAATCCTGACGTATGATTCATCGACACCGAGCAGCCCGGCGACCGTGCGGCGCGCCGACTGCGGCGCTTGCGTGCACGCCCAGACTTCACAGAGTCCGTTGTCGTGGATGACAGCCGTTGCCGCCGGCGGCTCCATGGGCGCCTGCGCGAGATGCGGAGCGTAGTAGCTCGCCTCGACGGTTTCGGCCGCGTCCGTAAAGTCCTGTTCGACGTCTCCGCGATTTAGGACCGCGAGTCCGTCTCTCGACACGAGATCCATCAGATCCTTGCGGTACGTTGCCGACTCGTAATCCGCATTGCTGCCGCCCGACCAGCTCACATTCAGCGCCTTGCGACCCTGCTGCGCAGCCCAGGTGTTTGTAGCCAGCACCGCGATGCCGCCAAGCGGATTGTAGATGACCGGCTTCGTCGCCTCCGGCATGCGGATGACGGAAATGACGCCCGGAATCTTGAGAGCCGCCTCTTCGTCGAAGGTCTCGATCGTACCGTGCAACACCGGTGGACGCTCGATAGAGGCGTGCACCATGCCGGGCAGCATCGTGTCGATGCCGTAATCGGCCGTGCCCGTCGTCATCGCATGGCCGTCCACGCTATCGATCGCCTTCCCGATGTAGCGGAATTCGCTCGGGTCCTTCAGCCTCGGCGATTTGGGAACGTCGAGATCTGCGGCGGCATCGGTGAGCTCACCGTAGTCCAGCGTTTTTCCCGACAGCGTATGCACGACGGTGTTCATGCGAGCCTTGCATTCCGAGACCGGCACCTGCCAGGTATTCGCTGCTGCCTGCTCGAGCATTTCACGCGCCGCTGCACCGGCACTGCGCAGGTCTGGCAGCAACGTTCGGATACTCCGCGAACCATCGGTATTCTGGTTTCCATAGCGCGCGTCGCCTTCTGCCTGCAGCAGATTGATGCTCTCCCAGCTCGCTTCGAGTTCGTCCGCGAAGATCTGCTGGAGGCTGGTTCGAATGCCCTGTCCCATTTCCGATCGATGGCAAACGACATCGACACGATTGTCGCTGCGTACGCGAATAAAGACGTTGGGCTGGAAGTCTTGTGTCGCAGCGCTCGCGATCACCGGCGCGGACGCAAGCATCAGTCCACCACCGACCTGCCCCGTGCGTTTCAGGAACTCACGACGATTCAGTTTCAAGGCTGACATGCGAGATCCTCCGCGGCGTCATGGATCGCGGTACGTATCCGGTTGTAGGTGCCGCAGCGACAGATGTTGCCGCTCATCGCGTTGTCGATGTCTGCGTCGCTCGGCTTCTTGTTGCCGGCAAGGAGTGCAGCGGCGGACATGATCTGTCCGGACTGGCAGTAGCCGCATTGCGCGACATTGTGCTTGCGCCAGGCCTTCTGCACCGGGTGTTCGCCGTTCGCGTCCAACCCCTCGATCGTCGTTATCGGCTTGCCCGCAACCGCCGAGACCGGGTAGGAACATGCGCGAACGGGTTGACCGTCAACGTGTACCGTACAGGCTCCGCACAGCGCCTTCCCGCAGCCGTACTTCGTTCCCGTCAGTCCGGCAAGATCCCGAATCGCCCAGAGCAAGGGCATCTGCGGGTCGAGATCGAGGTCGTGGGACGTCCCGTTGATGACGAGCGTGGTCTTCATGAGCGACTCCTGGGGTTGCGGCGCTAACTCTTAAGATTTCGGTAACCGCAGCAACGATACAACAGGAGGCACCCTGCCGTCCTTCAGGACGACCCGGCGCTTTGGAATAAGGGATTTGGAGTGCGAGATGCGCCGCGAGGATTCGCGGCCCGATGATGTGCCTAACCGCGGTTATAGGGATTCGAGTCGTCCGGCGTGTCGACCGGCTCTTCCAGTGACAGACCGCCGCTGCCGTCGTCATCTGCAAGCTCGCGACAGCGCTGCTGAATCAGCGCGAGCTTGAGCGTCACGCTGGATTCCGACAGGGGTCTTTCAATCTTGTCTTTGTCCACGGCCTACATCCATGTTGTTCGAGGTCTGTCGCCAAATTGCGACGGTGTGGAAATTATAAAAACGTGGTGAAGGCCAAAGTGTGAACTGCGTCAC
>CAWUHY010000040.1:0-17009 GCA_963922215.1 uncultured Gammaproteobacteria bacterium | reverse complement strand
GCGGAACATTCGGCCAGATTGGGACATTCAGCTCGTTCTTTAGCCACCATATCTCGACGATGGAGGGAGGGCTGGCAGTTACAGACGACGAAGAGCTGTATCACATCATGCTGTCGATGCGGGCACACGGCTGGACGCGAAACTTGCCCGAATCCAATCGAATTTGCGAGAAAAGCGACGATCCATTTGAGGAGTCGTTCCGATTCGTTCTCCCAGGATACAATTTGCGGCCGTTGGAAATGTCAGGCGCACTGGGACAAGCACAACTTCGCAAGCTCCCCGACATTATTGAGGGGAGGCGCAGGAATGCAGCGTTCTTTTGTGATTTGTTCGAAGGTCATCCTTTGGTCTCGATCCAAAAGGAGACGGGCGAGAGCAGCTGGTTTGGGTTTGCATTCGTATTGAATGACAGTAGCGTTGACAGACGGGCGGTGCTATCTAGACTCGCGGAACAAGGCATCGAGACTCGGCCTATTGTCACAGGCAATTTCGTCCGCAATGATGTCATCCGTTTCTTCGACTACGAAACGTTTGGCGATCTGCCCACCGCCAACAAGATCGATAAGGAAGGATTTTTCGTTGGCAATCATCATTTTGATATCAGCGACAAACTGCGGCAGCTCCGTACATCGGTCGATACCTTCCTAGACTAAATTGGTACAGACTCACCGTATTAAATCGAGTCAACTCGTAGAGGCGGAATATGATGCAAGACCAGATCTTGCCAAAAGTGGTCCAAATAGTTCACAATCACGCGCCAGCTTGTAATTTATCTCCACTCTTTACGACTTCGCGACATAGTGGCAGGTGAATGCAGAGCGTAATGACAATTCAACCTCCGCCGGTCTCCAGATCTTTGCTCCGTTCCAAACAATGATCGAATTTAGCCTGCTTCCAGCGATTTCAATAGCCTTCGTGGTTACAGTCGCCTTTATGTTCGCGCTGCGTCCTTTTGCGTTGAGCGTCGGTCTTGTCGACAAACCGGGTGGCCGCAAAGCCCACATTGGCGAAGTTCCGGTTATCGGCGGACTTGCGATGTTTCAGGGCATTTACGCTGGCCTCTTGCTCGTTTTCGGGCCGAGCGCGTCACTGGCCAGCCTGTTTTCTGCTTCGTTTCTTCTGATCGCGATCGGCCTAGCCGACGACCGATACGGCCTGACCCCATTGGTTCGTATTGTTTCGCAGATCGCGGTCGTCCTGATAATGGTGTACGGCGCCGGATATGAGCTCGCTGAGCTCGGTGACCCGCTCGGCTTCGGGCCGATCAACATGGGACCGTTCACGCTGATTTTTACGACCGTTGTCACGCTGACGATGATCAATGCCTTTAACCTTGTCGATGGCGTTGATGGTCTGGCCGGGTGTCTCACAAGTATCACGCTGTTATCGTTCGCTGTCATCGCGGGTTACCAGACGCCGGAGGCTGCGATGTCGCTGACGGTGGTCGGTGCGGTCCTTGGATTTCTCGTTTTTAATTTTCCCGTAGTCTGGAATCGACCTCTCCGCTCTTTCATGGGAGACGCTGGCAGTACGATGCTCGGTTTTTCAATCGTCTGGATCGCGTTGGCGATGAGCCAAGGCAGCGAGCGTCTCGTGTCACCGGTAATCTGTCTGTGGTTCGCTGCGTTACCGATTTTCGACTGCCTGACCTGCTTCACCAGGCGCACGTTGAAGGGAAAATCACCGTTGGCTCCGGGCCGCGACCACTTCCATCATCATTTGAAGCGCGGCGGGCTCGGCGTCCGCCAAGTTTTGGCAGTCCTTAGCGGATTGCAGCTGAGCTATGCTGTCACTGGTCTTGTCGCACATTTCGCTGGTGTTCCAGACGTCATAATGTTCGTCGGTTGGGCAATTCTCGGCCTTACCCAGCGGAAGGTCATCAAGACGATCGCGAAGTCGCATCGTGCCTGGAACCGAAAAAGACGTCGTATCCGCACCGCTACCTGACATTCGTCACGAAAACGCGATGCTGGTCCCTGTATGATGGCCGATCAGTTTTTGTTACTTAACGAACGATCATGAAACTTACGATATTTGGCTCCGGCTATGTAGGGCTAGTCACCGGGGCGTGCATGGCGGAAATGGGAAACCACGTCGTCTGCGTGGACATTGACGCCGCAAAGATTGAGCGACTGAACACCGGCGATGTTCCGATTTTCGAGCCCGGACTCGACGGATACATCCAGCGCAATGTCGAGGCAGGTCGCCTCGAATTTACAACCGACGTCTGCAAAGGCGTTGACCACGGCTTGTTCCAGTTCATCGCGGTCGGCACGCCCCCGGACGAAGACGGTTCTGCAGATCTCAAACACGTGCTTGCTGTCGCCCGATCTATTGGCGATCACATGTCGGACTACCGCATCGTAGTGGACAAGTCGACCGTCCCTGTTGGCACCGCTGACAAGGTCGCTGCGGAGATTTCCGATTCCCTCGCCGACCGAGGTATCTCAATCGAGTTTGACGTTGTGTCGAATCCGGAGTTTCTGAAGGAAGGCGCGGCTATCGAGGACTTCATGAAGCCGGACCGAATCGTCGTTGGGACCAACAATCCGCGAACGACCGAATTATTGAAGACGCTCTACGAACCGTTTAATCGAAGTCACGACCGGTTGATCGCGATGGACGTCCGATCCGCCGAACTCACCAAGTATGCTGCGAATGCGATGCTTGCGACCAAGATCAGCTTCATGAATGAACTGGCAAACCTTGCTGAACGATTCGGGGCGGATATCGAGAAAGTGAGAATCGGGATCGGCTCCGACCCGCGCATCGGCTACCATTTCATTTATCCCGGCGTCGGCTACGGCGGTTCGTGCTTCCCGAAAGACGTTCGAGCCCTCGCCAAAGCAGCATCCGTCGAAGGCTACGACGCAGAGCTCCTGAACGCGGTTGAGTCTGTCAATAATCGTCAAAAGCATCGCTTGTTCGACAAGATATCGAAACACTACGATGGAAGCTTGGATGGCAAAACGATTGCCCTGTGGGGTCTGTCGTTCAAGCCGAAAACAGACGACATGCGCGAAGCGCCGAGCCGTGTGTTAATGGAGCTTCTCTGGGCGGCCGGCGCAAAGGTTCGTGCTTACGATCCGGAAGCGATGGTCGAGGTCGCGAGAATTTATCGCGACGAGAAAGCGCTGGAACTCTGTGATTCCGCGTACAGTGCCGTGACCGGTTCCGATGCGCTCGCAATCGTCACAGAGTGGCAGGAATTTCGCAGCCCGGATTTCCCACGGCTCGAATCCACACTTTCGGACAAAGCGATTTTCGACGGCCGCAATTTATACGAACCGGAGTCCGTTGAGCGCCATGGCTTGACCTACTACGCGATCGGGCGAGGAAAAACATGATTTGCACGAGTTTGCCAAAGTGCCCTTTTCAGGCCTCGAAAATCATCTAGAGGTGAAGAAGGTGGCAAAGATCCTACCGGTCATTCTATCCGGTGGTGCCGGCACCAGACTCTGGCCGGCATCCCGTGCCATGTATCCCAAGCAACTCCTCGCGCTGGCCGAAAAGCGCACGATGCTGCAGGCGACGGCGCTGCGTATCCGGGGGCTTGCTTCCGCGTCTGACCGCTGCGTGATCGTCTGTAACGAATCGCACCGGTTTTCGGTGGCCGAGCAACTTGCGGCGATCGAGATGGACGCGCGAATCGTACTCGAGCCGGAGGGCCGGAATACTGCACCGGCAGTGGCACTTGCTGCGTTCGGTGCCGCAGTCGAAGAGGATGAAAGCCTGATGCTGGTGATGCCGGCGGACCATGTCATCAAGGATGTCGTGGCTTTTCAGGAAGCGGTCGCAGCCGCGGCAGTCGAGGCCAAGGAAGGAAAGCTCGTGACCTTCGGTGTTGTTCCGACCCATCCGGAAACTGGGTTCGGGTACATCAAGTCCGCCGACAGGAATGCAACGACCAGCAGGGTGGAGCGTTTCGTCGAGAAACCCGATGCGGAAACCGCACAACGCTACATCGAGTCCGGAGACTATTTCTGGAACAGCGGAATGTTCATGTTCCGTCCGGACGTCTACCTCGACGGATTGAAGCGGCTCGCTCCAGAAATTTTCGCGGCCTGCAGCGATAGCATGGAATCCTTGAGCCGAGATGGCTTGTTTTTGCGGCCTGATGCCCAGCGATTCGCGGAGTGCCCGAGCGACTCAATTGACTACGCTGTCATGGAGAAGGCGGACAATGTCGTTGTTGTGCCTTTAGACTGCGGATGGTCCGACGTCGGTTCCTGGTCTGCCTTGCTGGATGTCTTGCCCTCGGACGATCAAGGCAACGCAATCGAGGGCGATGTTGTTTTCCACGATTGCGAAGGGTCAATGATTTCAGCAGAGAGCCGGCTTGTCGGCGCGGTGGGGCTTAGAAATCTGATCGTTGTGGAAACCAAGGATTCGGTACTGGTCGCCGACAGGAATCGCTCTCAGGACGTCAAGGAGCTCGTCACGCAGCTGAAGGCCAGGGGACGGCCAGAAATGAATTTGCACAGACAGGTAGTCCGTCCGTGGGGTTCATACGATAGCATTGAAAATGCTGAAAACTTTCAGGTAAAGCGACTTATCGTTAAGCCAGGAGCGGAATTGTCACTGCAAAAGCATGCGCACCGATCCGAGCACTGGGTCGTCGTCCGCGGCAAGGCGCGAATCACCAAGAACGATGAAGAATTCGATCTCGAAGTGAACGAGTCCACGTACATCGCAATCGGCGATATACATCGCATCGCCAACCCTTTTAATGAGCCGGCGCATATCATCGAGGTGCAGTGCGGAGACTACCTTGGGGAAGATGACATTGTGCGCCTGGAAGACAACTACGGTCGCGAAAATACAAACATATAGGCTTTTGATTTCACCGCGTTCAATGTGTAGCGTTATCAACTGTCCTGAATCGCGGAATCAACGCTAATGCCCATCAAAATCGAAAGCTTCAAAGCCTACGATATTCGGGGCCAGATCCCGAACCAGCTGAATCCGGATATCTGTTACCGCATCGGTAACGCGACCGCACAATTCCTGGATGCGAAGCAGGTCGTAATCGGTCGGGATATGAGGCTGACGAGTTCCGAGTTCGCGGACTCTGTGGCGAAAGGCCTGCAAGAAGCCGGCGTCGATGTTCTTGACATCGGGCTGTGCGGAACTGAAATGGTTTACTTCGCCGTCAGCCATCTCGAGGCAGACGGCGGCATCATGGTGACAGCGAGCCACAACCCGGCAGACTATAACGGTCTCAAGCTCGTGCGCGAGGAGGCCAAACCCATCAGCGCGGACACCGGGCTGGCCGACATCAGGAAGCTTGCTGAATCCGACGAGCGGACGACGGTAGAATCGTCAGGGAATCACCACACCGTTGATGTCTTCGACGCGTATATCGAGCACATGTTGAGCTACGTGGAAGTTGACAAGCTCAAGCCGTTGAAATTGGTTGTGAACGCAGGAAATGGTTGCGCAGGAATTGCAGTCGACGGATTGGAAAAGCATTTGCCATTCGAGATCGTCAAGCTGCACCACGACCCCGACGGAACATTTCCAAACGGAATTCCGAATCCCCTGTTGCCGGAAAACAGGGCAGCGACAGCAGATGCGGTTGTTGCGCAGGGTGCCGACATGGGCGTCGCCTGGGACGGCGATTTCGACCGTTGCTTTCTGTTCGACGAGAAAGGCGGCTTCATCGAAGGCTACTATCTTGTATGCCTGTTGGCCGAATCTCTCCTGAAAGCGAACCCCGGTGCGAAGATCGTGCATGACCCGCGATTGACCTGGGCCACGCTCGAGACCGTTAAAAAAGCCGGCGGCGAAGCCGTGCAGAGCAAGTCAGGCCATTCCTTCATGAAGGAAACCATGCGCGACGTCGACGCGATCTACGGTGGTGAAATGAGTGCTCACCATTACTTCCGCGAGTTTTCCTATGCAGACAGCGGAATGATCCCTTGGCTGCTCGTCGCGGAAATGATCGGCGAAACGGGCAAGCCGCTGTCGGAACTGGTTGCTGAGCGCACGGCGGCATTCCCGGCGTCAGGCGAAATCAATCGCAAGGTCGCAGACGCGCTGGCGACGCTTGAGCGGCTGCACGAGGCTTATGCCGGGGACGCCGTGTCGGTGGACGACACGGACGGCTACAGCTTTGAGTTTGAAAACTGGCGATTCAACATTCGCATGTCGAACACCGAGCCGGTCGTCCGGCTTAACGTTGAATCCCGGGGCGACGCCGCCTTGATGAAGGAAAAGACTGCCGAAGTGCTCGCGCTGGTTGAAGCCTAGTCAGCGAGCGTCGTCCGGCGCTTCAGCGCTTCAACAGCCCGCAGAGCCGTCTTCCCGTCCCACAGGGGAGGGCAGCTGCCAGATTGCCATTGACCGTCGAGTACATCGCCGATCGCATCCAGCAGGTTGCCGGTGTTGATCAGGCGGTTCGTACCCTGCGTGATCGTAATCGGCCGTTCCGTATTCTCTCTGAGTGTCAGACAGGGCAGCCCGAGATAGGTGGTTTCCTCCTGGAGTCCGCCCGAATCGGTAATTACCATCCTCGCGCCCGTGACGAGATTCATAAATTTCTTGTAGGGAATGGGCTCCTGCAGCTTGAGCCCACTCGCAGACTCGAGGCTTGCGCGAAGTCCGAACTTGTCGAGGCCCTGCATTGTTCGGGGATGCGCGACAAACACCACCGGGAGCGACTCGGCGGCGCGAATCAATTGCTCGACGATCGGACGCAGTGAATCTTCCGTATCGACGTTCGATGGCCTGTGCAAGGTCACGAGCGCGTAACTGCCACGTTCGAGACCCAGTTCTTCACTCGCGTTCAATGCTTCGATCTGGTCCCGCAGCATTTCAAACGAATCGATCATGATGTTGCCGATCAAATCGATCCTGGCCGGATCGACACCCTCGCGCTCCAGGTTGTCATCGGCGTCCGCCGACGGCGTCCAGAAAACGTCTGAGATAGCGTCCGTCACGAGTCTGTTGATCTCCTCCGGCATCCGGCGATCGCGGCTCCGCAACCCCGCCTCGAGATGGACAACCGGTATCCAGAGCTTTGCGCCGACCTGTGCGCACGCTGCCGTCGCATTGACGTCGCCGACAACAATCAACCAGTCCGGCCTGTCCTGCATGCAAATCTTTTCGTTGGCGATCATCACATTGCCGACCTGTTCCGCGTGCGTGCCGCCGCCGATTCCGAGATGGTAGTCGGGAGCGGGTACCCGGAGATCTTCGAGAATTGCGTCAGACATATTCCGGTCGTAGTGCTGTCCGGTATGTATCAGCACCGGTCGCGCCCAGTCTGTCGCGGACAAAGCGTGATACAGGGGCGCGACCTTCATGAAGTTGGGGCGCGCCGCGGCGATGAGATGAACAGTCTTAGGCATCAACAACGGTCCTCTGAAAAGTGCGTGGGATAGTAACGTTTGTGCCGTGAGATAGCGACGTGGTGCCCATCATCAATTTGGCGAAGCGGTCTTACGTACAGTCGAGCAGGCGGGAAGGTAACAGTCGCTTACCAGTGTCAGTCATGGCCTCAAACAGGGAATTCACTCGCTGTGCCACGTTGCTGCGTCTATACTTCCCAACGATGCGCAGCCTGCGGCTGAATCCGTGAACGCCCTGCGTAGCCGGATGTATTAAACACTGCTAACAATGCGGTAAATCGCCTCCCGATTCGACCTGGACGCTAAAAAAATGACGACGAAAACTCGCTTCGCGCCAAGCCCCACCGGCGTGCTTCATCTCGGCAGTGTACGAACAGCGCTTTTCTGCTGGCTCTACTCCCGACACTGCGGCGGACAGTTCGTCTTGCGAATCGAAGATACGGATCGCGAGCGATCGACCGATGAAAACGTCGATGCGATCCTCGATGCGATGGACTGGCTCGGGCTGGATTACGACGAAGGTCCGTATTTTCAGACGCAGCGATACGAGCGCTACGCCGAGGTCATCGGCGACTGGCTCGAGAAAGGACTTGCCTATCATTGCTACTGCACCCGCGAGGAACTGGACGAGCGCCGCGAGCGCCAAATGGCTGCTGGCGAGAAGGTTCGCTACGACGGTCGCTGCCGGGATCGCGAGACGCCCCGCGAGGGAGTCGATCCGGTTGTGCGGTTCCGCAATCCCGATTCCGGCGAGGTTGTTGTTGAAGACCATGTCCGCGGCCGCGTCGTCTTCGACAACGCGCAGTTAGACGACCTGATTATCGCGCGTTCCGACGGTTCTCCGACGTACAATTTCACGGTTGTCGTTGACGACATCGACATGGGGATTTCCCACGTCATTCGGGGCGACGATCATCTGAATAACACGCCGCGCCAGATCAACATGATGCGCGCTTTCGGGGCCACGCCGCCTGAATTCGCGCATTTGCCAATGATCCTCGGACCTGACGGCGCAAAGCTGTCAAAGCGTCACGCCGCGGTCGATATTCGCGACTATCGCCGTGAGGGCTTCCTGCCCGAGGCGCTCCTGAATTACCTCGTGCGTCTGGGTTGGTCGCACGGCGACCAGGAAATATTCACGATCGACGAGATGATCCGCGACTTCGACATCGCGGACGTGAACAAATCCGCATCCACGTTCAATCCAGAAAAGCTTCGCTGGGTCAGCCAGCAGCACATCATCGGCAAACCGTCAGATGAACTGGGGTCGCTTTTGCGTCGCCATGTCGAGGACCTGGGCGCGTCGATCAACGACGGCCCGGACCCGGCGCTGGTCGCGGACGCATACCGGGAGCGCTCTGTCACGCTCAAAGAAATGGCAGAGTCTGCCCGCTACTGCTACGAAGACGAGATCGAAGTGGATCCCGCAGCCGCCAAGAAGCACCTTCGCCCAGTCATCCAGGAACCGCTTGCCGCCGTCCGCCAGCGGCTCGACGCGCTTGCCGACTGGACCACGCCCGGGATCAAAGGCTGCATCGACGATGTCGCTGCGGAATTTGACATCGGTCTCGGGAAGCTCGGTCAGCCGCTTCGTGTTGCCGTCACCGGCGGCCCCGTGTCGCCCTCCGTCGATCTGACCCTGACGCTCGCGGGCCGGCAGCGTACGCTCGACCGCCTGGACAGGGCGCTGTGCTACATCGAAGAACGCGTCGCTGCAGCCGGCGGCTGAGGCCGGATTTCACGGCATCTGAAGGCCACCGCGGCGCCTGCGGAACTCGCCAGCAGTCAAAATTTGACGCCGCGCGCAGTCCAAAAACGGAACTACGTCACACTTTTCCGGGTTCGGACGCGGCTTCAGCGCCGTTGACGTAGAATTCTCACGCATCACGCAGCAAACGAGCAGCCCTGACACGGGGCGCCCGTGCCTGCGTTTATGTTCGTGTTCTGTCGCACGCAAACTGTCGTCTGCGAGAAGCCGGGATCGCTTCGCGACGGCACGATACCGGCATGTCATTTGACTGGTAGTTGGGGAATCGATGACCACGCTTCGAGGGTTTTCTGCAGACGGGGGACTGTATCTGCTGCGATCGTTCAGCCCGGCGATCGTTGTCCTTTTCACGCTGTTTCTTAGTACAGCCGTTACGTCTGTTCGATTCGACTCCGAGTACGGCCTGCTGGGCGTCATGGCTGCGATGCTGACGATGCTGATGATGGCGCCGACCTTCCGGGCGCCGCCGCTGGCCAATTCTCGCAGCCAGACTGTCGGTACGATTCTCCTCGCGTGGGCCGGCGTCCTCGCGATATTGCTGTTTATCGGCTACGCCACGAAAACCTCGGCGAATTTCTCGCGCCTCGCTCTGTTCGTCTGGATCCTCTCCTCCGGATTGCTGCTCTGCGCAGTGTATTTCTGGTTGGAGTCGTTGACCACGTGGCTCGTCGTGCGCCGAAATCTGTCGCGACGCGCCGTCATTGTCGGGATCAACAGCACCAGTATCGAACTGGCCGACAAACTTGAGCGCCATCCGCAGCTTGGTCTCCGGGTCGACGGATTTTTTGACGACAGGGGCGGCAATCGTGACGGCTCAGAGCTCAACACGGATCTTCTCGGCAAGCTCACCAACGTGCGGGACTATCTCAACGAGCACGGGACGGATGTGGTCTTTATCGCACTGCCGATGCGGCACATCCAGCGAGTCACTGACCTGCTGGACGAATTGCACGACACGACCGCATCGATCTACTTCTTGCCCGACGTCTTCGTCTTTGAACTGATTCAGTCTCAGGTACTGACGATTTCCGATATTCCTGTCGTTGCTCTGTGCGAGACCCCGTTCTTCGGCTACCGGGGGCTCGTCAAGCGACTCATAGACGTCGTGGTGGGCAGCATGGCGCTGATCGCGCTGTCGCCGCTCTTACTGACGACTGCGCTACTCGTTCGCCTGACCTCGAAGGGTTCTGTGATTTTCCGGCAAAAGCGCTACGGACTCGACGGCCAGGAAATCACCGTCTTCAAGTTCAGAACCATGCGCGTGTCCGACGATGGTGATTATGTCAAGCAGGCAGTCAAGAATGACGATCGCCTGACGCCGATCGGCGGGTTCTTGCGCAAATGGTCGATCGACGAATTGCCACAACTATTCAACGTGCTGCAGGGAAGCATGAGTCTCGTCGGACCGCGTCCGCACGCGGTCGCCCACAATGAGCAATATCGAAAACTCATCAAGGGCTACATGTTCAGGCACAAGGTTTTGCCGGGAATGACGGGCTGGGCACAAATCAACGGATTTCGAGGCGGCACCGAGCAGCTCGAAGACATGGAAGGGCGCGTCCAGCACGACCTGTATTACCTGCGCAACTGGTCCGTTGGATTCGATCTGAAGATCCTGTTTCTGACTGTTTTTCATGTCGCGGGAGCAGAGCGTGCCTACTAAGCAATCAGCCGCGATTTACCGCAACATGCACGCGAGTGTCCAAGCGGCATTCGGCGAGTTGATCCGGTCCCAAAATCCCGGAACTGCTTGTTCGCGAAGGGTAATCATGGAAATATTTACCGGCGTGGATTTTTCCCGAAAACGCAGCACCTTGAGACAGCGCTTTCTGACGCCGCGGAGGCTTTCGATTTTTTCATGAAGCTGCGCGACAAAATTTATCTGATGGCGGTTGCAGCGACCGGCAAATCCTACTTTGCGACGACGCACGCGAATTACAGGGGGTTTCGCGTGGTTGATTTTGCCGCGACGCTGCCAAAGCCGAATCTGCTGGTCAAAATTCTGCAGTATCTCGGTCGCCGAGATCTCCGGTTTGCAAGGCTCACGCGAAACAGCGACTTCGTCCAAGCGAAACTCAAACATAACTACCATCAGGCGATCATCCAATATCTGCGAGATCAGGACACGCCGACGGCTGTGCTTGGACGCCCTGGCCCGGAAGACATTTCCGGACTTTCCGATATCACACTGGGGGCGGTACTGTTACCGTGGCCAAAACACCGTGAAAACTGCGGCGCGAGACGGAGCGAACTGCGCAACCCGTTACGCACGTTCGACCACCGCAGCACGCGAGAAACCGAAATCCTGCGTCTTCGCGGTCTGCTGGAAGAGTACGCGCACGAACGGAACATTCCGATTTTCGAAAGCTTCGAGCAGGCTCTGGACGTATTGACTGGGTCGGGCTCACAGGCGCCCCAATCAGTCCGGCGGGAGATGCCGAAGCCGCTCAACCCTCAACTGTGTACGGAATCGACGGACGGATGAAGAGAAAATCAACCATGAGAAGCTGGATCGCGAAGCGTTGTTCGACAATTCTTTTTCTGCTGCTGTCGACATTCGTCGCAGGCTGTGCGAGCTCCGGGCGTTTGACAGACTGTCCGGAACCGGTCACCGCAACTCCCGAATACATCATTGGCGCCGGAGACAGTCTCAGCGTTTTCGTCTGGCGCAATCCGGAAGTTTCAGCGACGGTCCAGGTCCGTCCAGACGGACGTATTTCGACGCCACTGGTCGACGACATGCTCGCGGCCGGCAAGACGCCGGTGCAACTGGCGCGCGACATGGAGCAGGAGCTATCCGAGTTTCTTCGCTCGCCGAACGTCAACATCATGATTGCGACGCCAGGCGAAGGGATGCAGGTACAGGTCCTCGGCGAGGTCGTGTCACCTCAATCCGTCACCTACCGGGATTCGATGCGTTTGCTCGACGTCCTGCTGAACGTCGGCGGTCTCGGCGAATTCGCCGCAGGGAACCGAGCGGTGCTGGCGCGCACGATTGATTCGCGGCCGGTTGAGTGCGCCGTCAAACTACAGCGACTGATGGACGGTGACCTGAGCCAGAACATTCGCGTGTTTCCGGGAGACGTCATCGTTGTCCCCGCGACACGCTTCTAGGAGCACATCAAATGAACGATGCATCGCTAGGCTCTCTCTTCGAACAAATCGTCCGCGATATCAAGGGATCGTGGCGATTCCGCTGGCACGCGCTGATCGTCGCGTCCACGGTCTGTTCGCTCGGCTGGCTGGGTGTGCTGGCGATGCCGGACGTCTATGAGGCTCGGGCGCGAGTCTTTGTCGATACAAGTTCCAGGCTGCGAGACGTACTCGGAACCATCGCGTTTCAGCCTGACATACAGTCGCGCGTGAATATCGTACGCCAGGCAATGCTTGGCGGACCGCAGCTCGAGCGTGTTGCCGAGCGTACCGGGCTGGTCAACGACAGCATGCCGACGGAAGAACGCGAGCGCGTGATTGCGGGTCTTGCGGATACCGTTAGCGTGTCGGCGGGCCGGTCCAGCATCAACCGAAACATGTTCGGCATCACGTACACGCATTCCGATCGAGCGTTATCGGCGGCGGTTGTCGATGAGATTTTGACTTCCTTCGTCGAGGACGTGATCCAGCAAAAAACGCGTGGTGCCGATGCCGCACAGGATTTCCTGCGCAATCAGATTGCCCACTACGAAGACCAGCTCGCAGCGGCAGACACGCGCCTTGCGGAGTTCAAACGTCAAAACGTCGGCCTGTTGCCGGGAGAGGGGCAGGATTATTTCGGAAGGATGCAGACCGAGGTTTCGAGGCTGGATGCGCTGCGCTCGGACCTGATCGTCGCGAAAAGCCGTAGGGACGAACTGCAGCGCCAACTGACAGGCGAGACTCCATACCTCCCCGAAGGCGAACAGGCCGGGGTTGTAGGTGCGGCGAACGTGCCCGGCGGCGATATCGCCCAGCGGATTGCGCAGCTCGAGCGAAACCTCGACGAGCTGCTGCTGCGGTACACGGAGGCGCACCCCGACGTCATTGGCATCAAGGAACAGATTGCACAGCTTCGTCAGCGCCGGGCGGACGAACTGCGTGCGCTGATGCAGACCGATGGCGGCGCACCGAATGCGACCAACCCAGTCTACCAGAATATCCGGATTTCGCTGAACGAGGCGAACGTTCAGGTCGCGGCTGTTGAAGCGCAGATCGCCAACGCGTCGCAGCGCGTCGCAGAACTTCGTTCATTGTTGAACACCATGCCCGAAGTGGAAGCCGAGTTGTCACGGTTGACGCGCGACTACACCAGTACGAAAGCCTTGTACGACCAACTCGTCAATCAGCTCGAACGCGAGAGACTGGTCAACGAGGGCGACGATCGCCAGGTCGTGGAATTCAGAATCATCGATCCGCCCGCCGCCAGCCTGGACCCGGTTGCTCCGCGCAGAACGATTCTTCTGCTTGGCGTCCTGATCCTGGGATTGGGCGCTGGCGGCACGATTGCATTCCTTCTCCATCTCCTTCGGCCCGTCTTTGCGGACAGCCGTCAGTTGAGAACGGTTACAGGGCTGCCTGTCGTGGGTGCTGTGTCTTTGGTTCTGAGTGGGAAGGACGCGCTTCGCAGGCGCATGTCTGCGACCGTGTTCTTCGTGCTTGCGACGATGATCGTTGCCACGGGCGGAGCGCTCGTCGTCTTCAAGGAGCCGGCCGTCGCGCTGGTGCAACAGTGGGTCGCATGATTTCACACTTTTCTCATACGGGTGGACGGCAGTGAGCAAGCTTCAGCAGGCCATTCAGAAACTTAATCGTGATCGCGAACAACAACCCGCCGCGACTGAGTCGACGGCTTCCGACTTCGAGACACGTTCGAAGCCGATCGCAAGAACCGGCAATTTTGTGCCGAACAAGTCTGTTTCGCTTGAACTGGATCAACTGGTCCGCAGCGGGCTCGTAGCACCGGAAGAGGCCGCAGCGACGATTGCGGAGCAGTTCAGGGCAGTCAAGCGTCCGCTCATCGATGTCGCGCGCCTGGGCGAATCCACGTCTGAACCGCTGTCGAACGTGTTGCTCGTTTCCAGCGCTCAGGCGGGCGACGGCAAAACTTTTTCGACGTTCAATCTCGCACTGAGTATTTCGCGAGAAAAGGATATTCCGGTGCTGGTGATTGACGGCGACGTCCTGTCACCGAAACTGAGTGATGCGCTTGGAGCAGCGAATGCCCCGGGCCTGATCGATTATCTGAACAATCCAACGGATCCCGTCGACAACTTCATGATCGATCTCGCAGATTTTGGCATCACGTTCCTGCCGGCCGGCACGCAAAGCATGCACGCTCATGAATTGCTCGCGAGTCGAAAGATGACTGCCCTGATGCAGGAACTTTCGGAGCGGCACCCGGGCATGATCCTGATCGACGCGCCGCCGCTACTCGGAACGAACGAAGCACGAATACTCGCGAAAAATGCCGGGCAGGTATTGCTGGTCGTCGCGGCGGGCGTCACACAGCAGTCCAGCGTTGTCGAAGCTGCGAGTCTCATCGACAACAGCAAGCCGTTGAACGTGCTGCTGAACAAGCAGTCCGGCAGCATCAGTCGCTATGCAAACTATGGGGGAGGGGGACGATCATGACTATTTGGAACACATCGGGTGCGAGGAGTACGGCTTCGCGCTTGACGGCCGCGACGTTCCTGCTCGTCGCGTGGTCCACCTCCAGCTACGCCCAGGTGCAGATCGACGCGCAGGCGAGCGTATCCCGTAACGACAACATCAATCTCGCTTTTGAAGGCGGCAATGAGACCGAGGAGACGGTCCAGAGTGTTGCATCGCGTTTTTTCTACAATGGCAGCACCCGTTACACGCGTACGTCACTGTTCGGTAACCTTGCTTATTCCCGCTACCTCAATGATTTCTTTGACGACGATCTGGCTGGCGGCGCCGCGCTCAATTTTGACGCAATTTCGGGCGACGGGCGTTTCCGCTGGACGCTGACCGATAATTACGGTCAGCAGTCAGTCGATCCGACGCAGCTGGCAACACCGCAGAATCGACGAGACGTCAACATATTCCGCACCGGTCCGAGCGCAAACTTTCAGCTGAGTTCCCGAAACACGCTGCAGATGTCAGTAGTTCAGACGCTGACCACCGTCGCTGACTCCAATACCGACACATCGCGATTAACCGGCGGAATTAATTTCACGCGGCAGCTCAACAACGTGTTCTCAGCGACAATCGGCGGAAACTATGAGGCTGTTGAATTTGACGACATCGAGGGCTTTGATTTCGATAACCGGAGTATCTCGGCGAGCGTGACAGCGGTCGGGCGACGCAACACGATCAGCGTGACGGTCGGACAGAATGAGATCGAAGGCAACTTCGGCGAGTCCGACAACATACTGTACAACATTCGCTATTCACGGCAGCTTGGTGCAAACAGCAACCTGACGATGCAGATCGGCCGAGCCTTCAGCGATGCGGGAAATCTGTTCCGACTGACTCAGCGCAACACGATCAACGTCGGCTCAGCGCAGGATATCATTGCGACAGCCGAACCCTTTGAGAACTCGACCGGATTCGTGACGTTCAGCCGCGGTGGCCTGTCGTCCAGTATGGCGCTGCAGGCTTTCTGGAGAAAGGACGATTTCGAGACGCAGAGCCAGTTTAACCGCAACGAATTTGGTGCACGCGCCTTTATCCGGCAATCGGTTGGCGAGAAATGGGAGCTGCAGCTCGACGGTGGCTCCGTGCGTCGCGACTTGCAGGGCCTTCGCCAGGAGGATGACACGCACGTCTGGTCCGTGCAGGCGATGCGCGATCTCGGTCGGAGCTTCGGAGTCGGGCTGCGTTTTGTCAGAATTATGCGCGATCAGAACCGCGACGGTTTCGACCGAAATTCCAATCAGATCACGCTCTTCTTCAACTACCGGCGTCAGCGCGGAATCGTCGATTCCGAGTCTACAAACCAGGTTTTCTAATACTTTCCAGAGAACGCTGCGATGATTCGCACGACACTGCTGATGATGTTCGTCGTCTTACTGTCGGCGTACGCGTTCCGTGACTGGTTTCGTGCACTATGCATGCTGATCTTGCTCGTCGCTTTCGTCGAGCACCCGGAAATGCCCAAGCAGATGCTCGGTGTCTCAGGATTAAATCCGTGGAATCTGGTGCTCGTGGCGGTCTCTCTTTCGTGGTTCGTCCACCGCCGCGTTGAAAATTTGAGTTTCGATTTCACGCCGGGCGTCCGGTTTCTGCTGATTTGTTATGCGCTCGTATTCCTCATCGGTTTCTACCGCGGCTATTCCGATATCGGCGGAATCATCGAGCTCAACGAGGCGACGGGGGGCTCGGCACCCAGTCGCTCCGAACTGCTGATCGACAACCTGATCAATCCCATCAAATGGGCGATGCCCGCCATCCTGCTGTTCACCGGGACGCGCACGCGCGAACGAAAGATGCTGGCAATGGGGACACTGGTTGCCGTTTGCATCCTGCTGGCGCTGCAGATCATTCGCTGGATGCCTGTCGGTATGCTGACGGACGGCGGTCAGTTAAGCGATCGGGCGCTGCGGGTCTTCGACCGGGAGATCGGTCTCCACCGCGTTGATCTTGCCGCACTGATGGCGGGCGGCTTCTGGGCGATTATCAATTTTCGCGCTGCGCTGACAGACCGTTTCTGGCGATTTATTCTTGCGGGTGGTGCCGGTGTCGTCGTTCTCGCGCTGGCGTTGACGGGAGGGCGAACCGGGTATGGCACCTGGTTTGTACTCGGTATGTTTTTTGCGGTCATGCGCGCGAAGAAGTTCCTCATTATCGCACCCGTTATCGCATTGATGGTCGTCATGCTTGTGCCCGCGGTTCAGGAGCGTTTGTTCTACGGCTTCGATGAGGAGGCGGCGGAGGAAACCGCTGAGCGA
>CAWUHY010000039.1:0-17722 GCA_963922215.1 uncultured Gammaproteobacteria bacterium | reverse complement strand
TACCTGTCGGTCGACGCCCTGACGCGGGCAACCGGTGTGAGCCGCGGCGAGCTCGCGCGCCACAACCCATCCTGGCAGGCAACGATCTGGCAGGGCAGCAAGCATGTCCCGAAAGGCAAGCTCGTGCGTCTGCCGCGTTCAGCTATCAGCGAACCGCTGGATGATCTTCTCGCTGCCTTGGGGCCGGACGACTGGGCCAACGCGCAGCTGCCCGACATGTTCCACCGCATTCAGCGCGGTGAGACGCTGTCCGAGATCGCCGAGATGTATGACACGCGAGTGTCGACGCTCGTGGCACTCAACAACTTGCGTAGCGGCAATCGGATTCGCGCCGGACAGCGGCTGCGGCTGCCCGCCGCGGGTCCTGCACCTGTAGCGGCGACGCGGCAGCCAGAGCCGACGACTCAAGCCGCCGTCGAGGCAGCAGTCGTAGCGGCAGAGCCTGAAGGCGCAACGGAACTTGTCGAGCAGGAACCTGCCGCGCTCGGCGGCGAGGAAGAAGTTGCCAGCACGGCATCGACAGGCCTGTTGTCGGATCCTTCGGACTACAGCGTGGCGGATGACGGGACGATCGAGATTCATCCGGAAGAAACACTCGGCCACTTCGCGGACTGGCTCGAAATCCGGACGCAGCGCCTCCGCGACATCAACGGGCTGGCGTTTCGCACGCCCGTCGAAGTTGGTCGTCGGCTGAAGCTGGACCTGAGCAAAATTTCCGCAGACGTTTTCGAGAATCGCCGTGTTGCTTACCACCGGCAGCTGCAGGACGGTTTCTTCCGCGAGCATCGAATCACAGACGTCTCTCAGCACACGATCCGTCGCGGTGAATCGATCTGGATTCTGTCACTGCGCGAGTATGCCGTTCCGGTCTGGCTCTTCCGCCAGTACAACCCGGGGCTGGATCTGCACCGCGTGCAACCGGGAACGGTTGTCCAGATTCCGGTTCTCGCCGACTCAGTTGATTAACGGGCGGAAACTCGCCGGGCGGTTTCTGCCGTTCCTCCTCGCCGTCATCCTGCTCGCCGCGTGGATGGCGGACATCCGGGCGGGCGAAGCCTACCTTGCGCGCAATCTCCTGCCCGGTTTCGTGTGGCTCGCGCTCGTCGCCTGGGCCCTGCTACACAACAACGGCGGCTTCTTTCAGCCCGATGCGAGACGCATGCTCGGTGCCCTCGGTTTCGCGATTCCAGCGATCGGTCTTACGCTTTACCTGCACATCGCTTACCAGGCGAACGACAGCGAGCTCTTCGGCCCCGGGTCTCGACCGGATCAGCTGTTTCGCTATCTCCCGGCCTACACGCTGGTCGCGGGCGGGTTGGGATTCGCGATCGGCTGGATCGTTGGTCGCAACGTAAATCGTGATTAGGCCGTTCTGCGCTGGTAGTCTCCGTTCCATGACCAGAATGCTGCTGGCAGTCGTACTGCTGTTTATCGGTTCCGCGGCGGAGACCGGAGAGTTTCCCATCGCGGACCTCGTCATCGTCGAGAAGTCGGAGCGCCGGCTGGACCTCGTAAAGGACGGCCGTGTATTTCGTAGCTTCGACATCGCACTCGGCATGCGTCCCACGGGCCACAAGACCGAGGAGGGCGACTTTCGCACACCTGAAGGCCGCTACATTCTAGACCGACGTAATCCGGACAGTGACTTCTTCCTGTCGATCGGCATTTCCTATCCCGACCAGCAGGACCGGAAGCGCGCCGCAGAACGCGGCGTCGACCCCGGCGGCGAAATCATGATTCACGGCCAGCCAAACGTGCCCAGCCGCTCCGAGGCGTACTACAAGACGCAAGACTGGACGAACGGCTGCATCGCTGTTTCCAACTCCGACATGATCGATCTGTGGCTGATGGTCGGCGAGAACACGCCAATCGAGATCCGGCCTTGAACCGAACCTTCGGGAAGGACCCGGGCGGCTTTGTCGATGCCATCGTTTCGCCGGAGGGCAGCCTTGAGGTTTTGTCCCAACTCGAGGTCGAGCAGGTCCAACGCAGCGGTGAGGGCGGTCTCTACCCTTTGCTCCGTCGCTGCATGCTCGCGGTTCTGAATTCGGGCAGTTACACGGACGACACGATCGCCGTCCTCGAGAAGCACAAAGACTTCGAGGTCGGCTTCATTCAGCGCGATCGCGGGCTGAAGATTTCTCTGAAGTCGGCACCGTCGATCGCGTTCGTCGACGAGCAGATGATTCGTGGCACGCGCGAGCTGTTGTTTGCCGTACTCCGCGACATCGTCTTTACGCGCAACGAGATCATTGGCGACGACCGCTTTGACCTGGACTCGGTTGACGGCACGACGAATGCCGTCTTCCACATCCTGCGCAATGCGCGCCTGTTCAAGGTCCCGTCCGACGTGAATATGGTCGTCTGCTGGGGCGGTCACGCGATCGGCCGCGAGGAGTATGAATACACGAAAGACGTCGGCTACCACCTCGGTTTGCGCGGCATGGACGTCTGCACCGGTTGCGGGCCGGGCGCGATGAAGGGTCCGATGAAAGGCGCTGCGATCGCCCACTCGAAACAGCGGGTGCGTGACGGCCGGTACGTCGGGATCACGGAGCCCGGCATTATCGCTGCCGAGTCGCCCAACCCGATCGTCAATTCCCTGGTCATCATGCCGGACATGGAAAAGCGGCTGGAGGCTTTCGTCCGCAGCGGCCACGGCATTATCGTCTTCCCCGGCGGCGTCGGGACAACCGAAGAGATTCTGTATCTGCTCGGCATTCTTTTGAATCCGGAAAATGCCGATCAGCCGATCCCGATGATCATGACCGGCCCGAAATCGGCGGAATCCTACTTCGCGCGCATCGATTCTTTCATCGGAGAAACGCTCGGACCAAAAGCGCAGCAGCGCTACAAGATCATCATCGACGATCCCATCGCCGTCGCACGGGAGATGGTGAGCGGCCTCGCCGACGTCAAAGATGCGCGGCGATCCTCCGGCGATGCGTTCTATTTCAACTGGCGCCTTCGCATCGACCGCGAATTCCAGATCCCGTTCGTCGCGACACACGACTCCATGGCAGGGCTGGATCTCAGCGAAGACCTTCCGGTCCACCAGCTCACCGCCAATCTGCGACGGGTCTTTTCAGGCATCGTGTCCGGCAACGTCCGCGAGGACACGGCAGCCGCCATCGCATCCGACGGTCCATTCGAGATCCGCGGCTCGACGAGAATCATGGGCCTGCTCGACAATCTGCTGAAGTCATTCGTTGACGAGCAGCGCATGAAGATCTCCGGAGCCGACTACACGCCGTGTTATCGGGTGATTGCCTGACCGGTTTCACACTCCCGCCCGGATTACGTTAAACCCGACGTAAGTGATTGTTTTCAATACGAATCGAATCCACGTCTCTGTGACTTGGTTCCTGTCCCTGGTGTGTCCCTGTCTCTATGATTGCTCTACAAGGATCGACCGAGGCAAGGATATGCCGGATAGCAAAAACGCACGTTGGCTCGCGAATTTCGAAACTCGCGGGGACGATGTTAAAGACACGCCGGATCTTGTTCCGGAGCAGGGTGCTGCGAACGATGCGGACGGCTGGCAGCAGTATCGCCGCTGGATCAGTAAGGCGCCGGCGCCGACGACCCGTCGCGTGGGAATCGATCCGAATCTCTACAAATGGCGCAACTACCGGGACTGGTCTGACGAGGTCAAGCGGAGCTGGCCGGAGGAAGACGACGAGTAGGTCGAACGCATTCGAACGAACAGTTAAAAACGCCGGCACCGACCGGCGTTTTTTTGTGTCCGCAGTTCTCAATCGGGCAGTGGAACTGCGTCTAATTTTTCGCAAAATCCGCCCGAAAATCGTACGCCTCGAAGGCAAGCTGTGATGCGCCTCACGGAGCGGGAATTTTCCGCACCCTATAGTTCAGTCTGAACGTTGGAACTCAGGAAGAGACAGCAACATGTCGACCAAGCACAACGACACGGATGTTCGTGGCTCGATGATCAAAAATGAATTCACGCGTCAGCGCTGGGAACTCTTTCACAGGGCGATCGCGCACGCGAAGCAAACGAACGACGAGGCGCTCGAAAACGAGGTCGCCGCACCGTCCGGCAAGTCCGCCGGTCCGATCTTGAGCATCGTGCGCTAGCATGAGCATCGGGTACTAGCATGGAGTGCTTTCTCCAGTACTGGGACGACCTCGACGATCTCTACTGGATCGTCGCCGCACGTCTCGAGCGTATCGTGGCGGCGCTTGCTCGCGTCGCCATCACGGCGACCGTCGCGGCAATTGCCTGGTTCGGCGCGACCCACGCGCTGGAGTCGCCCGAGAGCGGTGTCGCAACGGCTTCACTGCTCGGTATTCTGCTGTTGACGCTCCGCATCGACCGCGGGTTTCCCGACTCCGAGTAGATTTGCTCACGGGCCTCGACACGGCCCTTGAAATATCCCGTTCTGCCTTCATCGTCCCCTCGCTCACAGAGTGATAACAGGGGACCCCATGACCGCAACAACCCAAGACAAGGAAACCCTTGGTTTTCAGACCGAGGTACGTCAGCTCCTGAAGCTGATGATCCACTCGCTGTACAGCAATAAGGAAATTTTCCTACGCGAGCTCATCTCCAACGCGTCTGACGCGGCGGACAAGCTGCGCTTCGAGGCGCTCTCGTCGCCCGACCTCCTGGAAGACGACGCAGAGCTCGCCATTCGCATTGAATTCGACAAGGACAAGAAGACCGTTGCCGTCATCGACAACGGCATCGGCATGTCCCGCGACGACCTCGTCAACAATCTCGGCACCATCGCGAAATCCGGGACCGCGGAGTTCCTCGGACAGATGACCGGCGATCAGAAGAAAGACGCAACGCTGATCGGCCAGTTCGGTGTCGGCTTCTATTCAGCATTCATCGTGGCGAAGCAGGTCACCGTCGAGACGCGCCGGGCGGGCAGCGATGAGGGCCTGCGCTGGGAGTCGACCGGCGAAGGCGAGTTCACGATCGAAAGCATCGATGTGCCGGAGCGCGGTACACGCGTCGAATTACAGCTCAAGGACGACGACGCCGAATTCGCGGAGGCGTTCCGGCTCGAGTCCCTGATCCGCAAATATTCAGACCACATTGGCTTCCCCGTCAGCCTCAAAGGCGCTGACGACGAGGAGGCGCGTGTGATCAACTCGGCGACTGCGCTCTGGACGCGCTCGCGCACCGAGGTCAATGACGACGAGTACAAGGAGTTCTACAAACACCTGTCGCACGACTACGCCGACCCGCTTGCGTGGAGTCACAACCGGGTCGAGGGCAAGCGTGAATACACGAGCCTGCTGTACGTTCCGGCGACGGCACCTTTCGATCTCTGGAATCGCGAGGCGCCGCGGGGTCTTAAGCTCTACGTACAGCGCGTGTTCATCATGGACGATGCGGAGCAGTTCCTGCCGCTCTATCTCCGCTTCATCAAGGGAGTCGTCGACTCGTCTGATCTGCCGCTGAACGTCTCGCGCGAGCTCTTACAGCAGAGCCCTGACCTCGCGTCGATGCGCTCGGCGCTGACAAAGCGCGCGCTCGACATGCTGTCCAAGCTCGCTTCAGGCGACGACTACGCGACCTTCTGGGATGCGTTCGGCCAGGTCTTGAAGGAAGGGATCGTCGAAGATCCGTCCAACAAGGAGAAGCTCGCGAAGCTCCTGCGCTTCTCGTCGACGGCGTTGGACAGCGACGAGCAGACACGTTCGCTCGACGACTACATCGCCGCGGCGTCTGACGATCAGGACAAGATTTACTACGTTCTCGCTGAGAACTACGCGACCGGTGCCGCGAGCCCGCATCTCGAACGCCTGAAGAAAGACGGCATCGAGGCGCTGATCCTGACAGACCGCATCGACCCCTGGGTGGTCGACAGCCTGACGGAGTACAGCGACAAGAAACTCGTCGATGTCACGAAGGACGTGGCAGACGAGAAGGACATGACGGCCGAGGAAGATGAGAAAGAGCACAAGGGGCTGCTGAAAAAGATGCGCAAGGCGTTGAAAGATCGCGTCGAGTCCGTGAAGCCCAGCCGTCGGCTCGTCGATTCACCCGCCTGCGTCGTTGCGGCTGCCGACGGACTGAGTCCGCAGATCCGGCAGATGATGGAGGCCAGTGGACAGAGTCTTCCCGAATCGAAGCCGATTCTCGAGGTCAATCTCGAACACGCGCTCTTAAAGCGCCTCGACGCCGAAACAGACGACGAGCGCTTCAACGCGCTGTCCGCGATCGTCCTCGACCACGCGCTGCTCGCCGAAGGCAGCCAGCTCGACAACCCCGCGGAGTACGTCCAGCGCATGAACCGACTGCTGACGGAGCTTGATTCCAGCGCGGGCTGAGCACGATACTGGGTACGGCACGAGACGGAATGATGACAGACGACTTAAGCGAAAAATTGACCGCGGAACAGTTCGAGGTAACCCAGAACAAAGGCACCGAACGGCCGTTCACCGGCAAGTACGTCAACCACAAGGAAGACGGGACCTACCGATGTGTCTGTTGCGACGCGAACCTCTTCAGCTCCGACACCAAGTACGATTCCGGATCGGGTTGGCCGAGTTTCTGGTTGCCGCTGGCAGGCGATGCTGTGCGCATCGAGCGCGACACAAGCCACGGCATGATTCGCGACGAAGTGCTCTGCAGCGCCTGCGGGGCACACCTGGGTCACGTTTTCGAAGATGGACCCGAGCCCAGCGGTCTGCGCTACTGCATTAACTCCGCCGCTCTAGATTTCAGCAAAACCTGAAGGACACACATGATTCGCCGACTGACTGGCCTCGCGGCCCTACTCGCACTGACTGCATGCAGTCAGGACACCCCTCCCGATGAGACCGTCGTTGCGACGCAGGTCCCGACCGCCTCATCGGAGCAGATCGAGCTCGCCCCGGGCCTGAAATCGCAGACCACAGCGAACGGCTACGGTCGAGTCGCCTCCCCGGGCGACCTCGCGACGGTGCATTACACCGGATGGCTCTACGATCCGAACGCCGAGGACGGACGCGGCCAGAAATTCGACAGCTCTGTCGATCGCGGCCAGCCGTTCGAATTCATGATCGGTGCCGGGCGCGTGATCAAGGGCTGGGATCAGGGCGTCGCTGGCATGCTGATCGGCGAAACGCGCGAGCTGCTGATCGCTCCGGAAATGGGCTACGGCGAAATGGGAAGGGGCCGAGTAATCCCCCCGAACGCAACGCTGCTGTTCGAGGTCGAGCTGCTGGAGCTTCAGGGTCCGTCTGACGACGTTCCGGCGACGGAATAAATCTCCAGTTCGACGCGGCGATTCCGGTTGCGTCCTTCCCAGGTCGCGTTTGACGCGACGGGCCGGGACGCACCAGCGCCGCGCCAGTCGAGACGCGCGGCATCGACGCCACGTCGCATCAGGTGATCAACAACCGCTCGCGCGCGATTCTCGCTCATCGCACGGTTGCTGCGCGTCGTTTCGATCCCGTCCCTGTGTCCGACGGCGCGAACGCTTAGCTCGGGGCAAACGCCCAGCGTATCGGCGAGGCGATTCAAGCGCGGCACGTCGGCGCCCCGAATTGTGCTGCTGTTGCGTTCGAACAGCAGCGCTTCCGATGGAAATGACTCCACGAGCGCGGCACAGGATGCGCTCAAGACCTCGGGTTCCAGGATCGTGTAGCTGATCGCGACGTCGATCTCGGGTGGTGCGCTGGCGATCAGGTCATCGAATAGTGCGCTCGTGTCGGTTTCGTGTCCGACGAAGCCGCGGAGTACGAGCTGGTCGCGGTCAAGGACGAGCTAGCCCGAGTCGAACGCCGCCAAGGCTTCGACGGCCGACGCGCTTAAACTTCGCCAGCCGTCGGGCAGCAATACATGCAGCCGCAGTTCTTCGTCGTGCGCGCGTCCAGGTCCGAAGCGCGCACGCAGCGCATCGGCGTGGCCGCGGGACGCGACATGACCGCGAACGCTGACATGCGACTCGCTGAGTGCAAGCTCAAGGCGGGGCTCATTCCACGCCGCGACCGGGACGGCCGCCAGTTGCAGCGTAAGCAGCGTTAGCAACACGAATGGCAGCTCCGACTTCGAGCGTGCGGCGCAGTCCGTCGTCCATGAATTTCGGCAAATTGGGGCGTGCTTTCTGGTTCGTTCATCGCGATGCGTTCTTGCGCGCTGTTATTCTTCGGTAATCAAGTTTAGCAACATCCAGGAAGGAGCCAGCATGGCAAGCCTGCCCGACAAGACACTTCTGACGATCGACGGACCGGTCGGCGGGCTCGAGGCGATTCTCGAAGTTCCGAAGGGCGTCGACAACCCGACCTGCGCCGTCGTCTGCCACCCGCATCCGCAGCACGGCGGGACGATGCACAACAAGGTCGCGCACACGCTGGCGCGGGCGTTTCTCGCGGCAGATAAGGCGGTCCTGCGCTTCAACTTCCGCGGGACGGAAAAGAGCGAGGGTGAATTCGACAACGGCGTCGGAGAGGTGGACGACGTTCATGCAGCGATTGACTTCATGCGCGAGCGCTTCGATCGCGAAAGTCTCTGGCTCGCCGGTTTTTCATTCGGCGCGGCAGTCTCAATCAAGGCGGCCGTCGACTTCAGGCTGGACGGACTCGTCAGCATTGCGCCTGCTGTCTCACGATTCGCCGCCGGTCTCGATCGGCAGCCCGATTGCCCGTGGCTCGTCCTGATCGGAGACCAGGATGAACTTGTCAGCGTCGACGAAACTGTCGAGTGGGTCGACTCGCTCTTGCCCGGGCCTGAGTTGCTGGTCATGGAGGGCGCGGAACATTTCTTCCACGGACGTCTCGTCGACATGCGCACTCGCGTCGTCGAATTTATTCTCGCGAACGACACGCAGGCATAAAAAAAGCCCGGTCGCGATGACCGGGCTTTCTACTTCGGTACGCCGAAGCTTCAGACCATGTCTTTGAGGCCCTTCAGCGCAGAAACCTTCACGACCTTCGTCGCGGGCTTCGCTTTGAACATCATTTCTTCGCCCGTGAAGGGGTTTACGCCCTTACGTGCTTTCGTGGCCGGCTTCTTGACGACGCGCATCTTCAAAAGGCCCGGAAGGGTGAACATGCCGGGTGCACCGCGACCACCGAGGTTTTTCTTGATCTGACCGTTCAGTGAATCGAAAACGGCTGCGACGTCTTTGCGGGTCAGCCCCGTGTCGTCAACAATTTTCGCGAAGATTTCTGATTTGGTCGGTGGCTTCTTGGTATTTGCGGCCATGAAAATAGTACTCCTGAGAATCGATGGGCAACTGCCCGTGTATAAAAAAGACGCGCGACGATAGCACAAGTTTCACGATCAGGTAATGCCGGATTCGGAGGGAATGCCGGGTCGCGGACAAACGCGTTCGGGCCTGCTCGTCGCCGGATGATCAGCTCGTGTAGAACTTCCTCTGGAACTTGACGACATGCGGCGTCGTCGTGCCATCGGGCTGCACGGTGATTTCGAAGATCAGCGTTTCCTGGTTGGCGACAGGTGTTACGCCGATATAGTAAATGGCATTGCCGTCCTCGACCTTGCGCATAGTGACTGTCTTTGACTGACCGGTGAGGTTGGTCGTCTTGACTGTGACGTCTCCGGCGACGCCACCAGAGCCATCGGCCTTGACGATCGAGACATTCAGCATCGCGCGGTTTTTACTTCGCACGATGTCGTAGGCGCCGGCGATTTCCGCAGACAGTTGGTCCGTGCTTTGAGCACTGAAATGAACAACGTGGTCACCGATGACCTGGTTCGTGGCCCCGGCCGGTTGCGCCTCGGGTACGTCTGATGTGCCAGACGGTCCGCCGCAGGCCGACAGGGTGAAAATCATTGCGAGCAAGATTGGCAGTCTTAAGGTCATCATCGGTACCCCTTTCTGGACTATTGCTGTCCCTTTCGTCATGGACTCACTATAAACCATTTCCCGGCCGGTTTGAGCGCGAGAAAATCAATCTTGAGTCTCCTCAGGAGAACAACCCGAGTCTTATGTCATCGAGGAGAATGATCGTCGCCTGAAACAGCAGGATGACAATCAGCGGCGAGACATCAATTCCGCCCGGTTTTGGCAGCATTCTCGAGAACGGCTGGAGGATTGGCCGTACCAGCGTGGTAACCAAAGCCGTAACCGGGTTGTACGTGTTCGGCGCGATCCATCCCATGATGACATAGACGATGATCGCGAAAATAAAGATGTAGATATTCAGATAGACAAGCTCGAAGACGGCAAAGACCGCGACGCCACCGAGCTCAACCGTGCCGCCTCGCAGACCGACCAGCACGGCGGTCAACAGACACTGAATCAGGAATGCGAGCAGCACCGTCGCGGTGTCAATGCGCCCGATCGACGGGATCACGCGGCGAACTGGTACGACGATTGGCGACGTCAGCTTATAAATGGCTTGCGCTACTGGGTTCCTGAAGTCGGCGCCGAGCAACGGGAGCCAGAAGCGCAGCAGCAGAACGACGAGGTAGATCTGTACGAGCGATTCGATAATGAATAGGAGGGCGTTCATGATTCAGTTCTCACCGAGCGATTTTTCGGCGTCGGCCGCGAGGACCTCTGCGCGTTGACGAGCTGCCTCGAGGGCGGCGGCGACGATGGTACGGATTCCGCCGTCTTCCAGCGAGTCGAGGGCGGCCTCGGTCGTTCCCTTCGGCGATCTGACGCGCGCGATCAGTTCAGCCACAGGATCGTCGCTTGCCTGCACGATCGCGGCAGCTCCGGTCGCCGTCTGCGCGGCTAACTGTCGGGCTGCATCGCGTAACAATCCGCGAGATATGCCGTAGTCGATCAGCATGTCGATTAATAGGTAGAAATAGGCCGGTCCGCTTCCCGAGATTGCGGTCACCGTATCGATGTCGGATTCGCGCTCGACGGTGAGGACCTCTCCGGTTGCCGCCGCGAGCTCGCTGGCACGCCGGCGGTCGGCGTCGCTGCACTCTGCGTTTGCGTAAACACCAGACATGCCGTGTCCCAACAGCGCAGGCTGGTTCGGCATGATCCGCACGGCCGGGATCCCGCCGCCAAGCAGGCCGTCGATGGTTTGGGTGTTGATTCCGGCCGCGATCGACAGTACGAGCGGCCGGGCTGACTGCACCGCGTCCCGAATTTCCGCGCAAACCGCCGGCAAGACCTGCGGTTTGACGGCGAGCACGATCGTGTCCGCTCCGTCGACCGCATCGAGATTGCTCGCGACAACGCTCGCACCGGGAAAATCATCCGACAGCGAACGCCGAACGTTGTCGTCCGGTTCGGACACGGCAATCGAAGCCGCGTCGAATCCGCTCGCGACAAGTCCGCCGATAATCGCGCGGCTCATGTTGCCGCCGCCGATGAATGCGATGCGGCTCACGACGTTTCTCGCGGCCCGAACAGGGCCGTACCTACCCGCACGATGGTTGCTCCTTCCAGAATCGCGGCTTCAAAGTCATTGCTCATTCCCATCGAGAGCGTATCGACGTCGAATCCGCTTGTCGAAAGTTCGTGCTGCAGTGCAGCGAGTTTTCGAAACGGTTCGCGTTGTGCAGAGAGACCTTCACGAATCGCCGGCAGGCACATGAGTCCGCGCAGCTTCAAACGTGGAAGATCGGCACAGGCCGCGGCGAGCGCGCCGACCGCATCCGGCATGACGCCCGACTTTGAATCTTCGTCATCGATATTGACCTGGAGACAGATGTTGAGCGGCGGGAGCTCTTCCGGACGTTGATCGTTGAGACGGCGGGCAATCTTTACGCGATCGACGGCATGCACCCAGTCGAAGTTTTCTGCGATCTGTTTCGTCTTGTTGCTCTGGATGCTGCCGATAAAGTGCCAGCAAATCGATAAATCCTTCAATTCTGTGATTTTGTCGAGGGCTTCCTGCACCTGGTTTTCGCCAAAATCGACATGACCGGCCGAAGCGAGTTCGCGGACGGCGGAAACGGGCTGACGCTTGCTCACAGCGAGCAGGCGGATGTCAGTCGGATCGCGGTCTGCAGCGCCCGCCGCCGCTTGGAGCTGGCGCTGAACAGTGGTCAGGTTTTCCGTGACTCTTATCACGTTTTGGTCCGGTCGCTCCGCTATACTAGCTTTTCTTCGTGCCGGGTTATGGTAAGTCCGGCCGCATGCTTTGAGGACTATGAATGGCCGTCGACGTCGCCCAACTCTTGTCGTTTACCGTCAAGAACAACGCTTCTGACCTGCACTTGTCTGGTGGCGTCCCGCCGATGATTCGTGTTGATGGAGACATCAAGCGAATCAACATGCCTGCGCTGACGCATAAAGACGTCAACAGCATGGTGTACGACATCATGAATGACAAGCAGCGTAAGGACTACGAAGAGTTTCTCGAGACCGACTTCTCCTTCGAAATTCCGAATCTTGCGCGCTTCCGCGTCAACGCCTTCAACCAGAACCGCGGCTCCGCAGCCGTATTCCGGACAATTCCTTCTGAAATTCTGACGCTTGACGATCTCGGCGCCCCCGCGATCTTCAAGGATGTTTCCATGCACCCCCGAGGCATCGTGCTCGTGACGGGACCGACCGGTTCCGGTAAGTCGACAACGCTTGCGGCGATGGTCGACTACATCAACGAAAACAAGCCGGATCACATCCTGACGATCGAGGATCCGATCGAGTTCGTACACGAGTCCAAGAAATCCCTGATTAACCAGCGCGAAGTTCACCGCGACACGTTGGGCTTCAACGAGGCGTTGCGTTCAGCGCTGCGTGAAGATCCCGACGTCGTCCTGGTCGGCGAGCTCCGCGACCTCGAGACGATTCGCCTGGCCCTGACGGCCGCCGAAACCGGTCACCTCGTTTTCGGTACGCTGCACACGAGCTCAGCGGCAAAAACCATCGACCGTATCGTCGATGTTTTCCCGGCGGCGGAAAAAGAGATGGTTCGCGCCATGCTGTCAGAATCGCTGCGCGCGGTTATCTCGCAGACGCTACTGAAGAAAGTCGGTGGCGGTCGTATCGCAGCGCACGAAATCATGGTCGGCACGCCCGCGATCAGGAACCTGATTCGTGAAGGCAAGATCGCGCAGATGTACTCAGCGATCCAGACAGGCCAGGGCTCGGGAATGCAGACGCTCGACCAGAATCTCGCGGACCTGATGAAGAAAGGTCTGATCACGAAAGAAGAAGCCCGCTTCAAGGCGGTTAGTAAGGAAAATTTCTAGACCGTCGCTAACGCGAGCGGGAGGCATCGAGGATGGAACGGGAACAAGCGGTACGTCTGACACAGAATCTGTTGCGGAAGATGGTGGAGCGCAATGGCTCCGACCTGTTCATTACGACGGGATTTCCGCCCGCGATCAAGGTCGACGGCACCATCCACAAAGCAACCGATTCGCCTCTGACATCCGAGCAGGCAGCCATGATGGTTCGCTCCATCATGAACGACAAGCAGATCAAGGAATTTGACGCGACGAAGGAATGCAACTTCGCGATCTCGCCGCAAGGCATCGGCCGTTTTCGCGTCAGCGCATTCATCCAGCAGGGCTACGCCGGCGCGGTCCTGAGAACGATCACGACGGAAATCCCGACGCTGACGGAACTCGACCTGCCGCCGATTCTGAAAGATGTCGTCATGAACAAGCGTGGGCTCGTCATCGTTGTTGGCGGAACGGGCTCTGGTAAATCAACGACGCTGGCAGCGATGATCGGTCACCGCAATGAGAATTCGCGCGGTCATATCATGTCGATTGAGGATCCGATCGAATACGTTCACCCGCATAAGGGTTGTGTCATCACGCAGCGCGAAGTCGGCGTCGACACGGAAACCTGGCACGCGGCGCTGAAGAACACGCTGCGCCAGGCGCCGGACGTCATTCTCATCGGTGAGATTCGCGACCGCGAGACGATGGAGTACGGCATCCAGTTTTCCGAAACCGGTCACCTCTGTCTCGCCACGCTGCACGCGAACAGTGCGAACCAGGCGCTGGACCGCATCATTAACTTTTTCCCCGAGGAGCGCCGCGAGCAGCTGCTCATGGACCTGTCGCTGAACGCGAAAGCGTTTATCTCGCAGCGCCTGATCCCGCGCGAAGGCGGCATCGGTCGCGTTGCCGCGATGGAAATCATGCTCAACACGCCGCTGATCGCGGACCTCATCTTCAAAGGCGAGGTCGGGCAGATCAAGGAGATCATGGCGAAGTCCACGCGTCTCGGCATGCAGACCTTCGACCAGGCGCTGTTCGTGCTATACGAGGACGGCATTATCACCTACGAAGAGGCGATGCGGAACGCAGACTCGAAGAACGAGCTCAGGCTGCGGATCAAGCTGGAAAGTAAACGCGATTCGGCGATTGCCGATCAGCAGGCCGAAAGCCTGCACATCATGGAAGAGGATACCGCGCGCCAGTTCTAGCGGTCGTCGCATCGGGAAACCAGCATGAATGTAAAACCCCTGTTCAAACTCATGGTCGAGAAGAAGGCCTCTGACCTGTTCTTCTCGCCGTTTGCGCCCGCGAAGATCAAGATCGAGGGCAAAATCATGCCGGTGAACAAGCTCGAGATGACGCCGAAGATGGTGAAGCAGGCGGCAATCGAACTGATGGACGAAGACCAGCTCGACTACTTCATGAAAGAACTCGAGATCGACTTCGCGATTTCGGAGCAGGGGCTGGGTCGCTTCCGCGTTAATGTCTTCCACCAGCGCGGCAATGTCGCGATGGTTTTGCGTTACATCACCTCGGAGCTGCCGTCGCTCGATTCACTCGGCATGCCGCCGCAGCTCAAGGACCTGACGCTGCTTCGGCGTGGCCTGATCCTGATGGTCGGTTCGACCGGTGCGGGTAAGTCGACGACGCTCGCAGCGATGATCAACTACCGGAACGAAAACACCTCGTCGCACATCATTACTGTCGAGGATCCGATCGAGTTTTTGCACCCGAATATCCAGTCCATCGTGAATCAGCGTGAAGTCGGGCTCGACACGAAATCCTATGCGCGCGCACTGAAGAGTGCGGTTCGCGCCGCACCCGACGTGATCCAGATTGGTGAGATCCGCGACCGCGAGGCGATGCAGTCGGCTCTCGATATGGCCGGTACCGGCCACCTCGTGCTTGCCACGCTGCACGCAAACAACGCGGCCGAGACGCTGGACCGTATCATCAACATGTTCCCAAAAGACCAGCACTCCCAGGTCTTCATGGATCTCGCGCAGTACTTAAGCGCCATCCTCGCGCAGCGACTCGTCCGGGCGCGTACCGGTAAACGCGTTGCTGCGATCGAAATGATGCTCAATACGCCGCACATCAAAGAGCTCGTCCTAAAGGGCGATATCGTCGGCGTGAAGGAAGCGCATCGCGACAGCGGTGAGGCTGGCATGCAGACCTTCGATGATGCGTTGCTCAAACACTACCGAGACGGCACGATCACGCTCGAAGAGGCAATGTCACACGCCGACTCCCGCGCTAACCTCGAAGCCAAGATCAACTTCGGCGGATAATCGCCGGCGGTTTTCTCGCTGGCTGCGCGCGCCTATACTGGCGCCATGCAAAAATTTTCTGCCAGTCTTTTCAAGCTCAACGCTGCACGCAGCGACTGGCATAACTACCGTCGCGATTCCGCACATGACGGCCGCTACCTGATGCGTTTGCCTGACCGCACGCTGGTGCTCGCCCAAGACTATGAAAAGCGCCTCGCCGAATACACCGAACGGCAAGGCGGCAGCTGAGGAAGCCCGCCCGTTCGTCGTTCCCTGCGCGTCCTTAGACAGCGGCGCTCCACTTCGCTGGCTGAAAGCCGGCTGGCGTGACTTCAGGGCCTGGCCGCGCATCTCGATTGCCTTCGGATTTCTGACCTTCGTCGTCAGCGTTCTCGTTTCGGCGATGGCCTATACGCTCGGCAGTTTTGCGCTGCTCGCGGCATTGCTGTCCGGCTTCGTGTTTTTTGCGCCGCTGATCGCCGTGGGACTCTACGGCGTGTCGCGCTGCAGCGAACTCGGCCGCCGCCCGTCGCTATCTCGCTCGCTCCGCCTCGTCAGACGCGTGATCGGGCAAGCCGGCGTCTTCGCGCTCGCCCAGATGGTAATCCTGATGGTCTGGTCGAGGACAGGCATGATGCTTAACGCGCTGTTTCCGGTCGAGTCGGGCGAAACTCAGGCATTGATTGAGTTTTTGCTCATGGGTTCCGCGATTGGTTCGATCTTTGCGGCCTTTACCTTCGCGACCGCCGTGTTCTCGCTGCCGATGATCGCGGATCGCGACGTCGACATGATCACGGCCTGCGTTTCCAGCATCAACGCGGTGCTACGCAACAAGCGAGTCGCCGTTCTGTGGGCAGCGCTGATCGTCGGCCTCACAGCCATCGGCTTTGCAACGGCGATGATCGGACTGATCGTCGTCATGCCCTGGCTCGCCTACGCCGCATGGCACAGCTACCGCGAGACGCTCGACGCGTCCGACTGGCCGCGCTTGCCTTGACGGGGACAGGCACCCATCAATCGGAAGTTCGAACGGAACTCTTTCGCCGGATTCTCCCTCCAACTCGCATCAAGTTGTTGGGGGAATCCATGGTTCGAGTATTGGTCATTCTCGGTGTATTCGTCGCGTTCGACGTGCACGCCGGCGACAAGGAGGAGCTTCTGGCCCTAGACCAGGCGTATGCCGATACTTGGAAAGCAGGCGACGCCGACGCGGTTATGAGTCTCTTTACCAAGGATGCGACGCTTGTCCCGCATCACGGCGACCCAGTCGTGAAAGGGCACGAGGCGATTCGCGACTTCTGGTTCAACCCGGACTACCCACCCACCGTCGTGCCGTTCTGGACGCGGGAGGCGCACGAAGTTTTCGTCGTCGGCGACGTCGGCATTGTCCGCGGGCGCGCGAAACTGATCTGGGAGTACGAGGGCGTACGAACGACGATCCCCGACAACAACTATGTGATCGTCGCGCTCCGCACCGACGCAGGCTGGAAGATCCGACTTCTTACCTGGAACGACGATCCGCGTCTCTGGATTCGCGAGCCGTTGGACAACGGTTCCGCCGGCGATTGACGCTCAAAGATCTCTATACTGGACAGGCACACCAGATCTCTATCAGGGACAGGCATGTCTTTCAGGGACAGGCACACAATCAACTATCTCCGCCGCGATTGAAGGACTAGAAAGACGAACTCGTGGAAAAACTATCCCGCTCTGGAGGAGAGGGGCCTGGATTTTTGCAACACGCACACGCAGTTCTCAGGCTGTTGCCCGTACGAAATTTTCACGAACATCGCTAACAGCGTCTTGAGCGAGTAGTCGACTTAAACCAATCCTCCGACGACAAACCCATTCGCTCGATTATCGACGGAAGCTCGTCCGTCATCTTTCCATGCTTGCCAGGCATCTCACACCGCGCGAGTGCGTCGACGAGCACGCGGTAGTCATCTACACCAATCGGGAGTCGATGACTCGGATGCTTTGTCGGCTCATCAGCAAACGCCATGAGCGGCTTTGGCTTGATCGCTGTGCGTAGCAGCTCACGACGCTCAGACAGGGCTTCGATTGCTTGTCCGACTTGTGATGGCTGCGTTACTTTCGCCGCACGAGATTTGAAGCTCGTGAAGTCCGAGTCCTCTGGTGTGTTGGCCGTTCCAGCCCGGATCGGGTTCAGATCCACATAGGCCATGGCCTGTATCACTGCTGTCTCCGTCCGAAGTGGGACCGAATGAAACCGCGCCTCCCAGAAATGTCCGGTACAGTCATCTTCAGCATTGGCCATCCGGGCAATGGTCTCGTTCAGGCACTTAATGAACCAGCTCAAGCTCCTTAGGCGCTCGCGGTAGACGGAGGTAATGTCACTAACCGTCTCAGCTTCAGCGTCAGA
>CAWUHY010000038.1:0-18241 GCA_963922215.1 uncultured Gammaproteobacteria bacterium | reverse complement strand
AAGCGCTCGACGCGAGCTGAGTGCCCGGCGGGACCATCCGCCGAAAGGACTCTTCGCGTCGGCACAGAGGCGGACGGCATGCGACTTACATTCGAATGTTAGAATATGCACATGGCTGGCGGGTTCGCAAAAGACGGAGCGGTACAGGATCAGATCGACGCGACGATCGATGATGCCGTCAGTCGCGCGCGCTTGCGCATCCCGAAGGGTGAAAGCCGGAAACGCTGCGAAGAATGCGACGCGAAGATTCCGGAGCCTCGCCGCGAGGCGATTCCGGGCGTTCGTCTGTGCATCAAGTGCCAGTCCGAGCTGGACGCGAAGGACAAGGCGTTTGCCGGCTACAACCGGCGCGGCAGCAAGGACAGCCAGCTACGCTGACGCGTTGAAATGTTCAGGCCTGCGCCCGTTCAAAGGGCAGCTCGACGAGCTTCATCCAGTACACGACGATCAGGTTCAGCGACGTCATAAACGGCTCGAGGTCGGTTGGCTTGACGACGTAGGACGAACAACCAAGCTTGTAGCAATCCTTGATGTCGTCTTCGCGGTTCGAGCTCGAAAACATCACGACCGGAATCTGCTTCGCGAGCGAATGTTTCCTGAGCTGTTCGAGAACTGCCTTGCCGTCAAGGCGCGGCATGTTCAAGTCGAGGATAACGAGGTCCGGCCGCTGCTTGCTGCTGCCGTCGCGTAGCGAATTCGCCATGTGTTCGACGATCTCGACGCCGTCCCGAACAATCTCGATCTCGACCGAGGTGTCGGCGAGTGCTCGTTTGATCAGGTCACGATCGGCCGGGTCGTCTTCGGCGATCAGGATCAGAGGTTTCCGTTTCCCGCTCATGCGTCGTCCTTGAGGGCCGGATCGGCCTGTAATGTGAATTTGAAAATCGATCCTGCTTTATCGGCAGGTTCGACCCAAATTTTACCCCCATGTTGTTCAACCGCCCGTTTGCAGATCGCGAGGCCGATCCCCGTTCCCTCGGAATGGTCGCGTCCGTGGAGGCGTTTGAACGGCTCGAAGATCTTCTCTGCAAAGCTGCTGTCGATGCCCAGGCCATTGTCTTCGATGGAAAAAACCCAGACTCCGTCCGCTTGCTCGCTGGCGGAAAGCGTGACAGTAGGCGGTACATCGTCGCGCCTGAACTTGAGCGCGTTGCTCAGTAGGTTTATCAGAATATGTCGAATTAGTACCGCGTCCCCGAGAATCGTTGGCAGTGATCCCTTAAGTGACACATCGGCATTCAGCGATTCGATACGTTCCTTAAGTGTCTCAACGACGTCCCTGAAGGAATTCTCCATGTCGACCGGCTGCCAGTCCGGTTCGGTGTTGCCGGATCGTGACAGATCCAGTATGTCGTTCACGAGCGTCTGCATTCGCTTTGCGGCGGCAACAATGTGTTCGAGGTCACGCTGTGCGTTGTCGCTGATTTCCTTGCCGACGTCCTTCTCGAGAAGCTGGCTGTAGGCCACAAGAGTACGCAGGGGCTCTTTCAGATCGTGGGACGCGGCAGACACAAAATTTTCGACGTCTTCGTTGGCGCGGCCGAGCGCCTTGTTTTTGTCGACCAGCTCGCTCGTTGCGGCATCAACGATGCCCTGCATCTGCGTATTGCTCGGAATTGCGAGTGCCTGCGGTAGCAGCTTCCAGACAAAAACCGCGGTGAAGATCGAGACAATCGCGGTGGCCGCCTTCAGGAGGCCGGCGATTCCGTAGTAGCCGTTCCACACCGTCACGATTGCAAACAGGTGCGTCGTCCCGCACAGGAAAATAAACAGTGAAAACAGCACGGGGACTGCGCGCAGTTCCAGGTCGGGTCGCTTCCGCATGAAGGCGACGATCGAAACCGGTATCGAGTAGTAGGCCGCCGCAATCAGGAAATCGGCGGTCACATTCGTCCAGAGAATTTCGGGCAGCCACAGGTAACAGTGACCGTGCGGCATAAAATCCCCGGACGTGAGGTGCTCCCAGACGTTCGTCATTTTATCGCTCTTGAGTCAGTCTTAGCATTCGTCGAAATCAGGAGAACTGGGTTGCCAGAAGTTGCGCCTCGGGGTCACCGCTGAAAAGAACGGTTTCGATGGCATCAACGAGCTGCTTTGCAGTGAAGGGCTTGGACAACAACACCGCCTCCTTGAACTTCTGCGCCCGCGTTCGAATCTCCGCATCTTTGCTCGCCGTGATAAAGATGACCGGCAACTCGGTTTCGCAAACGTGATCGCGCAGGTTCGTCGCAACGTCGAGCCCGGTTCCTCCGGGAATGGAGATATCGATAATCGCAAGGTCCGGCTCGCGCTGGCGGGCCATCATCAGGGCCGACGGCGCGTCGCTAGCCGTCTTCACCGCGAAGCCAACGTGCTTCAGGCGTGCGCTGATCGCTTTCGCGATTTTCGGATTGTCTTCAACCACCAGTATCGTTCGCATGATGCCCTCCTCAGGGCGTGTTGAGTGCCAGCTCGAAGCTGAAGGCGCTGCCCTTCCCGGGCTCGCTGGCGACGTGTATTTCAGAGCCGTGCAATTTCACAATTTCCTGGGCGATGCTTAACCCCAGGCCGAGGCCTTCATCGCTCTCACCCGGCTTGGGCACCTGGAACAGCCGATCGAAAATTCCCGTCTGATGCAGCGGGTCAATACCGCAGCCGGAGTCTTCGACGACGATATTGACGCTGTGCGCTAGCAGCTCCGCGCGGACCACAATCGGAAGTCTTGTGTGGCTGTGCTTCACCGCATTGCGAACGAGATTGCATAGCACCTGGAAGATGCGATTTCTGTCAGCTAGGACACGCGGCATCTCATCCGGTATATCAGTCTCGATCGCGACCGACTTGTCGCGTGACAGCTGTGCGTTCGCGGCGAGGACCCGCCTGACCAGCGCGTGGAAATCGACCGGAACCGGATTGACCTTCATTTTGCCGTTGTTCAGGCGCGTCGTTTCGATCAGGTCATCGATGTGTTGCGCGAGCAGCCGGTGGCTGTCCAGCGCGTCGTCAAGGTACTCGGCCTGCTCGTCAGTCAGAGGACCGGCAACTTTATCGCGTACCAGCGAGACAAATTCCTGGGCGGCGGCAAGCGGCGTGTTCAGTTCGTGCGACACGTTCATGTAGAAGCGGCTGACCTCTTCGTTGCGCTTGCGAAGTGCCCGGTTGGCCGCCTCAAGTTCCGCCGCGTGTTCTGCGAGCGCGCGACGAAGATCGTGCTTTTCAACGGCATTGGTAACCGCACGCTTCAACGACTCCGGCGTGATTTTGTCTTTCGCAAGATAGTCGGCAGCGCCGGACTTCCAGGCAGATACCGCAACGTCCTCGTTTCCGGCACCAGTGATTAGGATGACGGGCGGGCCCGCGCGATCCGGATCCAGCCGGATGGCGTTCAGGACGTCTATGCCGTTTTCGCGTGGTAGGAAGTAGTCGAGGAGAATGCAGTCGAACGGCTGGCGTTCAATTTTTCGCTGGCCTTCATCGCCACCGCTCGCGGCGACGACGTTGAACCCAAGGTCTTCCAGGCAACGTTCGTAGTATTCCCGGTCGGTCGGGCTGTCGTCGATGATCAGGATGTTCTTCTGATCGGTATGGAGCACCGCCTGCGGAAGTTCTTCCTTGCGAACAGCCATGTGGGTACCTCGCATCCCTGAGATTCAGGTTTTCACTCGTGACTGGTTATCGACCGGCAGCTTGATTTCTTGAGCTGTGCGGAAAATTCGTCGAGTTGCCGCGCGCGTTTCAGGGTGCATCGTCAGGCTCGGACACTGCCACAGGACGCGCAATGCCCGGCTGCGCACGCCGAAATGCACGTATCTGGTCCTTTTGTTTCATAAATGTGTATTTTGTCGGCGTGACGGCGCGCGCTGTCGATCGCAGGATGGCCTTTTGCTCTGGGGAAAGCCTTGGCCTTGTTCCGCCGCAGCGCCGTCAATGCCTCGCGGCTTACGCTGCGCGGACGCGTATCGATCGCCGAGCCACTGTCGTTTCGCCTTGTGGTCATCGTGCTTGCCGCGGCCGTCGCTTCTGCGCTCACGTTCGCGAACGCCATGTCGTACCCGCAACGTGAAACGGTTCCTGGATTTATCGTCGTCTCTACAGGGCTGTCGTCCGTCTTCGCCAAGCGCGACGGCCTGGTCACAGAGCGATTTGTCAAAGTCGGGAGTGTCGTCCGGCAAGGTGAAACGCTGGCGGTGCTCTCAAACGAAAGCGCCGAATCGGAGCTCGCATCGCACACCGAGCGCGTGCGAATCGCGGAGCGTCAGCTGGATGAGATCCGCGCGCAGCTGGAACTTGAAGAATCGCGCGAAAAAACGGTGAGGCGACGGTCCATCGCTGCGCTTGCCGCACTCGAATCGCGAATCGGGCGCCTGCTAGCGCAACGTGCGGCTCATGCGAGGCGACTGGAGCTTGCGCAGAGAGAACTTGCGCGCATGCGAACATTGGCGGAGCAACGCTTCACCGCAGACGCTGACGTACGCACACGGCACGAAGCTGTACTCGCGCTCGAATCCGAAGCTGCGGCGCTTGACGCGCGCCTCGCCGAGTTCCGCGGGGAACACGCTCTGATGCAACTCGACATCGAAGCGCTTGGTGACGAGCACGCGCGAGCAATATCGAATCTTCGGCTCAGGCAGCACACCCTGAACGAAGCCCTGATCGATCGCCGGATGGCAGGGCGCGAATTGCTTCTTGCGCCGGTCGCGGGAACGGTCACCGCGGTCGATGCCGACGTCGGACAGCGGCAACGCGCGGACCGGGCGGCAGTCAGCATTCGCCCGCGTGAGGCCGTCTTCGAAGCGCACCTTTTTGCCCCGTCGCGTGCCATCGGCTTCGTCCGACCCGGTGACGAGGTCCGACTCAGCGTCGATGCGTTTCCGCACCAGAAGCACGGCAAGTTGCGTGGAAGCGTCACCGAGATCGCACAGAGCGCGACAGTGCCACACCCGAGGCACGGAATCGGTACCGGCGGATACCGCATCGTTGTGGGCTTACACCCGTCGTCAGACCAGGCGACGCTCGCGCTTGCGATCGACATGCGAGTCCAGGGCGACCTCAAGCTGGGAGAACGCAAGCCGATTGACTGGCTGCTTGACCCCTTGCGGTCGCTCCGATTCTGAATCGGATGACGTTATCGAACGATCAGCATCGCGAGGCGCGACTCCAATTTTCCTGGACGCGAAAGACGCCCGTCATCCTGCAGGGCGAGATGAGCGAGTGCGGGCTTACGTGTCTCGCGATGGTTGCGAGCCATTTTGGTCGCGGTGTCTCCCTCGCTGAGCTCCGATCGCAGTTTCGTGTGTCGCAGGCAGGATGCAGCGCGGCTTCGATCGCTACGCACGCCGAGGCGCTTGGTTTGCAGTCGAAAGCCGTCCGTGTGTCGCTCGGAGAATTGCGGAAACTGAAACCGCCGGCCGTGCTGCACTGGCGCATGAACCACTTTGTCGTCCTCGCTGGGATTGGACGTCGGACGATTACGATCCACGATCCCGCGGTCGGTCGACGCAAAATCGACTGGTCCGAGATCGATCGGTGTTTTACCGGAATCGCGCTCGAGTTTTTCCCCGGCAAGTCTTTCACGCCGAAACCCGCGCCGCCGAAGCTTCGCCTCCGCGACCTCTGGTCTTCGTCTCAAGGGCTCTGGGGCGCGGTCGCGCGGCTCATCGTTCTCGCCGTCGTCGTGCAGGCCTTAAGTCTGCTCGCACCGCTGGTCAGCCAACTGGTCGTGGACGAAGCGATCGCGCGAACGAACACGGATCTGCTCGCCGTCGTCCTGATCGGCTTCGGTTTGCTAAAGCTCACCCAGGTTGTACTCGAATTCCTCCGCGGTTGGGCAGGCCTCTTCCTCGGGCAGACCCTGTCTTTTGAATTGCAGTCCAATCTGATGCGACACCTGCTCCGATTGCCGGCAGCTTTCTTCGAGCGACGCCACGTCGGTGACGTGGTCTCGCGTCTTGATTCCATGCGACCGATTCACACCCTGCTGTCGAGCACGCTGATCAACATGCTGCTCGACGGCCTCCTCTGCGTTGCGACGCTCGCAATGATGTTGCTGTACTCGCTGCCGCTTGCATCCCTGGTGGTCGGCGCGCTCGGTCTGATCTTCGTCACCCGCGTCGCTGCCTTCCCTTACATCCGGCGTGTGACAGAAGAGCTCATCATGTCGCGCGCCGGCCTGAATACTGTCGTGCTCGAAACGATCCGGGCGATTCGGCCCGTGAAACTGTTCGCACGGGAGCGACTGCGCCACGAGCGTTGGTCGGCCGCATTCACGGATACGCTGAATATCGAGATCCGACTGCAACGGTTTGGCATCGTCGGACAGGCAGCGTCCGGCATTTCCATCTCCGCGCTCGACCTCGCGCTGCTCGGCTTCGGCGCGCTCGCCGTCATCGAGAACAAGCTGACGCTCGGCATGCTGTTCGCATTCCAGGCCTGGCGCAGCCAGTTCGAAAACAGCCTGTTTAGCCTGATGCGCCAGTACTTCGCTGTCAGAACGGCCGGACTGCATCTCGAGCGACTGGCGGAACTCGTCACCGCCGAGCCGGAAGCGAGCTCACGAGTGCGCGTCGAAAAACTCGAAGGCGGTGTGCGCATCCGGAACGCAAGGTTTCGCCACGCCGACGATTTGCCGTGGATTCTCGACGGCGCCGAGCTGACCGTTCAAGCCGGCGAATCGATCGCCCTGACGGGTGTCTCAGGCGCCGGCAAATCGACTGTCCTGAAACTGTTGAGCGGACTGCTGATCCTCAACGACGGCGAGATTGTGTTCGACGACTTGCCGCTCTGCCGGGAGAATCTGCGCGCGATTCGGGCCCAGACTGGTGTCGTCATGCAGGACGACCGTCTGCTCACAGGCTCGATCGCGGAAAACATCGCGTTCTTCGACGCGACACGCGACCGGCGGGCACTCGTCGCGGCCGCAGAAGCCGCTGCGGTTGCGGACGACATTCGCTCGCTGCCGATGGGCTTCGAAACGCTGATCGGCGACATGGGCTCCGCGCTGTCGGGCGGACAACGTCAGCGCATCCTGCTGGCCCGGGCCCTGTATCACCGACCCTCGATCCTCTTACTCGACGAGGGTACGGCGAATCTCGATGCGTCAACTGAGGGCAAAGTGCTGGAAGGACTGCGCGGCCGGGGCATCACGCGGATTGTCGTGGCGCACCGCCAGGCGGCCATTTCCGCCTGCGATCGCGTTGTGAGCTTGCAGGACGGTCAACTGGTCGAGGCGCTCTGAAGCTCGCATTGACCGCGAGAGAGAACATCGCCACCAGGGTCGTACTGGCGCGGGCTCGTGTCGACTGGGTGACGTGAATCTGTGGCGCTAAACTGTTGGGATGCGAACGCTTATCCCCTGCATTCTTCTGGCCCTGCTTGCGATGCTGATTCTCGCGAGCCTGGTGTCGATGATGGCCGTGTTTATGGGCGGCGGACAGGCGGGCGTGAGCATCGGTGCCTTGAGAACGATCGAGATCTGGTCAATTCCGGTTTCGTTACTTTTGACGCTGACCGTGCTGCGGAGCTATCCGAAGACCAGGGCCAGGCGGGCACGTGAGCTGTGGGACGATGTGCCGCAGTGGCTGGTCTTCGTGTTTATGTTGTTGAATTCCCTGTCAATCGCCGGGGTCGTGGCGCTGTACATCACGATGCGGGCTTTCGAAACGGACGTCAGCTGGGAGCAGCACATCCCGCTTTTTAGCCTGTTCTCTGCCTCGCTCGCGTTCTGCGCCCTCTATGCACGGACGTTTCACAAAGACGGGACACGACCGCCGCTGGCGGGGCGCTGGGGGCTCTAGCGACCTCGCAAACGAGTCCATTGACTGCCTCTCGATTCACGGTTTGCGCAAACTGCGCGCGGTTTTTTCAGCGCGGAATTGCGAAACTACTTGAGGTGTTTACGGCAAATATCCAATCGCAAAATCATTTCGCTTTTTAGTGAAAATCGTTTCTTCAGCAACGCTTGCAAACACAGGTCCGAAGCATAGTATCGAAATTGAGGCATTAGCCTCAGTTAGCTAACGCTAACAACCGCCCTGCTTAAAAGGATCCGAGTCCTGACAAGTGCCGGGGGCGGAGGACGCGAGAAAGCGGAGTCTTTCGAAACGGACCGCGTGAGAACGACGGAAAGGATCGAAAGAGACGTGAGGATGAACTCGGAACTCGCCTCGACGTTACGCCGGAAAGGTAGCCCGACACAAATAGCGATCGGGAGTGGCGCGGAAAACGCCCGTCGAAAGACAGCGGAAGAAGCATCGCAACCAGACCGCAACAATAGCAGTTCTACCAGCGCGTCCATCTCTTTCAAAAAGGCCCTCGCACTCCGAGGGCCTTTTTCTTTGCCCGGCACTTACGGCAGCTCACACTGCCCTCGGCGCGGCCGGCTCTGTGCTACTGTCTTGCCCAATAACAACAAGGGAGAGACCCAATGTTTCGACAAGCCATCGTCGCCGTCCTGGCGGCAGTGTTGTTCGTGTGCGCGTTCGACGAAGTTCACGCCGACGATCATCAGAAATCCATCCTGATTACCGGCGCGAGCACTGGTATCGGGCGTAATCTCGCCGAATCGCTTGCTGAGCGCGGCTACCACGTCTACGCCGGCGCACGAAAGGACGGGGACTTAAAAGAACTCGACGCGATCGACAACATTACGGCTGTCAAACTCGACGTCACGAAGCAGGATCAGATCGATGCAGTTGTTGCAATGATCGAGGAGAAAGGAACCGGGCTGTGGGGCCTCGTCAACAATGCCGGCGTTGGCGGCGGGGGCGCAGTGATCGATACGGACATCGAGGATCAGACCTTCGTCTACGACGTCAACGTTGAAGGTGTGTACCGGACGACGAAAGCATTCGCACCGCTCGTGGTCGAGTCCGGCGGTCGAATCGTGACGACAGGATCGATCGCGGGAACATTGGCAGCATTTCCTGGCTTCAGCGCCTACGCAGGCAGCAAGCACTGGATTGAAGCATTCACGGACTCCGTCGCGGCCGAGCTCGAACCACAGGGCGTCTGGGTCAGTGTTGTCGAGCCGGGCAACTACAAGTCGAACATCCGACGTAGCAGCGTCGAGCGTGCGATGCAGCAGGCGAAGGCAGACGGCGGCGAAATTACAGATGAGATGAAAGAGCGCTACGAAGCTACGGCCGAGCGTGAACTGTCCTACAAGGAACCGGACGAAGTGACGGACGCGTTCCTGCACGCACTGTTCGACGACGAACCGCTACGTCGCTACATGGTCGTGCCGAACGAAGAGGAACAGCAGTGGACGATTGGCACGAAGATCAACGAGCTCGTCCAGCTCAACGCCTGGGGGCCTTACAGCTACACGCGCGATGAACTGGTCGCGATGCTCGACGCCGCACTCGACGGCGATGGCGAAGAGTCCGAGGACTAGACGACGACGGGGCCCGCATGCGCGGGCCCCGCGTTTATATCAGCCGTGGTAGGCAAACCAGTACCACGGCAAGGGCGCGACGGCCACGATGATGCAGAACGCAAGGCCGACAGAGCCGGGCTTCGTGAGGAAGCTCTTCGCGGGTCGCGCCGGGTTGTAAAAGACACGAACGCCGTCGCCGTCGAGTCGCTCGACCCCGGCTAACTGTCGCTCCAGCAAGAAACGAGCATTGTGTGACGCGACGACGACCCACGGCGAAACGCGTTTGCCGGTATAGGTCTCTCCGTTGACGGTGTACTCATAGACCGCATCGACTTTGTATTCCTGTTTCGACGAATGCGGAGCCGCAAACCCGAATTCTTTCAGTCCGGATTCAAGCAGGCGACCGCGCGCAGCTGGCCAGGTGCGCACGTGCAGCTGGTGCAACACCGACCCGAGCATGATCACCGACGTGTAAAGCGCAATAAAAAACAGGACGCCCTGCTTGTCGCCATCCGTGGCGAGCTCCCACATCTGTACGAGGTAGTCGAACACGACGACGCCAACTCCAGTCGCGGCCTTCGATCAGAATCGGAACGCGATACCGACTGACAGCATGTCCACGTCTGCGCCTTCAAAATCGTAGATCTCGTATTCCCCGCGAATCTGCAGCGAACCGATGTCAAACGAGGCGCCGATTCCATACGCCATGTCCGTGCCGTCATCGCTGATCGAGTCGAAGCCATCGATTCCCGCTTCGACGTCCCAGGAGATATAGCCGAGCTTGCCAAAGACGTCCAAAGGACCGACTTCAAGACCGGCCGTACCCCAGACATTGAGTCCGGTTGTCTCGAAGGAAATACCACTGATACCCGGGATGCCGGTCAGCGGGATTTCGGGCTCGCCCAGATTGACGTAGCCGCCCTCGATACCGAGGTCCAGAACCGGCAGATCGAACTTGTAGCCGAGGAACAGCTTGTAGGCCGTGTCGTCTTCGTCGATCGACGACGGGAGCTGCGGAATTCCCGTGTTGTCGATGCCACCGTCGATGGTCGCGCCGCCGATGCTGCCGCCCGCATACAGGCCACTGTCAGCGACCGCAGCGAGCGGAGAACCGAGCAGCAGCACCGCCGCGAGCGCCGAAAGAACCGTGTTTCGTGAACCAAGAAAAGTCATCGTATTACTCCTGATTACGTTTTACGTAAGGCATGCAAAGCCTTGAGACCTGCATTTTCCAGCACTGTTTCAGACAGATCGGGCGTATTCAAGGACGCAGGCTATACTTTTGTGATGCGGATACGCGATCACCACCAGCGCGCAATCGACCGGTTGGCAGATGCCTACCGCGACGATCCCGACTATCTCGGACTGATCATCGGCGGTTCGGTCGCGAAGGGCTTTGCCCGACCCGACTCGGATGTCGACTTCATGATTGTCGCGACCGAGGAAGCATTTGCACGCCAGCTATCCGAACGGGACCCCTTTATCAATCGCACGGATCTCTGCGATTACGACGGCGGCTACGTCGACGGGAAGATTGTGGATATGACGTATCTGGAAATGGTCGCGGAAACGGGAAACGAGCCGTCGCGTGCAGCGTTCAGCGGCGCCTTCCTGGCCTTCAGCGACGAACCGGGGCTCGATGCCCTGCTCGCGCGCATCCCGGGCTATCCGGAGAGCGGCCATGAAGATCGAGTCGCAGCGTTTTACAAGATGGCATTTATTCAGCACTGGCTCGTACACGAAGCGGCCCGGCACGAGAATCGCTACACGCTGCTGCGCGGGGCCAGCCAACTCGCACTGTTCGCCGGACGCCTGATCCTTGCCCACAACAGGATTCTCTTTCCCTATCACAAGTGGTTGCACCGCACGCTTGATGACGCGCCGGAGAAACCTGACGGCTTCATGCAACTATTCGACGCGCTGGTAACCGAACAGGACGGCGAGTCGGCTTCCGCACTGTTCGATGCTGTCCGCGAGTTCAGGGACTGGGGCATCTCCGATCTCGACGCCTACACGTGGTTCATGACCGACGTCGAATGGAGCTGGATTTCAGGAAACACACCGATAGAAGACTGGTAACCCCATACGATCCGATGCACTGGAGACGCCAAGATGACAAGCAATATCGAAGAATGGCCTGACATTCCCTTCGACGACTGGCGGGAGACTGCGTCCGCGCTGCACCTTTACTCGCAGATTGTGGGCAAATACCGCCTCGCACGCAGTCCGTGGGTGAATCACTCCTGGCATGCAACGCTCTACACGACGACGCGCGGGCTGACGACCGGCCTCATTCCGGACGGCGATGGCATCGAGATTGTTTTCGACTTTCCGGACGGTGTCGTTCGCGGGCATTGCGGTCATTCTCTTGTCAGGGAATTTGAGCTCAAGGCCATGTCGGTAGCCCGGTTCCATGCGCAATTCAAGACGCTCGTCTCCGAACTTGGCGGCAACCCGGACTTTCACGGGCGTCCGAACGAATTACCCGACCCGGTTCGCTTCGAGGATGACAGGGAAGACAGACCGTGGGACGCCGAGGCAGTCGCCCGCTTCCATCGCGCGCTTGTCTCCGTCGCGCACACGTTCGAACTCTTTCGCACCGGTTTTCGCGGGAAGGTCAGCCCGGTGCACCTGTTCTGGGGCAGTTTTGATCTTGCGGTAACGCGCTTTTCAGGTCGTCGCGCGCCGTTGCACCCGGGCGGCATCCCTGCCCTTCCGGACGATGTGACACAGGAAGCCTATTCGCACGAAGTCTCGTCGGCGGGTTTCTGGCCGGGCGGCGGTCCCGTGGACGAGGCAGCGTTTTACTCCTACGCCTACCCCGCGCCGGATGGCTTCCCGGACGCAACGGTCGCACCGGAAGCCGCCTACTTCGATAAGAAATTTGGCGAGTTCATTCTCACGTATGAAGCCGTGCGGAATTCCGACGATCCCGAGGCCACACTGCTCGAATTCCTTGAGACAAGCTACGAGACGGCGGCACGGCTTGGTGACTGGGACCGTTCACTGGAGTGCGAACGCGGAGTTTACGGCAGGCCCCCGCGCATCGACTGACTGTCTGCGGGTCCAGGCAGACGGACGCTCAGGCGGACGCGTCTTCCGCCGCGCGTAGCACGGGCGACAGAACTGCCTCGTCGCCGGCCTCCTCCGCGACGTAGCTCGGCATTGTGCAGCTGATTGCTCCGGCAACACTGCCGTCGACCCCCCACACCGGCGCAGCGGCACAGACGAGCCCGCGCGTAATTTCTTCCCGGTCGAATCCATAGCCCTGCGCCCGGATTGTGTCGAGTTCTTGCGCCAGTTTCTTCGGGTCGGTGATTGTATGCGGAGTCATTGCATCGAGCTTGCGCTTCAGGATTCGCTTTTGCGTCCTTGAATCGGCGTGGGCAAGCAGCACCTTGCCAAGCCCCGTGCAGTGCAACGGAAACTGCTTTCCGATTTCAGAATGCAGTTTCAGAACAGTGTTCGTCGGCTCGATCTTGTCGATATAGACGCCAACGTCGCCGTCGAGAATGCCAAGCGTCGCGACCTGCCCGGTCGATTCCTGCAAGGTTCGCAACGCCGGGCGAGCGATTGTGCGCAGATCGTAGTCGGAGATAACGGTCGAACCGATCTTGGCGAGCCGCAATCCACCTCGATAGTGTCGCGTCTCGGCGTCCACGATCAGCAGGGATTGGTCGACCAGCTCCTTCAGCAGACGGTGGACGCTGGATTTGGGCAAACCGGTCTCATCGGCAATGCGGCTCAGCGACAGACCGCTGCGCCCGGCAGCAACCACGACTTCCACGATGCTGATTCCGTGACTGATCGCACCCATCCGCTTTCTCCTTTCATTCTTGACAAGCACTGACTGAAACGCGTTTAATAGTACCACATTTAAAACAGTGTTCCATATTTGGAACATATAATGGTTTCCACACCATCTGGGGGTTCCACATGTCCAACATCGTCAAGCAGCTTCAGGCTGCACCGGTCGTACCGCTTGTGCAGGCCGACGATCCCGACGTCGCCGTCAAGACGTCGCGCGCGCTCGCGGCAGGCGGCCTGTCTGTCATCGAGGTCGTGTTTCGCACGGATCGCGCGCTCGAGTGCCTCGCGGCAGTTGCGAGCGAATTGCCGGACGTCATCGCCGGTGCAGGCACCGTCCTGACTGCGAAACAGGCCAGAGACGCAATCGATTCCGGCGCAAAGTTTCTCGTTTCGCCTGGCCTCGACGACGGAGTTGTCCGCACGGCGCAGGATGCGTCGCTGCCGATCTACCCGGGAACGGTCACCGCGACCGAAGTCCAGCGCGCGGTGAATCTCGGACTCGACGTCGTCAAATTTTTTCCAGCCTCGATAGCTGGCGGCGTTCCTGCGCTGAAGGCGCTGTCGAGCGTCTTTCGATCGATGCGCTTCATGCCGACCGGCGGCGTCTCGGCAAGCAACCTCGGTGAGTTCCTCGCGCTGCCGTCGGTACTGGCCTGCGGCGGGAGCTGGCTGACACCGGCAGATGCCGTGGAGGCCGGCGACTTCGATCGCATCACGGCCCTCGCCAGCGAGGCCGTTTCCATCGCTTCAAAAACCAGGGGATAACACCATGGGCAAGTTTGTAAGCCTTGGCGAAATCATGCTTCGCCTGAAAACACCTTCGCATGAACGGTTTTTCCAATCGCCCGCCTTCGAAGCCACGTTCGGTGGCGGAGAGGCAAACGTCGCAGTCGCTCTGTCCAATTACGGACTTTCTTCGTCGTTTGTGACGGCACTGCCGTCTAACGACATTGGCGATGCGGCGCTCCGCGAGCTCAAGAGCTTCGGAGTTGACGTGTCTAACGTCCGCCGCTCCGGATCGCGAGTCGGCATCTACTTCCTCGAGACGGGCTCGAACCAGCGCCCGTCAAAGGTCGTCTATGACCGCGCGAATTCTTCAATCGCCGAAGCCGGCCCGGGCGACTTTGATTGGGATGCAGTCTTTGACGGAGCAGAATGGTTTCACATCACCGGAATTACGCCGGCGCTTAGCCAGAATGCGGCCGACATGTCTATGGCAGCAGTCAAAGCCGCGAAAAAGGCCGGCGTCACAGTCTCCTGCGATTTCAACTTTCGCGGCAAGCTCTGGAAGTACGGCAAGTCTGCGCCGGAAGTGATGCGCGACCTCGTGAAATATGTCGACGTCGGCATCGCGAACGAAGAAGACTGCCAGAAATCACTTGGAATCGAAGCGGATGTTCACGTCGAAAGTGGCGACCTCGACACGGCCAAGTACGAGGCACTTACGACGAAAGTACTGGAAACGTATCCGGACATGTCGACCATTGCGGTTACGTTGCGCGAGTCCAGAAGCGCTGATCGCAACGGCTGGTCTGCGTGCCTGCGCGACGCAAACGGCTTCAAGCTGTCGAAGCATTATGAGATCACGGACATCGTCGATCGCGTCGGAGGCGGCGACAGCTTTGCATCCGCGCTGATCTACGGACTGACGGCCTACGAAGACCGGCAGCAGTCGCTCGAATTCGCCGTCGCCGCAAGCTGCCTGAAACATACGATTCAGGGCGACTTCAATCGTGTCACGGTTCCGGAGGTTGAAAACCTGATGGGCGGCGACGGCTCCGGTCGAGTCCAGCGCTAGCGAAAGGCGGCGCCGGCGAACAACAGGCGGTCGCCGATCAGGACACGAACCACTCCTCCTGTGAATGCCCGATCAGGCGGAGTGGCTGTCGGCGTCCAGCTGTTCCTGTGCGATTTTTTCGTCAATGAAGGTCTGCATGACGCGCAGCTCGTCGCGGGCGCCGAGCATCCGCATCACGCCGCTCATCATCCGAAATTCTTTCGAGCGTTTCATGTCGGCGAACGAGGCGAAGCGTTTCTCCTTGCCGTTGACGGTTACGACCGGCTCTGCGAACTTTTCGTGCATCTCGGCGAGCTGCTCGTCGGTCAGAGTCAGCGGCTGATTCACAGCCGATTCATCTTTCTGCGCGTGGTAGAGGTCTGAAAGAGTCTTCACGACGACAAGAGCGACGAGTCCGATCCACGGGTCGCCCAGCGCAGTCAGCGCGAAGCCGCTACCGATAATGACGACATGCAGGACGACGATGCGTCGGTACGGAGCGACCATCAGCTCTTTCACGCCCTCGCTGCCGAGCCCCTGCTTGACCGTGTCACGCAACCAGTCGCTGGCCTGCAATGCGACGAGTGACAGCAAGGCCAGTAGCATGCCGGGCGTGTCCAGGACGAGCATTGCGCTCTCGAGGAGATTGTTCGAATCGGGCAAGTCGTTTCCAAAGAGCGAAATAATAAAGAGCCCGTGCACGTAACAAAACATCCCGTAGTGGAACGTGAAAAAAGGCGCGAAGAAGAACAGCGGAACGACTTCGATGACGTGCGAGTACGGTCGCACAACCATCCGCAGCACGGTGAATGCACCGATGACGACGTTTTCCATCCAGTACAGAAAAATCAGATCGAAACTCTGCCAGTCATACAGCCACATACCGGCGAGCGGCACGAGGTTGAACGCGATAATCAGCAGGGTGGTCGGCATGGATTGACAATCTTGGGCGCGACGACGAGGCCATGATGCCTGACTGCGCGAGCGCTGTCCGGAACTGTGGCCCAGTTCGCTTCGCGTGTTGCATCAAAGCCTACAATGGCGAATCGAGCTGTCATCCGGCCGACGCATGAATAACGCACTGATCACAATCAGCTTTCTCGTCCTCCTGGTCTCCTTCTGGAATCGCAACGCGCTGCCCGGGACCATCGACTACGTTCCCGCAGCTGCAGAGGACCCGCTGCAACGAGCAACGCGCCGAGGAAACTTCAGCGTCGAATTCAGCGGTATCGGCTACGAGGTTGCGCCGGAATACGACTACGACATCACCGGCATGGTGGTCTCCTATCGTCACCACACACAGGACAACAGCAGCATGCACCGGCGTGCCTCGGATCATCTGAATATGATGGACCTCTGCGTCATCTGGGGAGACAACCGCAATGCGATGCTCCAGAAGCTCGAATTCTGGAACGGTCTCTTTACCTGCAACGTTTCCACGCGCGATATGGCGGCATGGAATTCCTTCGACATGCATCAGTTATCCAATAATCATCTGTTGTCGGTCGATCCGGATGTGCGCCAGCGGGTCAAGGAGGTCGGCATCGGCGACCAGGTGAGAATTCGCGGCTATCTCGCGAGCTACACGAGCCCGGCGGGAACGCGCGGCACGAGCACGACGCGAACGGACACGGGCAACGGCGCCTGCGAAACAATCTATGTCGAACAGTTCGACATCGTCGCGTCCGCAACCAGCTACTGGCGCTATTCCATGATCGGATCACTGCTGCTCCTGATAGTCGGCCTCGCGAATCATTTTCGGCGGCCGTTCAGGCCGCATCGGAATTAGATTTGAAAACCTGACGCCACGGAACGGGCGTCAACGCTAAAGAAACTTTTGAGTTAGCCGATAACAACACCCTGAAGAAACGTTCGGAACCAGGGCTTTGTTAAACCCGGTCACTTTTGTCAAACAGCGATTCGAACACCGTACGGATGCCGAACACATCCAGGTGTTGATTCGCCTGGGCATCGTCTCAACGGCGATGCTCTACTTTCATTCGGCATTTTTCGCTGGCAATGCCGACAACGCCGAGTATGTACTGCTCGCACGCTGGGCCGTTTCGATCGCGTTCGTCATCACCATCGCCCTGTTCGCTGCGATTCTCATTAGCCCCGGCGAATCCGTGCTGCGCCGCATTGTCGGGCTGGTGCACGACGTCATCGCGATCTCGACCGCGATGTTCCTCGGCGAGGCAGGCGCAGCGGCCGTCGCGGCCATCTACCTCTGGGTCACCCTCGGCAATGGATTCCGGTACGGAATCGCCTATCTCTACGCCTGCCAGGTTCTCTCGATCGTTGGTTTCGGCGCCGTCTTCATGTTTAGCGAGTACTGGCACGAGCAACGCATGCTGAGCATCAATATCCTGATTCTGCTCGCGATGATTCCGCCTTACGTCGCCGGCCTGTTGAAGTCGCTCCGTGAGGCCGAGGCAAAGCTGAAGCAACGCGCGAGCTTCGACGGACTCACAGGACTGATGAACCGAGTCGAACTCGAACAGAATATGGCAGCGGTGCTTTCGCACCAGCAGGAGGGACACTTTCTGCTGTTCTGCGACCTTGATCATTTCAAAGCCGTTAACGACGAGGCAGGCCACGCCGCGGGCGACAAGCTGCTTGCAGATGTCGGGCAGATCATCCAGGAATCCGTACGCAACGATGACCTGACCGCGCGACTGGGCGGCGACGAGTTCGCCGTCTTCCTGAAGAACTGCCCTCAGGAACGCGTCCGCGAAATCGCGGAGTCAATCCGGAATGCGATTTCAGGCTATCGACTGGCCTGGAGCACGGAGTATTACAGCGTTGGTGTCAGTGTCGGCGCGGCGCCGAGCACGGCCGTCAAGGACATGGAATCGCTGTTCCGTCTCGCGGACGCCGCCTGTTATGCGGCAAAGAATGCCGGCCGCAACCAGGTCCACGTGATCGATGCGCGGGCCTGCATCGAAGACACACAGGCAATTCGCACTAACCTCACGAAAGATCGCACGGCGCGCAGCAAGTCGACGATGCTCGTCGAGACAGGGACGCAGGAGTTGCTTGGCAAAACGCGCTGAACCGCCGGATATCAGGGCCGCGTTCGAAGCGTCGCCCGAATATCCTCCACGCGGGACCGTTGTTTCTTCGGCCGCGCGCCGAGACAGTGTTTGTCTCGCGGGCAACTGTGGCTGCGAGGACAGATGATCGTCGCATCCTTCATCACACCCTCGGCAATCCACCCGATATTGAGTATTCGACCAAGTGTTTCGAGCTGCTTGCGCTGTTCCAAGGGTATGGCCCCGGAGCCACCACCGCGGTTGCAGGTC
>CAWUHY010000037.1:0-18549 GCA_963922215.1 uncultured Gammaproteobacteria bacterium | reverse complement strand
GAGTACGTGGAAAGCGGCAACTGCCCGGTAACTAGCGCACCTGGCGGATTCTCGAAGCCGTCTCCCGCATTTGTGCAGCCGGCTGGCGAACCCGCGACGACGCCCGAGCGGGTTTACCTCGACGCGTATTAACTAGCTATCAGTTCCAGCCGACAGAGCGGCCGCCGTCGACGGCGATGATCTGGCCGGTAATGTAGGGCGCATCGCAGACGAGAAAGCGCACGCAGGATGCGATATCGCTCGGGTTGCCTGTGCGCTTCAGCGGGACCTGCTCGAGAATGGACTGCTTTGCGCTGTCGCTTAAGCCTTCCGTCGGCCAGAGGATTGCGCCGGGCGAAACGCCGTTAACGCGGATCGCCGGGCCGAGTTCCCTCGCAAGACTTCTCGTCAGCATCGCGAGGCCTGCTTTCGCCGGGCCGTACACGACGTAAGCCTTGAGCGGCTTCTGCGCGTGGATGTCGACGATATTGACGATGCAGCCGTTCGACTTCGCGAGAGCCGGCGCGACGGCCTGGGACAGAAACAGTGGTGCCTTCAGGTTGCTTGCGACGAGGTCGTCCCAGTCATTCTCTGTAATCGAGCCGATCGGCGTCGGGTAGAAACTGGATGCGTTGTTCACGAGCACATCCAGACGATCGCGCCACGCAACAACATCCGCTGCCATCGCTTCGAGTTCCGCGACGCTCGCGAGATCGGCACGGAAGACACGTGCCGAGTCCGGTCGGATCGTATTCAATTCTGCGGCCACGGCTTCGGCCTGCTCCGATGAGCGTCGATAGTGGACGGCTACCGCTGCGCCTTCTGCATGGAGTTCGCGTACAATCGCAGCGCCGATGCGCACGGCACTCCCCGTTACCAACGCCACCTGATTTTCGAGCTTCACGCGAAACTCCACCGTTTCAGTCTTCGACCCGACGATCCCGGATCATAATGTATGCAGGAACTACCGACACCTGATTCCGTCAGTCGTGAACACAGTGACAAAGTGCTCTCGTTTCTCATCGAGAAGATTGACGCGTCGGGTGGATTTCTCTCGTTCGCCGACTACATGCACGATTGCCTCTACGCTCCCGGACTGGGGTATTACGCCGCGGGCGCACGAAAATTTGGCGAGGCGGGGGACTTTGTTACGGCGCCGGAACTATCCTCGATCTTCGGGCGACTGATCGCGAAGCAGCTTGCGCCTATTCGCGAAGAAATTGATCAATTCGAGATCCTGGAGCTCGGCGCCGGCTCCGGGCAGCTTGCGCTCAATATCCTGCGTCGCCTCGATGAGCTCGATCGGCTTCCCGAGCGCTATGCGATCCTCGAGGTGTCCGCCGACCTTCAGCAGCGGCAGCGAGAATTGTTGGCGAAAGAGGTCCCGCAGTTCATCGACCGGATTGAATGGGTAGCCGACATCGCGCCTGAGACTAGCGGGGTTATCCTCGCGAACGAGGTCCTCGACGCGCTTCCCGTCGAGCGCTTTACGATCGAAGACGGCGACGCCCTGCAAGTCGGTGTCACGCATACAGGCGGCCAATTGGCGATGGCGCAGCGCGCAGCAGGCGATGGCCTGCGCGATGCTGTCCGCGCTATTGAACGCGAACGCGGAGCGGCGTTTCCCGAGGGCTACACGTCGGAGGTTTGTCTTGCGGCAACGCCGTGGGTCGCAAGTCTCGTCGAATGCTTGAGCGCGGGACTTGTTCTGCTCTTTGATTACGGCGTCGAACGCGCTAGCTACTATGCGGACGACCGCAGCGACGGCTGGCTGCGCTGCCATTTTCGTCATCATGCGCACAACGACCCGCTGGTTTACCCCGGAATCCAGGACCTTACCTGCTGGGTCGACTTTACCCGCGTTGCAGAGGCCGCAGTTTCGGCGGGCGCCGAGGTTGGCGGGTATGTGAGCCAGGCGCACTTTCTGATGAACGCGGGCATCGACTCGGAGCTCGCCGGCATCGGCGAATTGCGCGTTGAGGAGAGGGCGCGCGTGACATCTGCGGTGCGGACGCTCATGATGCCCGGCGACATGGGCGAGCATGTGAAATGCTTAGGCCTTACGAAGGGCATCGACAGACCGGACGTGCTGCGGCGAATGGATCGGACACACACACTCTAGGGATAAGAAATGACGTGGTTGCAAGTCGTGGTTTTGGCAATCGTGCAGGGAATCAGCGAGTTTCTGCCGATCTCGAGTTCCGGGCACCTCGTGCTCGTCCCCGTGTTTTTCGGCTGGGCCGACCAGGGGCTTGCGTTCGACGTCGCCGTCCATTTCGGTTCGCTGGTCGCGGTCTGTGCGTATTTCTGGTCTGACGTTGTCGGGCTGGTCCGTGGCGGTCTGCGCGTCGCGACGTTCAAGGTGGACACTTTCCAGTCGCAGATGGCCCTTGCCATTGGCCTTGGAACGCTTCCCGCCGCCATCGCCGGCCTGACGCTCGCCGGCTGGATCGAAAGCAACCTGCGTAGTCCGGCCGTCATCGTCTTCACGCTGTCCGGCTACGCGATCCTGATGGTCCTCGCCGACCGGCTCGGCCGGCGCGATCGCACGATCACGCACGTCACGATCAAGGACGCGGTCATCATTGGCTGCGCGCAGGCGCTTGCGCTCGTGCCCGGCACCTCGCGTTCCGGTGTCACGATTACGGCCGGGCGCATGCTCGGCTTCGACCGACACGACGCTGCGCGTTTTTCATTCCTGCTGTCGGTGCCCGTCATCCTGCTTGCGACGGTTTACGAGCTCGGCGGACTTTTCCTCAGCGACACGATTGTTCCATGGCTGGAGCTTGGCGTTGCCGCGGTCGTCGCCGCGATCGTCGCTTACCTGAGCATCGGCTTCTTCATGAAGGTCGTCTCGCGCATCGGCTTGCTGCCGTTCGCGATCTACCGGCTCATTCTTGCGGCGCTCATCCTGTACTGGCTCGTCTGACGCGTCAGCCCGTGGGATCGCTTGCTCGCCGGTCCGAGATCGCGCGCTTGATCGCCGAGAGGCGCGCTCGCCGGATGGCTTTGGGAATATCCTGTCCGCTCACTTCCTTTGCAATCGCGCCAGCATCGACGCCCTGGGCGGCGGCAAACAAAGCACGCAGGTAATCAACCTGCGGGTACTCGCGCTCTTCGAGACCCGTGCGGCCGCGGGCGTCCGCTTCGCAGCACAACAGGAATTTGGCAAAGCGTTCCGGCCGCCGGAAGCCGTCTGCTGCTTCGATGAGCTTCAGTATGGTTTTCGCCCGCAGCTCGAAGGCGCGATGGCAGTGCAGGTGGTACTCGGCCACGAGGCGCCCGAGATCCCGGCACGCTTTCGGCACGGGGTAGCGTTCGCACAGCGCGTCCACGAGCTTGACGCCGCGTTTTTCGTGACCGGGATGGCTCGGCAGGTCGGACTGACACGTCGTGCCCTTGCCGAGGTCGTGCACGAGCGCGGCAAAGCGTGTATCGAGATCCGTTGACAGCGCTTCGACCTGGTCGAGCACGAGCATCGTGTGCAGGCCCGTGTCCACTTCCGGATGCCATTTCTTCGACTGCGGCACCCCGAACAGGCTGTCAATCTCGGGGAACAGAACAGCGAGCGCGCCCGCGCTGCGCAGCGTTTCGAAATACACGCGCGCATTTCGCCCGGCGAGCGCCGCCTCGGTTTCCTTCCAGACGCGATCCGGGACGAGTGCGTCGACTTCGCCGGCCTTCACCATGTCTCGCATGAGCTTCATCGTCTCCTCGGCAACCGTGAAGCCGAGCGTGTGAAACCGGGCGGCGAATTTCGCGACACGCAGCACGCGAACCGGATCCTCGACGAAGGCTTCCGACACGTGCCTGAGCTTGCGCGCCTCGATGTCGCGCATGCCGCCGTAGGGATCGACCAGCATGTCGTTCTCGTCGCGCGCCATCGCGTTGATCGTCAGATCGCGCCGCTTCAGATCTTCCTCGATGCCGATGTCCGGGGACGTGTTGAACTGAAAGCCGTGATAGCCAGCGACGGTCTTGCGCTCGGTGCGGGCGAGGGCGTATTCCTCATTCGTCTCAGGATGCAGGAACACGGGAAAGTCCTTACCAACGGGACGATACTTTTTCGCCAGCATGTCGTCCGGCGTTGCGCCGGTGACGCACCAGTCGTTCTCCGTGACCGGAAGATTCAGTGCGCGGTCCCGGACCGCACCGCCGACGAGGTAGACTTGCATGCGCGAAGTCTAGCAGCCTCAAGAACAAGTAATGGACCCGACGCAAACAGTAATCACGCGAACAGCGCGATGGGGCAGAGCGCTCGTCCTGCTCCTTTGCCTGCCAATTTTGAGTTCCTGCTACTACATGCAGGCCGCCTCCGGGCACATGGAGCTGATGCGCGAGCGCGAGCCGATTGTCGCAATCCTCGACGATGCGGAAACGGATCCGGAGCTCAAACGCCGCTTGGAACTCGTTCAGCTGGCGCGCGAATTTTCGATCGACGTGCTGAAACTGCCCGACAACGACAGCTACCGGACTTACGCCGAGCTCAACCGGCCCTATGTGCTGTGGAGTCTGTTCGCAGCGCCTGAGTACTCGCTGCAGCCAAAGCGCTGGTGCTACCCGTTCTTAGGTTGCCTCGCGTATCGCGGTTATTTCAGTCACGAGACGGTGCTCAAGAAGGCCGCGCGCTTGCGTGAACAGGGCCTGGACACGGCGGTCGGCGGCGTTGCTGCCTATTCGACGCTGGGCCGTTTCGCAGACCCGGTCGTGGACACGATGATGCGCTGGGACGATGCTCGCCTCGTCGGGACGCTGTTTCACGAGCTCGCACACCAGGTGGTCTACATCAGCGACGACACGATGTTTAACGAGTCCTTTGCGTCGGCGGTCGAGGACCTCGGCGTCGAGCGCTGGCTCGCTGACGATCCTGACCAGATCCGTGCGTTCCGGCGGCGGAAGGAATCGGAAGCCGAAATCCTGGCCCTCGTCGACAGCGCCCGCGACGACCTGGAAGCGCTTTATGCAGAGATGCCGGTCGATGTCGCTGGGCAGAAGCGCGAGCGTTTAAAAACTCTCTCGGAGGACGTTGCCGCCTTGCTCGCGTCTCGTGGTCTGCCGGCGACGCACTGGCTTGTTGGCGACATTGGCAACGCGCATCTCGTGCCGCTTGCCTTGTACGACGGACTGGTGCCGGCGTTCCGTGAAATCTTCGCGCGCTGCGACGAAGAGTTCGACTGCCTGTATGCGGAAACAAAACGCCTCGGCGGTTTGCCCGCCGAGGCGCGTGATGCAGAGCTTGAGGGGCTGATGCGAGCCGCTAGCGCACCTGCAGCATCATCGAACGATCGCCGCGACGCACAACCAGGAACAGGATCGCCCGATTCGCCGCCAGCTCATTGAGTTCGGCCAGCGTTTCCACCTTGCGGCGGTTGACCGCCGTAATGATGTCGCCAGACTGCAGTCCGCGCTGAGCGGCCGGGCTGCCTTCGGCAACCTCGACGACCTCAACACCGACCGGGCGCCCGTTCGTCTCGGCTTCCGCGAACTGCGCGCCGGCGAGACCCGGATGAATGTCGGCACCGACGTTTTGCACCGTCTGCTGCTCGCCGAGCAGCGTGCGTGCCGTGCGTTCGTCGCCGTCACGAATGTAGGTGATCTCGACAGGGTCGCCAGAGCGCATCAGGCCGATCGTGTTGCGGAGTTCCGATGCGTTGCTGATCTTTTCGTCGTTCACGCTGACGATAATGTCGCCGAGCTGCAGGCCCGCATCTTCAGCGGCCGAGCCGGATTCGACACGCGTTACCATCGCACCTGATGTAACGGTCGCGTCCAGCGCCTCCGCTGCTTCCGCGTCGATCGTCTGGATCGTGACGCCGAGGAGGCCGCGACGAACTTCACCGAAGTCGAGGATCTGGCGCATGATGGACTGCGCGATCTCTGACGGCACGGCGAAGCCGATACCGACGTTGCCGCCTGTGCGGCTGATGATTGCGGAATTAATGCCAACGAGCTCGCCGCGCATGTTCACGAGCGCACCGCCGGAGTTGCCGGGGTTGATCGACGCATCCGTCTGGATGAAATCTTCGTAGCCGTCACGGCTGATGCCGCTTCGGCCCAGGGCGCTGACGATACCGGACGTCACCGTGTGGCTCAGTCCGAACGGGTTGCCGATGGCGAGTACAAAGTCGCCGACGCGGACTGCGTCGGAATCGCCAATCGGCATTTCGGTCAGGCCGGTTGCGTCGACACGGATTACCGCGATGTCGGTCGCGGCGTCTGAACCGACGATCTCTGCGTCGTAAAGGTCACCGGACAGCGTGGAAATCTGGATTTCGTCTGCGTTCTCGACGACGTGATGGTTGGTCAGGATGTAACCGTTCAGAGCGTCGACAATCACGCCCGATCCGGCTGACGCAACTTCGCGTGACTGCGGTCCCTGCTCAGGAAGCCCGAAAAAGCGACGAAACGCTTCGTCGCCCAGCGGATTTCGCGACGAGACCGTCTGGCTGACCCGGATGTTGACGACCGCCGGCGAGGCGGTTTCCACGAGCGGTGCGAGGCTCGGGAATTTCTCGTCGCCGATAAAGGCCGGGATGTCTGCTGATGCGTTGGCCGACGCGCCAAGCGCGACGATAGCGAGTACCAGGTTCAATGTTCTTGTCATGCTGTCGATCTCCGTGAGCACGGTTTTGAGGTCCGTCTGCTGTCAAACATGTCTTTCATGCAGGCCTACTCTCCGTCGACCATGCGCGGTCGACGGAGTTCCGGATTGCGGGCAATCGTAGCGCCTTTAGGCAGCCTCTACGGTGATTTTACGCGGCTGGACTTCGGCCGCTTTCGGGATGGTCACCTCGAGAATGCCATCGCGGCTCTGCGCGCTGACATTATCTGCGTCGATGGTCTTCGGCAGCGTGAAGCGCCGCTCGAAGCGACCGGACACACGCTCCTGGCGTTTCAGGGACGCGTCGTCGCCAAGTTCAGGCATCCGCCGCTCACCGGCGATTAAAAGCACGCCCTGGTCCATGCTGATATCAATGTCGGCCGCCGAGACGCCGGGCAGGTCGAGTCGCAGAACAAACGAGTTCGAGTACTCGACGACGTCGGTCGCCGGCTGCCAGGAACGCTGCACGCTTTCCGGACGGTCGACGTCCCGCTGCAACAGGTCTGCCACGCGAAGTGGCTCAAATCGTGTCAATCTCACTTTGGAATCTCCCATGTCGAATGCCCGTTGAGCGGGCGTGTCGTCTTGCATGCGAGGTATTTAGGGTCCGCCGTGAACGCTTTCAAGCGCCGCCCGAAAATCGCCTGATCCGGGGTCGAAACGGCGCAAATTGAACTTTTCCGACCATACTAGATGTTGTGTTCAGCCGGTCTTGCAATTGGTCGAAATTTTCTGACTGATTTTTCAAGCGTCTTGTGAGGCGATAATCACAAGTAGCTGTTTTTAAAAGGGAAAGTGGTACCGTGTTTTTTTACAGAATCGCTTGACAGCCGCGGGCGCGAGGCATACTCTACTTGCACCTCGGCACAACATCTAGTGCCAAGGAATAAACGGGATTCGAGGCCACTTCTGGTACTCGCTGCTGCTGTACAGGTCGCGGTGAGGGGCATTCTTGTCCTGAAAAAAGTCAAAAGAATTGCACAGAACCACTGCACGATTCAGGGGAGTCACCACGGGAATGAAGTCCGCAGTCAGCTTGAACGCGAATACCGTCAACGATATCGAATTCCAGCCAGCGTCCATCGACATCTGGGACTCGAAGTACCGCTTGAGCGCCAAAGATGGCCGTCAGATCGACGGGACCATCGACGACACCTACCGTCGTATTGCCCGCGCGCTCGCGGAAGTCGAAGTCGAATCGAAACGGGAACATTTTGAGGAACGTTTCCTGTGGGCATTGCGCAGTGGCGCGATCCCCGCGGGTCGTATCATGTCCAACGCCGGCGCGCGCGAGCACAAGCCAGCGACGTCGACCATCAACTGCACCGTCTCGGGCACGGTCGGCGACTCGATGGACGACATTCTTAATAAGGTTCACGAGGCTGGCCTCACGCTGAAGGCAGGCTGCGGCATCGGCTACGAATTCTCGACGCTGCGCGCGAAGGGCGCCTACGTCACGGGCGCGGGCGCTTACACGTCTGGCCCGCTGTCGTTCATGGATATCTACGACAAGATGTGTTTCACCGTGTCATCGGCCGGCGGACGCCGCGGCGCGCAGATGGGAACCTTCGACGTCGGCCACCCGGACGTCATCGAATTTATCCGCGCGAAGCGCGAAGACGGCCGGCTGCGCCAGTTCAATCTCTCGCTGCTCATTACCGACGAGTTCATGCAGGCTGTGATCAACGACGACGAGTGGAAGCTCGCGTTCCCGGTCACGCCGAAGGAAGTCGAGGTCGACGGACTCGACATCAGCGACGACGCGCAGTTCGTTTGGCGCGACTGGCCGGAGGGTAACGGCTATGTGAAGAACGATAAGGGGCTGGCTGCCTGCAAGATCTACAAGACGATGCCGGCGCGCCGCGTTTGGGACGTCATCATGGCCAGCACCTACGATTTCGCCGAGCCTGGCTTTGTCCTGATCGACAAGGTCAACGAGATGAACAACAACTGGTTCTGCGAAACGATCCGCGCGACCAACCCCTGCGGCGAGCAGCCGCTGCCGCCGTACGGTTCCTGCCTCCTGGGTTCTGTGAACCTCACGCGTTTTGTGGTCGACCCGTTCACCGACGATGCGCGCTTCGACTGGGAAACCTTCCGCGAAGTCGTCAAGGTCTTTACGCGGATGCTGGACAACGTCGTCGAGATCAACGGCCTGCCGCTGCCGCAGCAGCGCAACGAGATCAACCGCAAGCGACGCCACGGCATGGGCTTTCTGGGTCTCGGCTCGACGATCACGATGCTGCGCATGAAATACGGCGAGGAAGCGTCCGTCGCGTTCACCGAGCGCGTATCGAAGGAACTGGCGCTGGCCGGTTGGGAAGAGGCGCTGGAGCTCTCGCAGGAAAAGGGTCCCGCACCGATCATGAATGAAACCTTCGACGTCACCGAGGAAATGCTGCGCCGCCGCCCCGAAATGCGTGCGGACGGTTACGAAGTTGGCGACAAGGTGCCGGGCCGCATCCTGCACGCGAAATACAGCCGCTACATGCAGCGCGTTGCAGAAGAAGCGCCGGAGCTGGTTGAAGCGCTGGCCGAAACGGGCGCTCGCTTCACGCATCACAGCTCGATTGCACCGACCGGCACGATCTCGCTGTCACTCGCGAACAACGCGAGCAACGGCATCGAGCCGAGCTTCGCGCACCACTACTTCCGCAACGTGATCCGCGAGGGCAAGAAGAGCAAAGAGAAAGTTGATGTGTTCTCGTTCGAGCTGCTGGCCTACCGCGAGCTGATCAACCAGGACGCGATGCCGGATGCAAGTGCAGAGAACAGCGAAAACAGCCTGCCGGACTACTTCATCACGGCCGATGACATCCACCCGAAAGAGCATGTGGATATCCAGGCGGCCGCGCAGCGCTGGATCGACTCGTCGATTTCGAAGACGGCGAACGTCCCGACGGACTATCCGTACGAGGACTTCAAGGACATCTATCTCTACGCCTACAAGCAAGGCCTGAAAGGCTGCACGACCTTCCGCTTCAACCCGGAAGCCTTCCAGGGCGTGCTGGTGAAAGAGAAAGACTTAAAGAACACCACGTACGCCTTCACGCTGGACGACGGTTCGACCGTCGAGCTGAAGGGTGACGAGGAAGTCGAGTACGACGGTGAAACACACACAGCCGCAAACCTCTTTGATGCACTCAAAGAAGGTTACTACGGCAAATTCTGAGCCAGAGCGAAGAAAATAAGGCACAGAGGATAAAAGAACATGGCACTGAAGATTGACGGAAAGATTGTCGGGTATGCGGTCAGCAAACCCGAAGACGAAAAGAAAGCACAAAAGCCGGAGCTGAAGCGCGAAGGCGGAGGCGACCGTGCGGAAGTGATCCGCATGCACGAAAAACTCGAGCGCCCGGAAATGCTGATCGGCTCCACCTACAAGGTGAAGACACCGGTATCTGACCACGCGATGTATGTGACGATCAACGACATCATCCTGAACGAAGGCACCGAGTACGAGAAACGCCGTCCGTTCGAGATTTTCATCAACTCGAAGAACCTCGACCACTACCAGTGGATCGTGGCGCTGACGCGCATCATCTCGGCGGTCTTCCGCAAGGGTGGCGACGTGGCCTTCCTCGTCGACGAACTGAAAGCGGTATTCGATCCGCGCGGCGGCTACTGGCAGCCCGGCGGCAAGTTCATGCCGTCGATCATCGCCGAGCTCGGTTACATCGTCGAAAAACACCTGACGATGATCGGCATGCTGCAGGACCCGGGCCTGGACGAACATCAGCAGAAGCTGATCGAACAGAAGCGCGCCGAGTTCGAAGAAGCGAACAAGCAGCAGGACGCGTTTTCGAAGAGCGAGTATCCGGAAGGAGCGCAGCTTTGCTCGAAGTGTAGTACTGCTGCTGTGATCATGATGGATGGGTGTATGACCTGTCTTTCCTGCGGCGACTCCAAATGCGGCTAGTGCTTGCCTGAATCGCGCCATGCGGCGTCAACAACGAAGCGAAATCTGCTCATGTACGTGTTTGTACACTGCGCGATTTCGCTTCGTCGTTTCCTTGCCTGACACGATTCATTCTGCGCCCTAGCCTTCGGCTGAGGCCGCCTCAGCTTCCGCCACTCGGCGTCAAATAAACGGAAAATTCGCTCACGTACTAAAAAGTGTGACAACAACCGCAGTGCGGAACCGATGCCTATTCACTCCTGTCCCCATTGGCGATCTCAACGAATTCGATTGGCACTTGTCCGGTAAGCCACACTTGGTTGTCCGTAAATCGAAACTCGTGCCCGCGCTTATGCATCGCGGCAGCCCGAATCATCAGTACGACACGTTCCTTGTCATGCCTTCTTGACGCAACTTGGATCGCTGTTTGCACATCCATTGATAAGTGCACGTGCTGACGGCCCATTGGCCTAATAGCCCCGTCCGCCCTAATCGCCGCCCACTTTTCCTGAGTAGTTCCATGATATAGAAGGTCAGGCGGCGACTGTGCCGTGCCGACGGCGCGAACATCAATGCTGTGGCCTTGCTGAGCCCTTATCTCACCACCTGACACTGCGTACCGTTGCTTGCCATCTTCGCGAACGATCTCGTGAAGCACCGCCTCGTCGAAATCCGGATAGCGCTTCTGGGCGCGCTCCACCAGATCATTGACATTTGCCCAACCATCTCGGTCAAGCGCGATGTCTATCGCGCCTGGGTTGTGCCGCAGTACATAGCTCAGGAATCGGCTGATCTCCGTCTTTCGGTTCTTGTCCATCTATGCCCCAAACAAATTCATAGAGCTTGCTTGTTTGAGGATGCATTCCTTCAATTCCCATACCTCGTTGCGAAATTGGCCGGTTGCCCGTTCGACAAGATAGTAGGTCGTACTTGGGAAGCCTTTGAGTGGGATGGCTTTCGTCTGCCGAGGCGGCCGGCAGCATCCGTTGACGATAGTGGCGCCCAATCCAAGTGATGCCAAGTGCATTGCCAGCTCCCAACCTGGTGCCTCCATGATTGGGTTGAATCCTTTTGCCTCGCGTTCTAGGGATGTCCTGATCATGTCTCGCAGCGGGCTAGGCTGTGGCGGGGTGATCAGAGGCAAGCCATCAAGGTCTCCAACCGTGATCGATTTGCGGCTGATTAAAGGGTGATTTTTCCCCACGACCAAGTGCGGAGTGACGTCGAGTATTGGCGTGACTTTCAGGTCTCTCGGTTCCTCCACCAAGACCGTCACGCCGACGTGCGCTATGCCGCTGCGGACGGCCTCGGTAGTCCCAACGCTGTCTTCGACCTTGATCTGCAAGATGCCTGGATTGCGGTCTTGGAAGGTCCGAACGGCTTGTCCGAGCAGATATAGATAACTGCCGCGACCGGCCGAAATCGTCACTGGGAGATCCTGACGAGTTCCGCCGACCTTTCCGCGGAGGTCCGCCAGGCGTTCATGAGTCTCGCGGGCGAATCTGGCGACCTCGATTCCAGCCGGCGTTAGATACAACTCTCGCCCTTTTTTGCCGTACAGACTGACGCCAAGTTCCTGCGTGAGGTTCTGGACCTGCTTGTGCAGAGCCGGCTGGGTCAGGTGCCTCTGCTCCGCCGCATGCGTGAAATTGAGCGTCTCAGCGAAGACCCGAAATGACTCAAGCGCATCGAAATTCATGCTGAAACTATAACAAACAGGAATAGATATTAAAAAAATACAACTTCTGCTTATTCCTTCATGTTCGTAGAGTGATCGCCAATGTTGGAACTGGCAAAGAAGAAGATGAACAAGGAAAAACTAGGCTTGGATTTTGGCGAGGTCATTATGGGAGCCGTAAAGAACGGGCGTGCTGACACCTCATTTTTGGGAACTACCTTCGATGAAGCGATGAAATCGCCTCCGGGAGAAGGCGCATTCGAGGCAACACGGCAGCTCGTCGATCTATTTTCTGGAGACGTATGGATCGTCTCCAAGTGCGGACCGTCCGTCGAGAACAAGACCAAAGGCTGGCTAAAACACTGGAAGTTCTACGATGAAACAGGACTGGATCGCGGCAAAGTCCGCTTTTGCCGCGAACGCCACCACAAGGCCAAGATCTGCAAGCAGTTGGGGATTACGCACTTCGTAGACGACAGGCTTGATGTACTCCAGCCCATGGTCGGCATCGTGTCGAACCTGTATCTATTTGGCGAACAGCGGGAAGGCACAGTCTGCCCGGAATGGGCAAAGGCGGTTGGAGACTGGGGCGCGTTGCTTGACGAATTCATTGGTTAGCGGAAGCCTGAAACTCGTTGCTGAATCGCGATGGTAAGCTGCAGATCTGAATCGTAGCGGCCCCATAGAAATTTGATGGATCCAATTGAAACTGCTCTAGAAGACTGGAGGCAGTCCCTCTGCCAGTCGGTTGACGTTGGAGGGTTGTTTTCCAGAAACCCCATCGCACACAAGTGGAAGGCGCCATTTCGATCTCTGAGTTTGCGAGAGGCAGCTAGTTGGCGAACACAGGACTTACTGTTCCAGTCAAAGCTGCTCTCGGACAGGGGGAAAATGCTCGGGTCGAGAATCCTTTTGCGTTCTGCATTTGAAACGCTGGCTGTTCTTGTTCACCTGAACCAGCTGATGAGACGCGTGGTTGCCGGCGAGTTGGACTTTCACGAGTTCTCAGACAAGACGACCATTCTGCTCTTGGGCTCCGGAGACGGCTCCACCGACTATAAGTCTTTGAACATTGTGACGATCTTGCAGAAAAGTGATCGAAGGTACCCAGGAATTTTCGAAATCTACGAGGGGCTCTGCGAAAGTGCACATCCAAACTACGAGGGACTAAGCGGCGGCTATTCCCAGATTGATCATGTGAATCACATCACCCATTACTCCAATAGATGGGCTGAACGATTCGCCACCGCCCAAAGTCACGGTATCGCGCTTTGCATTGAGACGTTTAAGTTCGAGTACAACAAAGAATGGGTCGAGGCCATGGCCAGTCTAGAGAGCTGGATTGTGGAAAACGACGAGATGCTGGAAAGCACGAAATCGGGTGACTAGCGTCGGCGCGGCACTGATGTCCGAGCGCTTGAATTCATTCATGGCTAGCCGGCTTCGTTTCAAGGTCGAATGCCGGCATCCCGGGAAAATGTTGTCAATTACAATGATCTATGTTCCGTGAAAGATTACGCTGAGGAAAATGGTGAGTTATGGGGATATTGCGTAAGAAAATTACAGCTTATGCTCAATCCCACACCTAGCTTCCGCCACTCTGCGTCAAATAAACGGGAAATTCGCTCACGTAGTCATCTGTACGCTGCGCGAATTTTCCTTGATTGGCGGAAGCTGAGACCGCCTCAGTGTGGTAGCTCGGCTGCGTAAATCCAAGAGAGAGTAAATGTTGAGGCCTGTGTGGGATTTCATTTTGCGTTCGCGTTCCATCACTGCGGCAATATTGATAGCGCTGACGGCAAGTCTCAGCCAGGCGCTGGCCGTCGAGCCGAACAACGAAGCATTCGAGTTCGATTGCGGATCGTTAAATACGCTTATTGACCTTCCGTTTGGCTTCAATTTTTTCGTGCCCGATGATTTTCGACAAGAAGAATCAGCGTCGATCGCATTGTTTACGTACTACGGAAATCCAGACACGATGCGTTCAGACTTTGACTTCGTCATTGCGCAATTGAGCGTGGCGGAAACAACCCGTGAGGCGTTCGAGGAATGGGTACACATTGGGCTTGCAGGTACTGCGGAAAATCCGCTGAGCGTATTTCGCGTTAGCGAGAAGATACCGTACGGTGGATTTCACCACGGAATTGCAATCACTGATTTTCGGCATGCCTTGCTTTCGATTACGAACCGTGCTGCTGATGTTGACTCACTGCTTTCTTACTTCGATCCGCAATTGATGTGGCTTTCGGTCGATCTCGACACAGAGTAGCGATTCATGGTGGCGCGCAAAACAACGGAGGGGCATCGCCTCGTTGTTATTCATATCGCGCACGGCCACACGAAAACATTTACATAAGTGTCAAGCGATATAATCGAATCAACGCTTCAATTATTTCCTGATCAGCTGTTGGTCGAAAAAGCGAAGTTAGCCGGGAGACGGGTTCGCGCGTCACCGTAGGTCACCAATGTCCGGTTCCCACGGCGCATGACTGGATCGAACACGGTTGGATCCAGCAAGTATCAGAAAGACAATCCTTTGAACCGGAGTTAAAAATCACTCGAGACGTTGAGTCCTAGAGATGCCAAACATGAGGGTTTTGAAAAGATCGCGGAAACGACCAAGAGTCGGCGATGTCTTCGCATTTCAGATTCTGGATGGGAAGTACCACTGGGGTCGTGTGGTCAGTGTCAGTGCGAAGGTGGGCGGATTTGACAATTGTCTGTTGGTCTACATTTACAGAACCGCTACGGATACGACCGAAAAAATTCCTAACCTGAGAACGACGGACCTGCTCCTAGGACCAGTTGCCACAAACGCTCAGCCATGGTCACGTGGCTATTTTCAGTTTGTTGAGAATCAAAAGCTTGATTTGGTAGATCTGCTCCAGACGCACTGCTTCAAAGCATTTAATTCCGATAAGTTTTTCGATGACCGTGGTGACGAAGTATCCGAAATCTGCGAACCCGTCGGCGAATTCGGATTAGATAGTTACCTGTCAATTGACGACAAGGTAAGCGAGGCGCTGGGGCTCCAACTGGCTCCCGAGCATTGATGAACCAAGTGGAGCAAGCGGACAATTCGATCTTGCAACACGAAGCAGTTCCGGGGGAGACGCAAATGATCGAGATTTTTCGCTCTTTCACGCGCAGAAGTAGGTTTCTCTCAGTCTCGACGGGCAACAATCTCAGGCACATCTTTATTATCGCCTTGTCTTGAAGAAGCCCGACGAGCGCCTTGGCGGGCGCGGCTCATTGCTTCAAAACTACCAGTTTCGTTTCCGATTCCGAGTTCCTCCTGCGCGATGCAGCCGTTTTCGTTGGCCTGTTGCAATTAACTCAGCCGAGTCTCGTTCAGGCCTGGAACAAAAGAAATTCGCGGCGATTCTTGGGGCCGAAACTCAGGTGGTGGGGGTCGCGGCGGTCGCGATAGTTCTGGCGTTCCCGCTCCACGAAATCGCTGCCTGCCCGGAGTCGTGCTTCTTCGATATCGATGCCGTAGGGGTTCATCGCGTTCAGTCCGAAGATCTTCGCGCGTAAGGAATCGCTGATTTCCGGATAGCCGTATTGCTCGCGGGTTTCCGGTGCAATCTGGAACGAGCGGAATGCCTGGATCTGGTCCTGCGGCGAGCCGTACCAGATGGAATCGGTGCCCCACAGGACGTTTTCTTCGCCCAGGTGTTTGACGAGCTTGCCGATGCCGTGTGCGGCGCTGCCGACGTCACGCATCAGGCCGCGCCATGTGCTGCCGAGTTCTGCGTAGACGTTGGAGCCCTTGCCGAGACCTGCGGCCTCCACGGAACGAATCAGCTCGTCGATACCCTCACCGCGCTCCGGATCATAGGGACCTTCTGGCTGATTCGGGATCCAGCCGGAGTGATAGATGAGGAAATTCACGTCGGGAAACTGCTTCGCCACGGGGCCGATATCCGTGCAAAGCGAATGCTCGTAGGAGCGACGCCCAAACGGAATGCCCTTGTGGATACAGATGTTCTTTACCCCGAGAGCACGCGCCTTCTCGATGAAGGCGAGCCCGACGTCGTCGGTGAGCCAGAAGCCTTTGCCGTCCGGACCCCACTGGGTGTAGGTTTTCCAGGCCGAAACGCCGTAGGTTTCGGCCAGCTCGTCCATGCTGTCGAGATCGCCCTCCTGGTTCGGATTGACGCGACCGTGAATCAAGAGGCGCTGGGTGCCTTCCAGTTCATCGACGATTTGTCGGGTAGCGTTCGCCTCTTCGATGGTCAGTGGCTCGGCATCGCGGCGTGACGGTACGAAGGACAGCACCATCATGTCTGTGTCGGCGTCCAGGAAAACGTCCTTGATAAAGTCGTCGGCGCCGAGGCAGCGCATGTAGTCGCGACTGACGTAGTCGAACTTCGAACACTCCTCTTTCCGCTTGGCTGCGACGTTTGGCGGCACGTAATGCCCCTGGACGTCAAAAATGAATTCTTTCTTGCCGATGCTCGCCTCCGCCAGTTCCACATCCTCGCCGGCATCTCCCGGCAAGTCGAAGAGGCCGGCTTTTCGACCCGCCTCGGCGTTGGCGCGATTGATTGACAGCAGCGTCGTTGCGGCTCCGGCTGCGGTGACGAGGAAGTCACGCCGCTTGAGGCCGAGCCGCTTCGCATTTCTGCTGACGTCTTCCTGCGCCAGCACGTTGGCGTATTCGTTGCGCGGCTCGAGCGGAATCGGCTCGTATTCGGCATTCGAGGTCGTGTCGAGTTTGATCGGAAGGCGTTCGCCCTCCGGGTCGAAGCGGTATTTCATGATGTGCCCCCTGATCAGTCGGCCGAGGCACCGTCATAACGGCGCGCGGCTGCAATCCCGTGTCCCCAGTGTATACGCTTAGAAAAGAGAGCAACCCGACGGTTCCCCCGGAATTCTTCCTTCGGGAATTCAGCTAGCGTTCCTGACAAGGGGAGAGCGATACGGACTTAACGTTCTGTGTCGGCCCTGATTCTGCCGAACAACTGCGTGACCTCGTTGTCTTCCTTCAGATCCGCCAACTCTGTTTTCAGGTTTGCGATTCTTAAACGCAATGCCGGTGCGAATTCAGGGTCGGTGATCAGGGCCTGGACTGCGGCATCGATTTCGTTCGGCGGGAGTTCGAGGTCGCAGTCATAGCTCAAAACATTCGGGAGTTGCTCATACTCACCGAACGGGATCGTGAGGTCGCCACACGCCTCGCTCAATGCCTCGTGCACATGCGTTGGGACAATGCGCCGGAACAGGACGCGGTAGGGTGAGGTTCGCCCGGCTTGCACAATATCCCTGTGCAGGGGTGAGGCATAAACCTTGAGTGCCTGCCGACGCAGATCCTCGTCTTCGATTTGCTCGAACAGACCCTTAAACACCAATTCATCGAATGCGGTGCGCCTCGGATTCCACCAGGTGAACTGGCTGGCGCGGTACGCGTTGATGAGAAAAGTCTCTGGGCGCATGGCCGATGCAGATTGCACGACGTCCTGCGTCGATTCCGCGGCGCTCAAGACATCCTCGTGATAGGAAACAAAATAGTGATGGATCCATGCCTCGTCAGCCAGATCGTCCATCAGGCGAGAGACAAGATCTTCAGCCTCTCGGGATGCCAGTCGAGATTCATTCCAGTTCGCAATCTGGATCGCGATGAGTACGCCTAAAACGACGATACAAAGGTTGATCCCTGCCGCTAGCCAGCCGCGTTTTCTGGTGTGCTGTTCGTTGTGCTTGTCTCGCATGCTATTCCACGTCTGTTAATCAGAGTCTCCCTAGGGGCAGTATATTTCGTGCAAGGCATGGATGACGCGGTCGACCTTGCCGGGGGCGAGGCTGTAGTAAACGCTCTGCTGATCGCGCCGGGTTTGGACGAGGCCCTCGGCGCGCATGCGGGCGAGATGCTGGGACACGGTCGATTGCGGCATGTCGACCAGCTCCGCGAGTTCGCCCACCGGTTTCTCTCCCTCGGCGAGAAAACACAGCACCATGAGGCGACCGGGATGGCCAAGCACCTTCATCATCGCGCTTGCGCTTTCGGCGGCCTCGCGCATGTCGCTTGCCCGAGTCTTCATCGCGTCATCCGTCCCTGGACTGCGCTGCCGACAATCATTGCCGCGATAAAAACCAGTGGCTCCGTGTTTCCGCTTGCGAGGGTTGTGATTGCAGGCCCGGGGCAAAAGCCGGCAAGACCCCAGCCGACACCGAAAATAACCGCGCCGGCGACGAGCTTGCGATCAATCAGTCGACTCGTCGGCAGATGGAGGCCGTCGAGCAGCGGCCCGCGATGCAGGACCCATCGATAGCCGAAAAACGTAACGAAGATGCCGGTGGCCATGGTGAACAGCAGTGCAGGGCTCCAGTTCGCATTGAGCGTCAGAAACTGCAGCACCTTGTCCGGATTCGCAAGTCCGGAAACGGCGA
>CAWUHY010000036.1:0-18950 GCA_963922215.1 uncultured Gammaproteobacteria bacterium | reverse complement strand
TCTGTTCGGTGCGACCGCCGGCTTCGATCGAACGCTCACCGTCTTCCTCCGCAATTCCTTCGGCTACGAAGGAGGCCTGATTCTGTCAGGCTCCATCGTCCTGCTGGTCTACGCCTACGTCTGCCGATTCTTAACTGTGTCGTACAACAGCGTAAACGCAGGTTTTTCCGGACTGTCGCCGACGCTCGATGCCGCGGCGCGTACGCTGGGTGCAACGCCGTCCTCGCTGGTGCGACGCATTCATCTCCCGCTGCTTCGGCCTAGCCTTCTCGCAGCTCTCCTCCTGGTGTTCGTCGACGCGATGCGCGAACTGCCGGCGACGCTGCTCCTGCGTCCCTTCAACTTCGACACGCTCGCGACACGCGTCTACTGGCTTGCGAGTGACGAAAAACTCGCCGAGGCGTCGACCGGCGCGTTGACGATCGTCGTACTCGGCATCGGGCCAGCGCTACTCGCGAATCGTCTCGCCCGCGTCCGCTGATCCGGACGCACCGGCGCTCCGGCTTAAGCCGGCCAATCAATTGCTCCCACCGACGCGCGCTCCGAATCGGCTAACCCCTCAGCGCGCGGAGCCCCGCCGCTACAGCGATCACGGATAATTGGACTAACCAATTTAAAAAATCCGTTAGCCAATTTGGTTGACAATTTGTCGGGCCAGTGAGACTGTCACCGGTGTCAGGTGCAGATCGACGAACAGGCCGCGCTTCTTGATATGACGGCCGCAGGGCTGCAAGACACATGGAATTCGTCCCGCCGGTCAGTGCGCGGCGACCAAGAACAAGAAGACGCAGACGGAGGGGGGTCCGATGCGCGCAGTCTTAAGCAACAGTCTCTCGTTGCATGCCGGTCCGCCGCGGTTCTACGGAATGCGGCGCCACGCCCCTCAGAATTACCGCACGACCGAGCTTCGCGACAGCAAACGAGGCCGGGCGGCCGCTACGACACAAAGAATTCGAAGAGGGAGTTGAAGGGATATGAATCACAAAGTCTTTTTATTGGCTGTGCTGTTAGTAACGATCGCAGGTTGCGGCAGCGACAGGAGTGATGTCCCTCGTGTGCAAGGCTCTAACGGCGTCGCGAACATCAGCGGTGACGCGGTTGTCGGTGGAACGCTGACAGCGGCCGTCTCGGACAGCGATGGTGTCCAGGCGGGCAGCGAAAGCTACCAGTGGTTGTCAGACGGCAGCGCAATTTCAGGCGCAACATCCTCGACTTATACGCTGACCTCGAATGAGGGCAGGGCGGCGGTGTCGGTAATCGTTCGCTATACAGACAGCAACGGTCTCCGCGAGACTGTGCAGTCATCGCCGGTCGACATCCAGGCCGCATTCAATCTCTCCGCGCTGTACGTCCACGGCCTCGTTGATGGAGCGCTCTGCGAGATCTCTGCTATCGACGCAAGTGGCGTCGCCGGCAGCATGCCATTGGCTTCCGGCACAACCGCGAGCGGGCTGGTCAATTTCGGCTCGCTGATTCCGGTGGATGGACCAGCCTTTATCTCCTGCACCGGCGGCACGTATACGGACGAGTCAACCGGCCTGACCCTCGACGCACCTCCCACGCGCGCTGTCGTCAGCGCGACGAGCGACGCCGTCTTTACCGTGTCGCCACTGACCGAGCTCGCCACGCAGCTCGCGCTGGCAGCAGGCGATCTGAACACGGCGTTGACAACCTACAACACTGCGATTGGCGTGAACTTCGGCGTTGCCGGTGACATCACGACCATCGCGCCGACCGACCTCGCATCGACTGCCGCCAGTAATGACGACGCCGGGCGCTACGCGACCGCACTTGCTCTCATTTCACAGCTTGATGCGAACGACGCCGTGGCAACAGCGGGAGATATCATCAGCGGTCTTGGCACTGATCTCTCCGACGGTACGTTCTCCCAGTCTTCGATTGACGACTTCAACACGGCGGTGACAGATGTCGGCACGTCGGCGGTTGCGGGAAATCTCGACAACAACGCCTTGCTGGCCGTGCAGAGTGCGATCAACAACGTGCCCGAGCCGGCTGAATTCGACGGTCTGAGCGCGACGATCCCCAATGACCAGACGATGCCGATCACCGGTACCGTGACGGTTACCGATGTGAATTTCGGTGAAGACCGGCTTATTGCACAGACAGATGTTCAGACGACCTACGGCGTCTTCAGCATCGACGAAAACGGCGCGTGGACCTATGCGCTGGACACGACGGATCCGACGGTTGTCGGTCTCGAAGTCGGCGGTTCTGTCAACGACACAGTCGCGCTCACGTCGGTCGATGGCACGACGGCAAACCTTGTCATCCGCATCACAGCACTGACGCAGGTCGCCGAAATCCGCAACACGATCAACGGCGACACTGGTGAATTACGACGGGATATCGACCCCCATTTGAGACAGGGGAGACTCAAATTTTCATTCCTTAAAACGGAAGCCCTCGCGGACGATGGCAATCAAAAAGACGCGTATGTGACGCTTTATGGTTCTTCTGGAAGCAATTCCGAATCGCTGGTTGATTTGCGCATACAAGGGCAATCGACTGCATCCGATGGAAGCACGATAGAGCCAAGGTTCCTGGTTCGTAATACAGACAATGCCGCCTACCCTGGCGGCATCATCGAGGCACCGTTCACACCCAACCGGTTCTATGACATTGAGATCATCTGGAACATGGACGACGTCAACCAGGTCACGATCCTCATCGACGGGCAGCCGCTCGGCGGCGGACCGTTCTCGACGGCCGCTGTTGTCGATCCGGACTTTGTCGATCTCGATCAGTGGTTCGACGAAGGTGTTGAACGCATCCAGTGGCGTTTCGGTGACAACGGAACAACAATTCCGTTCGGCTCGTACTTCATCGACAACGTCGAACTCTACTCCGACACCGCCGGAACGATGCTGCAGTTCTCGGACGATTTCGAAAACTACTTCGTCGGCGATTCATTCTCCGGCTCCATGGACTATCCGAACTCGGTCGATGCGACGGTCCAGGTCTACGACGCCGGTGCGGCCGGCGGCCCGGTCCCGGCTGCGTTCTTCAATCTCGCAGGCGCGATCAACAGCGATGCCACGGACCCGGTCATGGACATGGTGAGCATCATCGACCCCAACCCGGGTGAAGACCTGATCGTCGAGCAAACAAATACGACAACGCAGTACGGCACGTTCTCAATTCTGCCGTCCGGCACCTGGACGTACACGCTGGATACGGCCAATCCAACGGTAGCAGCGTTGGTCCAGGGCGACAGGATCACGGACACGATCCCGATCGCATCCGTCGACGGCACGACCGCCGATCTTGTGATCACGATTAACGGCGTCGGCGGGGCTCCGACCGGCGACAACAATGTCGCAGTCATCGTCGACACGCTCGACACTGACACCGGTGAGCTGCGCTATGCGCTGGGCTCGGACGGACCGCTCAGCCAGGGTCGGGTATCACTGAAGCTCAAGCGTCTCGACGACTCGCTCGGCAATGGCGACGCCTTCGTCACGCTGTTTAATTCAAATACGAACAACGACGGCGCGATACTCGACTTCCGCATTCGGGACGACAGCTTCGGCGTGAGAAGCCCGAGCGGCGTTGATACCTCGGCGCTCCCGCACACACTCGATGCGTTCATGGATATCGTGATTACCTGGGACTACACGGCAGGTGATCCGGCTTCCACGCTCCCCGAAGTCACGATTTCGGTCGACGGCGTCAGCCTTGCACCGTTCACACCAACCAACAACGCATTCGGCGGCGTGACGCATGTTGCCGTTCGCTTCGGCGACAACAGCGGAGTCCGGGCCGACACGGGCAAGGTCAGTGTCGACGACCTCGCGATCTTCTCCGACGTTGCAGGCACCACGGTCGTCTTCTCCGATGACTTCGAGTCCTACTTCGACGGCGATTCGCTGGACACGGACAACCCGGCCTCGCCGTACAATTCGAGCACGTCGGAAGCAACAGTCGAGACCATTCCCGGAGCAAGTGGTCCCGGTGTACCGGGCAACAAGTTTGCCGCGATCGTCGACACGCTGGACACCGACACGGGTGAGCTGCGCTATGCGCTGGGCTCTGACGGACCGCTTGCCGCGGGACGTCTCGAGGTTGCAGTGAAACGACTCGATGATTCCCTCGGAAACGGCGACGCGTTTATCACGCTGTTCAATTCGAACACGAATAACGCCGGCGCAATACTCGATTTCCGGATTCGGGACGACAGTTTCGCAGTCAGAAACCCGAGCACCATCGACACGTCGTCGCTGCCGCACACGCTGGACAGCTTCATGGATGTCATTGTCACCTGGGATTACCCGGGTGGCGATACAACCCAGCTGCCGAGCGTCACGATCACGGTCGACGGCGTCAGTCTTGCACCATTTACGCCGGACAATAGCCCGTTCGGCGGCGTCACTCACATCGCGTTCCGCTTCGGTGACAACGGCGGGGTTCGTGCGGCGACCGGAATCTTCAGTGTGGACGAGCTCGCGATTTACTCGGATACCAGCGGCATGACCGAGGTGTTCTCCGATGACTTCGAGTCCTATCTCGAGGGCGACTCGCTCGATACCGACAACCCCGCCTCGCCGTACAACTCAAGTACGTCCGAGGCGACGGTCGGCGTCGAACAGGGTGCAAGTGGACCCGGCACGCCGGGCAACAAGCTGGCCGAGATTGTCGATACGCTCGACACCGACACGGGCGAGCTGCGTTACGCGCTGGGTTCCGATGGCCCGCTTGCGGCGGGCCGGATGGAGGTCGCGGTCAAGCGACTGGACGATGCGCTCGGCAACGGTGATGCGTTTATCTCACTGTTCAATGCAAACACGAACAACGCCGGTGCGATCGCCGACTTCCGTATACGTGACGACAGCTTCGCCGTCAGAAACCCGAGCACGATCGATACCTCGTCATTACCGCACACGCTTGATGCATTCATGGATGTCACGATGACCTGGGTGTATCCGGGCGGCGATACGGCCCAGGCGCCTTCGGTCACGATCACGGTGGACGGCGTCAGTCTCGCTCCGTTCACGCCGGACAATAGTCCGTTCGGTGGCGTCACGCACGTGTCCTTCCGCTTCGGCGACAACGGAGGAGTTCGTGCAGCGACCGGCATCTTCAGCGTCGACGAGCTCGTGATCTATTCCGACACGGCCGGTACGACGGAAGTCTTCTCTGACGACTTTGAGTCCTACCTCGACGGCGACTCGCTGGACACCGACAACCCGGCATCGCCCTACAACTCGAGCACGTCCGAGGCCACCGTCGGAGTGGAGGAATAACATGCTTCTCAAATCACAACTCGAGTCCGCACTTCAACGAATCCTTACTGTGAGACCTACCATGTCCAATCCAAAGCAGATCGCGTGCCCTTATCCGTTGTCGACCTCGAAGAGAGCGAGTCGCGCGGTCGCCGCAGTCCTGTCTTTAATCGCGAGCGCCGGAGTCCTTGCACAGGAAAACGAGGACGAAGAGGACGAAAACGATCCGACGACGAACTCGGCGGAGCAGGTTGAGGAAATTACCGTCACCGGTACGAGGGCAACTGTGCAAAGCTCGATCGACATCAAGCGCAATGCGACGCAGATCGTCGATGGACTGTCCGCCGAGGAAATCGGTGATATCCCGGCGCTGTCAATCGGTGCAGCGCTCGAGACCATCACCGGTGCAACGTCGCACCGCGAAAACGGCGGCGCCACCGAGCTTTCTGTTAGGGGTCTCGGCCCGTTTCTCGGAACGACCGTTGTAAACGGTCGCGAGGCAACGAACGGCGGCGGCAACCGGGCCGTGAACTTCAGTATTTTCCCGTCCGAGTTGTTCAACAAGATTGCGATTCACAAAACGCAGTCGGCGGAATACATCGAGGGCGCTGTCAGCGGCCAGGTTCATCTCGACACGAAGAAACCGCTCGAGTACGGGAAGCGCCTGTTTCAGACGAACTTCAAAGTTGCGCACAACCCGTATGAGACCGATATCCAGGGTGGTCAGGATTTCGGTTCTCGCGCGACGCTTGCCTACATCGACCAGTTCGAGTTCGACAATGGTTCCAGCCTTGGTTTGTCATTCGGCCTGCAGGCCAGGGATGAAACAAACCCCGAGCAGGAATACCAGACAACTTCAGGTGGCGGCCGCCTTGAGGCCTGCGAATTGGCCTCTTTTGATGCCAATGCCTTACCGACCGACACCGTCGGTCGCTGCCATGACGGCGCGGCGGGGGTCAGCAATGACGAAATTCAGGATCTGATCGACGCGAACCCGAACTACAACAGCGTTGATGACATTCCCTTCGCTTACATCCCGCGAGATCACCGCCTGCGCCAGAACACGACGGAAGACGAGCGCGAGGCGCTGTTCGGCGCGATTCAGTACCAGCCGAACGACCGCATGGATCTGACCTTTGATTTCCAGTATTCCGAGCGCGATCAGCGAGAACTCCGCAAAGACCTGCAGTTCGGCACGACGCAGGAAGATATCTCCGCGCTCACGTCGAATCCGAATACCGGCGTTGTCTTTTCGTCTATTTCTGAGACTCAAATTTATTCCTACACGACGAACTTTCAGCGACTCGAACGCTACGAGGGCTACGGTCTCAATTTCGACTGGATGCTGACAGATTCCCTGACACTCAATCTCGACTATGCTGAATCGAACACGGGTCGTATCGAGACGGATGTCGAGCTGCGGCTTGGCGCTTCCGACAACAACTTTGTTCCCGGCAACAGCGACGACTTTACCGTTCAACTGGATGTGAACCGAAACCCCGGCGCCCCGATTGCCACCATTCTCGATGACGGCGGCAACGGTTTTGAAGTGACGGACCCAAGCTATTTCAATGCGAGAAATCGTGCACGGCTGCGAGCACGCAAGATCACGCGTGACAACGAACTCGACGCGTTTCGTGCTGATCTGAAATGGACAACGGATTTCGACGCGATTCACACGATCAAGGCCGGTGTACGTTCATCCAGCCAGACCTACGTGACCTACGGCGGACTGAGAAACGCGCCCGGCGAGAGCTTGTTCGAAGACGAAGATCTCGTCACCCCGAACGGCACTGCAGACAATGCGATCACGGATGCTGTGCTCGCAAGCGTGCTCGCCTGTGCTGACCAGAGTTTCCCCGAATCGGGCTTCTTGTCGAATGTTCGTGATGGAAACCTGATCACGAACGCCTCGAGTGGAACCTCCGTTAATGCCTTCGCAACCTTCGATTATGGCTGCGCCGTGGATACATGGCTGGCCAACTACGGTGGCGTGAAAGGCATCCAGTTCCAAGACGGCCTGAACGCCGGCTCGAACGACGTCACAGAGGACACGCTGGCACTTTACGTTCAGGCAGATTTTGAAACAGCGGTTGCCGGACTTCCGCTCAGGGGTAATTTCGGCGTCCGCTTCGTCGATACCGACATCACCTCCGTCGGCTACCGTGCTCCGATTACCGTCGAACAAGATCAGGACGGTTTCTTCGTGTCCGAGGTCTCCGGCGGCGCTCTCGAAACCGACACGCAGAAGAGCGACTACCAGGAAGTGCTCCCCAGCCTCACGCTGATCATGGACCTCGATGACGACCTGATCCTGCGCGGCGGCATCTTCCGCGGCATGTCTCGCCCGGACCCGAACGCCTACGGCAACGGTCGAAACATCCAGGACAACACCGGCGATTCTGTCGGTTACGGCTCGCTCCAGGAGGCGGTCAACGGCATCGGTGCGACGGGTAACCCGTACCTGAAACCCATCCTGTCAACGAACGTCGATCTCGGTCTCGAGTGGTACGCGAACGAAGACACGATGATCGCTGGCGCACTTTACTGGAAAGAGTTCAACGGCGGATTCGAAACGGTAGCCCAGCTCGAATCATTCAACCTCGACGGCAACCAGGTCCAGGGTCTCGTCGAAACGACTCAGATCAGCGACCGAGACAGCACGATCAAGGGCTTCGAAATAACGCTGACCCATGCGTTTGACTATCTGCCCGGCTTCTGGAGCGGCTTCGGCGGCAAGTTCAGCTACAACTACGCGGATTCCGATTTCGAGTTCGAGGATCAGAACGGCGGCGACGGTATTCAGGTTAGCGTCGACCAGGTTACAGGGGAGGTCACGCGAACACCCCTGATCGGCATTCTCCCGCCGGCCAATCTTTTCGGCCTGTCCGAGCATGTCAGCGCGACGCAGCTCTACTGGAGCAAGGACAAGTGGAACGTTCAGCTCGTCTACAAGACGCGGTCGAACTACTTCCAGCAGTTCATCCGGGACACGCAGGGACGCATTCGTTACACCGACGACAACGAGCGACTGGATCTGCGCGTGAACTACAAAATGCTCGACAACGTGGACTTCAGTTTTGAGGCCAAAAACGTCACGGACGAGCCCCGAATTGACTATCGCGCCGTTCAGGGCAACACCTACCAGGCTCTGTCCTACGGGCCGCGCCTGTTCTTCGGTGTCCGGGTCAAACTCTAACGGGTCTCGGTCGACGATCGTGCAGACCGGTCTGATGGCCGGTCTGCTCGGTCTTGCCGCTTGCGGTTCGGGTGGTTCAGGCAGCGCAACAGTGTCGCCGCCGCCGTCTCCGCCTCCGCCGCCCCCGTCCGGTGGCACAACCCCCGTCGACTCCGCGACCTACACGACGCAGACAACGCGCACGCTGGATGCAGATGGCGATGGCGTCGGCTTGAGCGCCTACGACCTGATCCGTGCCTTCGGTGGTCCGAATCCGATCGAGGCGCCCGATTTGTATCCCGTCAATCATCCGGGCGTCGAGCACATTTTCGAGGATTTCGATGCGACGATCGGCAATCACTTCGTTTTCATAATTCATCGCGATGTGGACATTGACCGAGACCGGACCAGCATCACGGACCGGCAGCGCAACGAGATCAAGACCTACGCGAGCTCGGAAGAAGCGGTCAAGGGTTTCGAGAACGAAACCTTCGTGTATACGTGGAAGTTTCGAATCAATGCGGACATGGAAGTCTCGACACGCTTCTCCCATTTCTTCCAGCTAAAGGCCGTCGGCGGAAGCGACAGCCAGCCGATCCTGACGATATCGGGCGCGGAACGCAGCGGCGAAGATGGCATCGAGGTGCGCCACAGTCCGCTGACCGATACAACGATCCTGCAACGGATGCCCTGGAACATGGTGACGGGTGAGTGGGTCGAAGTGTATGTACGGGCAACGTTTGCCGATTCTGCGGAGCTGCGACTGATCGCGACCCGCATGCGTGATGGCGCAGTGATCTTCGACATCGATGAAAGCGGTCTCGATTTGTGGCGTGGCACGTCTGCCAGCCATTTCGTGCGTCCGAAGTGGGGCATCTATCGATCGATACTCGATCGCGACAACCTGCGACCGGACGAAGAGAACGTGCGCTTTGCGAATTTTTCGGTCAGCGAAGTCATACTGACGAACTAGCCGTCTTCACCAAGACCAACCGAGTAGAGAAATAAGACCAACATGATGAAAAACAGCTTTGCCATAATCCTCACAGCCGCTGTGTTCCTGTCGCTGGCGGCCTATGCCGAGAAACCGGCGGACCGGATCGATCTGCGTCTATGGAAACTCACGTTGCCGCAGGACGCGGACAGTGACGGCAAGGTGGACGAGATTAGCGTCCGCGAATTACAGGACTACTCGCACCCTGACTTTTTCTTCCTCGACGAACACGGCTGGCTCGTGTTCAGCGCGCCGAACAAAGCCGCAACGACTGCAAATTCGACAAACACACGCAGCGAGCTGCGCCAGATGTATCGCGGGACGAACACGCGCATCGGCACCCACGACCGGAAAAACAATTTTGCAATCGAGGCACACAAGCGAGCGCGGAAGTTTGCCGACATCGGCGGACAGCTGGAGGCAACCTTAAGGGTTTTGCACGTCGCCCGAAACGCGAAATTTCCCGACAAGAAGCCTGCTTTTTCAGTTGTTGTCGGACAGATCCATGCCGCAAAAGACGATGACCAGGTGCGCAAAGGGACCGGATTCGGCTACGGCAACGAGCCTTTGAAAATCTACTACAAGAAATGGCCAGATCATGAAACCGGCTCGGTATTCTGGACCTACGAGCGAAATCTCCCGCGCGACAACCCTGATCGCCGAGATATCGCGTACCCGGTCTGGGGCAACACCTGGGAAAACCCGGAGGATCCCGGTGAGAACGGAATCGCGTTGGGCGAGGCCTTCAACTACAACGTCAACCTGCACGGTAACGTGATGTACCTGACGTTCAGGACTAAAGATCCCGCGCGGACCGTGACCTACGAGCTCGACCTGTCGAACAACATCGACGCGCACGGCGAGGTCGATGAAAAGGATAATCCCGAGGGCTACTCGGGCGATGCGATGTACTTCAAGGCCGGTGCCTACAACCAGTGCAGCGCCCGGGACGATCCCGCGTTCTGGTACCCGGCCTGCGCCGGCACCGGCGACTGGGAAACGGACAAGGCCAACGGTGACTACGTCTCCGTCGCCTTCGGTCGCATCCAGCTCAGCCGGTCTGTCGACCCCGGGCGACAGCCGTAGGCTATTCCGTCTCCAGCTGAATCCGGTAGCCGTTGTGCTTGCGGATATTCAGCACACGATTGTCGTCGAAGATCAGGTACTGGCCTTTGATCCCCGCCAGTCGGCCTTCAATTTCGGGTTGCTTGTCGAATCCCGTACTCTTGACCTTGTCCGGGTAGCGTTCGACGGGGTAGTGAATTTCGCAGACCGTGTCGTCGGCGTCGACGTATTGCCGCAAGTCGTCGTCCAGCGCATCGACCAGTGAAGCTTTGGTCGCGACCAGGTCTGCGTCGATGACCTCGTTTTTCAGCATGCGCTGCCAGTTCGTGCGGTCTGTCAGGTGGTCCTTCATGGCAACCTCGACAAGTCCGGCCGTATACCGGTTCGGAACCCTCGCGAAGACAATCGCATCCGTCGCTCCCTGATCGATCCAGCGGGTCGGCATCTGCGAGGCACGCGTAATGCCGACCTTGATTGCCGAACTTCGCGCGAGATAAACGATCTGCTCGGTCAGGCAGTGTTTCTCTGCCCACGCCATGTCGCGCGCTTCGCCCTCGTGTGCCCGACACAGCTCGGGGCGAATAATGCACTCGCTCGCTTCCGGCGCGTCACGGAAGCACGGGTAGCAAAACCCCTGCCCAAATGACTTCTTCGTTTCCCGGCCACAGGCGATACAGTTGATGATGCCGTCGAACCTGAGCTTGATGGTGTCGCCGATCCGCGCGTTCATGTCGACCGGGACGTCGTCCAGCACGAGCGTGTAGCGCGCGACGTCGTCGAGGTCGGTGCGCATTTTTCTCAAGTTGCCGGAAAGCGATTGCGTGGATGCCATGGTGCGCCTTTAAGATTCGTTGACGTCAGTTTACACGCTGTGCTCGTCACGGACTGGTCGGCGGCTGAAATCCCCTGACGAAATCGTTTACAGTCATCTCATCCCTGAATCAGGACTACGCAATGCCGAACTTTCGTCTGCCGCTCTTCATTATCGCTCTGGTCACAATTCTCCCTGGCTGCGCCACGACCGGTGATCCGGATGCGAGCCTCGCTCACGACAACACCGACGCGACGCTGTGGGTCCAGTCTTCGACCGAGTATGCAGCGGCGACAAAGGGCATCTATGCATCGGCCACAGATGCACTGGTCGAACTGGCAGCCGAGACGTCGCTTCCGGCGCATCACATGGCGGTCGTGCTGGACGTCGACGAGACGGTTCTCGACAACTCGCCGTACCAGAGTCAATTGATCTTCGACGGAGAGTCCTACGGCGAAGTGAGCTGGGATCGCTGGGTCGGGCTTCGGTCCGCGGACGCCGTGCCGGGTGTTGTCGATTTCCTGCGCACGGCGCGCTCGCTCGGTTTTCACATCGCCTTCATTACCAACCGCCCGTGCAAGCAGCGGCCTGACGAAAGCGATTCGTGTCCGCAAAAAGAAGACACGCGCGCCAACCTGGAAGCTGTCGGCATCGAGACTCAGGGAACGTCGCTCTTCTTGATGAACGAGCCGCCGCCGGCCTCCTGCCGAACGTACCTGACCGACGCCGAGCAAGAGGATGGCCTGTGGTCGTCCGACAAAACCTCGCGACGCGCCTGCGTCTCGAAAGAGCGCAAGATTGCCATGCTCTTCGGTGACCAGCTCGGCGACTTTGTCGAGAAGCATGACGATGCCTCTGGACGGGAGGTCGCAGACGATTATGACGCCTGGGGAAGAACCTGGTTCATGCTGCCGAATCCCACATATGGTGGCTGGCGACCGCGCACGCCCGAGGGCAAGCGCGAGCTTTTGCGCGGAATCGACTGAAGACGGCGCTTTCGATCGGATTTCCTTCCGGAGTGTGACGTTTGCCGCCGTTCCCGGAGCGGGTATCGACTATGCTCGGATGTATCAGCAGAAATGCGCCTGATCGACCTCAAGGGATAGCCGAATGGAAGACCCCGTTAGCCGACACCTGATCGCCGGACCGCGAGGCCGTCTTGCGTTCGAGGAGTACCTGCCGCTGTTGCTCTGCGCCGCGGGGGTCATCGGCGTGCTGCCGTTCGCGATCGTACGCCTGCTCAACGGCGAGTGGTGGATTGCGCTTCTGGATTCGGTCATCGTTGCGGCATTCGCCACACTCGGGATTTTCGTGCTTCGGTCTCGCCGGGTTCGATTCGCGAGCATCAGCATCACGGTCCTTTGTCTCAGCGGATTTGTTGCGACGCTGCACCTGATGGGTCCGCAACAGATCGTCTGGGGATACCCGGCGCTGGTTGTCGCCTTCTACCTGCTTAAATTGAAGGAAGCAGTCGCGGCGACCGTGCTGACGCTGGTCATTATCGTCCCTATTCTTATCCCGCAGCTTGAGCTGTTTACGCTGATCTCGGCTGTGACCACAATGATTGTCACGTCAGTTTTCGCTTACGTTTTCGCGGCCCTGACGCGCGACCAGCGCAAACTGCTCATTGACCTCGCGACTTGCGATCCGCTGACCGGGGCGGGCAACCGGCGAGCGCTCGTCCAGAAAATGGATGACATCATCGCGCGTCACGAGAGAGACAAAGTGTCTGCCTCGCTCATTCTCCTCGATCTCGACGACTTCAAGGCAATCAACGACGAATTCGGCCACGCTGTTGGCGACGACGTTCTCGTACGCTTCGCCGAGGTCATCAAGCTGCGCATTCGCCAGACAGACAGTTTCTACCGGTTTGGCGGCGAGGAGTTTGTCATTCTGATGGACGGCCAGCAGATTGAACCGGCCGTTCGGCTGGCCGAACAGCTTCGACTGCTCGTGGAGGCAAACGAACTGGTCGCGAATCGCGAGGTCACGATCTCACTCGGCGTTGCGGAGCTGCAGAACGGTGAGTCAGCCGACGACTGGCTGCGACGCGCGGACGATGCGCTGTTCGAAGCGAAGCACGGTGGTCGCAACCAGACCCGTCGCGCGAAGGCCACTAACGCGAACGAAGTGACTGGCTCCCACGTCCTGTCACAGAAGCGCGCGTAGGCGCAGGGCGCACCGCAGGCCCCGGCCTTTTACAACGCGAGCGCTTTCTGTCGGCGCCGGTGGCGGTGCAGCAGGGGCTCCGTGTAACCGTTCGACTGCTCCGCGCCCAACAATGCCAGCTCCAGCGCGGTCATGAAGGCCACGCCGTCGTAGTCCGGAGCCATCGGCGCGTACAGGCGATCCCCCGCATTCTGTTCATCCACGACTTTCGCCATACGCTGAAACGCCTGTCGTACCGCCTCCGCGTCGCAGATGCCGTGGTGCAGCCAGTTGGCGATGAGCTGGCTGGAAATGCGCAGCGTCGCGCGGTCTTCCATCAGACCGACGTCGTCCACGTCGGGCACTTTCGAGCAACCGATGCCCTGGTCAATCCAGCGGACGACGTAGCCCAGGATGCTTTGCGCACAGGCGTTGAGCTCCTTCTCAACGATTTCCGGCGCCAGGGCTTCAGGTTCTGCGAGCGGTGGCGTCAACAGTAAATCGACGCTTGCAGCTTCCCGCGACTGAAGCTGCGCCTGGATTTTGTGTACATCCACACGGTGGTAATGCATGGCATGCAGCGTCGCCGCTGTCGGCGACGGGACCCAGGCGCAGTTCGCACCGGCTTCCGGGTGTTCCTGTTTTGTGTCGAGCATCTGCCGCATCTCGTCCGGTTTCGGCCACATGCCTTTGCCGATCTGTCCCTTGCCCGGCAGCCCGCAGCGAATGCCGACGTCTACATTGCGGTCTTCGTATGCGGCGATCCAGCCTTGCTGCTTAATTCCGTCTTTCGGCAGCATCGGGCCGGCTTCCATGCTGGTGTGAATCTCGTCGCCGGTGCGGTCGAGAAAGCCGGTGTTGATGAACACGACGCGATGGCGCGCGGCATGCAGGCAGTTTTCGAGATTGACGCTCGTCCGGCGTTCCTCGTCCATGATGCCGATCTTCAGCGTGTTGCGGTCGAGGCCGAACATGTCCTCGACGCGAGCGAACAGCTTGTCTGCGAAAGCAACTTCCTTCGAGCCGTGCATCTTCGGCTTGACGATGTACACGCTGCCCGTGCGACTGTTCTTGTGCGTACCTTCCGCCTTTAAGTCGTGCAGGGCGCATGCGGTCGTCATCACGGCATCCAGCAGCCCTTCGAAAACCTCATCTCCGTTCGCGTCGTAGATGGCCGGCGTCGTCATCAGGTGTCCGACGTTGCGTACCAGCATCAGGCTGCGCCCTGACAGGCGCATCTCGTTCCCGTTGACGTCTTGATAATGTCGATCGTCGTTCAATCGCCGGACAACGGTCTTGCCCTGTTTCTCGAATTCAGTCACCAGCGTACCGCGCATCAGCCCCAGCCAGTTGCGATAGACGCCAACCTTGTCCGCGGCGTCGACCGCTGCGACCGAATCTTCGCAGTCCTGGATCGTCGTGATCGCGGCTTCGAGGATGACGTCGCTTAAGCCCGATGGCGACGTGCTGCCGACAGGATGTGAGGGATCGATGACGAGCTCGATATGCAGGCCGTGATGTCGGAACAGCAGGCCGCTGCGATTCTTGTCCGACCGGAAGCCGACGAACTGGTTCGTGTCGCGTAACGCTGTCGACGTGCCGTCGTTGAGCGAGGCCCGCAGCGCTTTATGGTTGCAATCGTCTGTCAGCTCGTAGGAGACGACATTCGCGTGGTGCCCGCGCGCCAGCGGCAGTGCGTCGCCCAGAAATTCCGCCGCAAAGGCGATCACGGCTGCACCACGAACGGGGTTGTAAGTCGCTCCCGCCTCGTGTCCTTCGGTTTCAGGGATGACGTCGCTGCCGTACAGCGCGTCGTACAGGCTGCCCCAGCGTGCGTTCGCCGCGTTCAGCGCGAACCGCGCGTTGCTGACCGGGACGACCAGCTGCGGCCCGGGGATGCGAGCGATCTCCGCATCGACGTTTTCGGTCTCGACAGAAAATCTCTCGGACGGTGGCTCCAGGTACCCAATCTTTCGGAGGAAAGATTTGTAGTCTGTCAGGTCGAACGGTGTGGCTCGGCGCTCACGGTGATACGCGTCGATCTGCGACTGGAGCAAATCGCGTTCTGCGAGCAGGGCTCGGTTCTCGGGCGTCAGCTCGTCGAACAATGCTTCGAGATCCATCCAGAACTTGCCGGCGTCGAGACCGAGATCCGGCAGCAGTTCAGTCTCGACAAACGTTTTCAGAAGCGGGTCGACATGTAGCCCTGCCAGCGGGCTGGTCGCGAGTTCAGTCGGCATGATTGTCCCTGTCCCTTTTGAGTGTTTGCAGTGTTGCGCGACGGAGACCGTCACAGATTCTGCTTTACGCCACGAACTGCTCTTCTTCGGTGCTTCCCGCCAGCGCGGTCGTCGACGAGGCGCCTGCCATGATCGTGTTCTGCACGGCATCGAAGTAGCCGGCACCGACGAAGGCCTGGTGTTTCGCTGCGCGGAAACCGAACTGCTCGTCGCCGAACTCGCGCTCCTGCAGCTGAGAGTACGCGAACATGCCGTCCTGTTTGTAGGCGCGGGACAGCTCGAACATGCTCAGGTTCAGCGCATGCCATCCGGCAAGGGTAATGAACTGGAACTTGTAGCCCATCTTGCCGAGTTCCTCACGAAACACTTTCATCGTCGCCTCGTCGAGATTCGCCTTCCAGTTAAAGGACGGCGAACAGTTGTAGGCGAGGAGCTGGTCCGGGAACTCGGCATGGATCGCGTCCGCAAAGCGTTTGGCCTGCGCAAGGTCCGGTTTCGAGGTCTCGCACCAGATGAGGTCTGCGTAGGGGGCGTAGGCGAGGCCGCGCGCAATCGCCTGGTCGAGCCCGGCGTTCGTGCGGAAGAAGCCTTCCGGTGTGCGTTCGCCGGTGATGAACTGGCGATCGCGCTCATCGGCATCGGACGTGATCAGGTTTGCTGCGTCGGCATCGGTCCGCGCGATCAGCACCGTCGGGACTCCGCATACGTCTGCGGCGAGACGCGCTGCTGTCAGTTTCGAGATTGCCTCCTGCGTCGGCACGAGCACCTTGCCGCCCATGTGGCCGCACTTCTTCGCAGACGACAGCTGGTCCTCAAAATGCACGCCTGCGGCGCCGGCGCGAATTATGCCTTTCATAAGCTCGTACGCGTTCAGGTTGCCACCGAAGCCGGCTTCTGCATCGGCGATAATCGGTGCGAACCAGTCGATGTCCGTCTCGCCGTTAAGCTGGTGAATTTCGTCCGTTCGAACGAGCGCATTGTTGATGCGCTCAACCATTTTCGGCACCGAGTCCACGGGGTAAAGGCTTTGATCCGGGTACATTTGTCCTGCCGAGTTTCCGTCGCCGGCAACCTGCCAGCCGGAGCAGTAGATCGCCTTCAGGCCAGCCTGGACCTCCTGGATCGCCTGGTTGCCAGTCATTGCGCCAAGCCCACAGACCGGCTCGTCTTCATTGATCAGCGACCAGAACTTCTCGGCGCCGCGACGGGCGAGGGTGTGTTCGATCTGCACGCTGCCGCGAAGGCGCACGACTTCGTCGGCGCTGTAGGTGCGGGTGACGCCGGACCAGCGCGGGCTGTTGTTCCAGTCGAATTCCAGGGAGCGAATCTGTTCTTGCTTGGTCATGCTGCTAGTCCTTTAGATTCAGGTTGCGAGAGCGGGCGTCAGTTGCGGTTCGGCAAGCGCGTGTGGTGCGTTATAAGCTTCAATCGTTGCCGGCAGCGGCGCGATAAACAGCAGATGTCCGTCGGGCGCGACCACCTTGTGAATTGTTTTACCGAGATCGCTCACGCTGCGATCGGCGTCCGACAGTGCACGAACGGCATCGAATTCGTCCCAGCGTTGCGCTTCGCGGACCTGGCGTCGGCGCGCCGCATTGGTCCGCAGGCGAATCAGCTGATCGCCGGCACAGAAGAAAAAGCGCCGTCGTTCGCTACCCATCGTCCAGCCGAGAAGCTGCCGGCGATCCTTCAGTCGCACCTGACGTCCGTCGGCAAGCACGAAACGGCATTCGGCGTAGCGCATCGGAATATCAATTTCGATCCGCCTGACGTCCGTGTGGCTTCCGGATTGGAGCGGCAGGAGCTGGTCGAGTGCGTCGTTGTTCAGGTTCATGTCGTACTCCTTACTGGCATGAGCGGCAGAGGATGATTAGCATCCTAGTCGAAGAATTCTGGGAATTTCACAAAAAAAACTTCACAATGTTAATTTCACAATTACCGGACTGACCGCTGCCCATGAAAAGTGACCCAGGAATCCGCCGCAAAGCGCATTTTGTCGGCACCAAGATTCGTAGCCTGCGCAAGCGGAACGGCCTGACGCTGGACGACCTGTCGGCGCGTTGCCTGCAGATCGACAGCCAGGCAGGGCCGTCCGTGTCCTATCTCTCGATGATCGAGAACGGTCGACGCGTCCCGTCCACGCGTCTGCTTGAAATCATTGCCGGCATCTTCCAGAAGGATGTCGCCTGGTTCATGGACGAGTCGCTGGACAGCAAGGCGCTCGATACCTCGCCGACGCGAGCGCCGGTGAGCGGCATGCCGTTCGAGCCGGGCTTCCTCTTCCAGGAATCGCTGCTACAGACTGCGATTCCCGAGCTGCTCTCACAGACGGGAACGACGGGACGTCAGTTCGCGCACCTCCTGATTCGGTCGCGGCAGGAAGCAAGCCAGAATCGTTTTCCGGATCTCGAACGGGCGGCGGAGTCAGTTGGTAAGAAGCAGTTTCCTTTAGGCGTCGACGACGTGCTGGAGATGGCGGAATCGGTCGGCCTTCGCGTGCACTGGTTCGATCAGCCGGCGTTCAACGAAACCGGTGTTGAGGAGGGGCCGCGCAAGACCATCGTGCGCTCCTTCTACGAGGCTCCAGGGAAGGTGTATCTCAACGAGGCGCTGAAGGAGATGCCGGCGCGCCTGAAGTTCGACGTCGGTAACCACATTGGCCACATGATCCTGCACGGTGGCGACGGCGCGCGCTCGCCGCAGCTTTCAGGTGGGCGGGCACGCTCGCGCGAGCCGGACGTTGCCAACGTTGACGCAAAAGACGTGCTCTATGCCTGGCGGGATTTCGAGTGCAGTTATTTTTCCGCGGCGCTATTGGCGCCGAAGACGCCGTTTCGCCAGTTTTTGAGCAAGAAGGCCTACGCGATCGACGCCGGCGACGCGATCGAGCTGTCGACTGCTCTGACGATGCGCCGCATGCCGAGCGTGAGCCCGTACCCGCACTGGCATTACTTCGATGCCTACCCACCCGGGCGGCTGCGGGCTGTCTATCGTGGCAACGGCATCCCGCTGCCGTGGGGCAACATGTCCGCGCTGACCGATCCCTGCCAGCACTGGGCGGTATTTCGTCTCCTCAATACGCGGTCGACAAAGCCGTCTTCGCAGATTTCTGTCCTGCGCAACGGCGACGACAGCCGACTCTACTGTTGCCAGTCAATCCGCAGCCGCGATGCCGCGAACAATGCCTACGTGCTTTGCGCGGGTATCGACCTCGCGCCGGCACTCGAGGCACAGGGTATTCGCCCCCAGGAGACGATTGATGCAATCGAGTCGA
>CAWUHY010000035.1:0-19027 GCA_963922215.1 uncultured Gammaproteobacteria bacterium | reverse complement strand
GTCGTGCTCACCTCGCAACAGCAGCTTGAAGCGAACAAGCCTCCTGAGAGTATCGAGTGTCGTTCGAGCGCGCTCGACTGCAACTGGAACACGTTCAAGGAATCGATCCTGCTGCCGGGCGGCCTCGTCACTGACATCGCGGATGCGGTTCTATGAGTGAGTCGATACACCTGCTCGGGACATCGACGGGGCCTGTTGGGGTGCTGAGCCGACCTTCCGACGATGAGCATCAGCGTTCGACCGGAGTCATTTTTCTCAACTCCGGTTTGCTGCACCGCGTCGGGCCGTTCTGTCTCTATGTGTCCCTGGCTCGCAAGCTGGCAGAGCTCGGATACGCATCGCTGCGCATCGATCAATCCGGTAAGGGCGACAGCGAGCGCCGCGCGCAGGCGGATTTCGATGAATCCGTGCGGCGTGATTGCATGGATGCGATCGGCTTTCTGAAGCAGCGGACGGGCGCCGAACAGTTCGTGGTGATCGGACTGTGCTCCGGCGCCGACGATTCGCTGTTCCTCGCGAACGAGCTGCCCGACATCCGCGGCGCCGGACTGCTCGAGGCGTTTGCATTCCGGACGGCACGCTATTACCGCCGTCATTACCTGCCGCGCCTGCTGCGCGGGGAGCTCTACTGGATTGCGCTTCGTCGTGGCATCAGCCACCTCGCGGATCGGCTCTCCGGTCGCGCCGATGCGGCGGCAGCAACCAAGGAAGACTTTGGCGTGGTCCGTGAATTCTCAGGAAACGAAGCGATCCGGATGCGCTATCGCACGGCGCTGGAAAATGAAACAAAGCTCCTGTGTGTTTTTACAGACGGTTCGCGGTCCTATTACAACTATGAAGGCCAGTTGAACGAAGCGTTGGGTATTCCGGGTAGTGATCGGCTCATTCAGGAGCATTACCTGCCAGGCGCCAAACACACATACCCGATTGTCGCCGACCGGCAGGCAGTCATGACGCTCGTTGCGGATTGGTTGATCCGCGAATTTCCTGAGACGACGAATCAGGCCTGACGCTGTAAACGGGCTGCCGTGATCGGCGACAATGTGCCCGTCGAAAGCGATAGTCTGCTTAAACGAATGACGCCAGCTTTTTTTTGACGGTCGACAGAATCCGCCGAATGCGCTTGAGCGAGGCGTCGGCCCCGTCCTCGACGGCCAGTGAGATCGGGCGTACAGCACTCTCTGTCCGGCGCTCATAGCCTTTTCCTGCCATGGCGTCGGCGCACAGATGCTCGATGACCCGGACCTGGCGAGCGCTCAGGTCGCTTTGCCAGGAATCTGACGTACCGCTTCTGAAAAAGCCTTCAGGGCCGAGTTTGCGGGCTCGCAGCTTCTCAATCGCACAATTGTCCACAGCGCTCTGACACTGTGCCGGAGTCGTTGCAAGACCAAGCCATTCAAATACCGATTGAAGAATGCGCGGCCCTTCAGCCAATAAATCTTCATAGCGGATTTCCATGTAACGATCAGTCCGGTCCTGAAGATCGAGCGAATATCCCATGTACTCGTTCCAGCTGCGCGCAATTCCGGAGGTGCGTCGTGGAAACTTGGCAGACCAGAGCTTGTTTGCGCCTTGCATTGACGAGCAGATCGCTCGCGGATCGCGCACGATGTGCAGGAAGTAGGCGTCGGGATCGAGTTCGAGAATCGATTTTCGGAGCTCGAGGTTTTCAGGTGTCTGATCGACCAGGACAGAATAGCCCTGGCCCGTCCGCAGCAGGCTGCTGCGGATACGGTCAACGACAGGCCCGAGTAGCTGTTGGAAATCCGACCGGCTCAGAACGTCACCTATATGCTGTTGATCGCCGTCCGATTGACGCGCTGTCTGCAGCTGTTTGCCGTAGCCGTGATTACTGCGCCACCAGCGGCGCAGCGGCGCAATCGCATGAAAAAATCCTGACTGCTGCAGGCCAACTATGTCGTCGTGCTGCGTCATCAGGGACAACAGCCAGGTTGTGCCACTGCGGGGCACGCCAACGATGTAGCAAGTTTTCGCGGGTTTGGATTTCGGGTCGGGCATTGGGTCGGGCGTCCAGTCGGGCATCGGGTCGGACATCGGCTCCGGCGGCTAACATGATCTGCCGTGAAAACCAGCCTGATGGTCGTGCGAGCGGCCTTAGTTCTGATAATAAAGCTTTAATTTTTCAGGTTTTTCCAGACAAAAATTACCACATATAAAAAAAGGATATGTGACTCGTTACCCGATATCGGCGATTGCCGCAGTTGTTGAACATAGACTACGCGTCGATGCTTGCACGTCCTGACTGTCGGGCGAATCAGCCGGCCGCAAACTGGCGGCTACCGTGGCTCGCTGGCCAATCTGATGTGTAACAATAGCGATTCGGTTCGCCTGGCTGGCTCTCTCCTGTCCATTGATTGGCATATTGGTGTGGTGATTGTGCCGCCGTGCTACCGTCGCGGAGCACGCTCGCGCTGACGCTTGCGGTACCGGAAAGACACGTTCGGATGATCGCCTCCTCTTGGCCTGCGAGACGATTGCAAATTCGTGTTCGACAAGTTGCTGAAAGTGGTACGCCATTCACGCATAGCGGCAGGCTGTACCGACCGGCGCAAGATCGCAGTTTGACTTATGGTGACAGCGTACCGCTGCTCGAAATCACGAAACTGTCGCCCACGCGGTTTGAGGAAAACGAGGTCGCAGTCGTGCGACCGCCGGCCGAGTGGTCGGACGGCCTGCACACCGTCAGCGCCGTTGGCAAAAAAACCTTGATCGACGCGAAAAAGAAAATTTACGTGTTTCGGGGATGGCGGTCAGTTCTGCGGCGCCTGGTCGCGAAGCCATATCTCGAGCCAGAGCAGCGCCCAAAGTCTGCTGCTGGTATCGCGAGACGTTGTTCCGCCTCGCTCCAGCAGCTTGTCGAGCGCGCGTCGCGACAGAAATTTAGCCACGTGTGAGTCGCTCGCGCGCAGTTGGGAGAGAAATGGGTCGAGTTTGCCGCTTTCCTGCCAGTCGCGAAGCGGCATGCCGAAACCGCGCTTCGGTCGATTGAAGACTTCATCCGGTACCAGCCCGCGAAGGACTTCCCGCAGCGCGTACTTGCCGGTTCCATTTCGGAACTTCAGGTCGTAGGGAAGTCGCGTCGACAAGGCAGCGATTCGGTGGTCCAGCAGCGGTACGCGGACCTCCAGGCTGTTCGCCATTGAATCCCTGTCGACCTTGGTCAGCACGTCCTCCGGCATGTAGGTCTGTCGATCCGTTGCCATCCGGCGTTCGAGATCGGTTCCGGGCGCCTCGTCGTAAAACGCTGCCAGGTAGGCGGCGTCGTCCTGGAGCGCTTCCCGGTACTCAGGCCGCCAGAGCGCAAGGCGCTCGGCCTGAGAAAAAATTCCGACTTTGCGCTGCAGGCGCCTGGCGCCGTCGACCGACATGCGATCCAGCCACCCGGCGCCCGGCAGTGAACTCGGTACGAGCTTTGCCGCCGTTCCAAAACCGCCGCGACGCACGAACTGCGGCATTCGATTGATGAACGGCTCGAACGGCTCGGGACGGTAGCGGCGATAGCCGCCGAATAACTCGTCACCGCCGTCGCCGGACAGACAGACCTTGACGAATCGGCTGGCCTCACGCGTAACGTGGAACGTCGGTACCGACGACGGATCTGCGAAAGGCTCGTCGAACTGCGACACGAGGGTTGGAAGCAACGACAGATCGACTTCGTCGATCGGGATCGTCGTATGGCGTGTACCGAAATGCTTTGCGAGCACGGCCGCGTCGCCGGATTCGTCCTGGTTCGCCCCCGGAAACCCGATCGTAAAAGTCTGTAGTGGCTCAACGGCTGCGGCGGACGCGAGAGCGACGATCAGGCTGGAGTCGATTCCACCGCTGAGGAACGCACCCACCGGCACATCGCTGCGCAGTCGAATTCGCACCGCATCCTGCAGGAGCTCCCGAAGCGCTGCGATGGCCTCTGCCTCACTGTTAGGCACGGGCGCCGGCTCGTCGTCAACGGTCCAGTAGCGTTCCGTCACGTAGCGACCTGATTCGAGAATCAGTCTGTGAGCTGCGGGTAGCTTGAAGACGTTTTTGAATATCGTTCTTGGAGCCGGCACGTAGCCGTAGGCCAGGTAGTCGTCCAGCGCCTCGATATCGATCGTCTGTTCCAGCCCTGGGACCTCGAGAAGGCTCTTGAGCTCGCTGCCGAAGACCAGCGTTCCGGACAATTCGGCAAAATAAAGCGGCTTCTCTCCCATCCTGTCACGGGCCAGCACCAGTCGTTTGCGTTTCGCATCCCACAGGGCGATGGCGAACATGCCGTTCAGGTGGTCGACGAACGTGGGGCCATAGTCTTCGTACAGGTGCACGATGACTTCAGTGTCTGTCGACGTACTCAGCGTGTGGCCATTGGCACGAAGGCTTTGCTGAAGCTCCTTGTAGTTGTAGATCTCGCCGTTGAAGACGATAACGACGTCGCCGGTTTCGTTGAAGATTGGTTGGTCGCCACCCGCAAGATCGATGATGCTCAGGCGACGATGCCCCAACGCAATTCCGTCGGCTTCAAAAAAACCTTCTCCATCGGGTCCGCGATGTGCAAGCACGCCCGTCATGCGTCGAAGCGCGTCGGAGGAGGGTGTTACCCCTGAATCAATGGCGGCGATGCCGGCGATACCACACATGTCAGTTTCCTTGCCTTTGCATGCCGGTCGCGACCGACGCTAAACGCTAGCACGCTTCGAGTCGACAATCTCGCGGTAACACGAGGCCGTCTCCTCGGCGAGCCGCTCGAGTGAAAATTTGCGTACCGCTGATTCTCGCGCAGCATTCGCCATGCGCTCGCGCTGTTCGCGATCATCGAAGAGCAGGGCGAGTTGGGTGGCGAGAGCCGAGGCGTCGTTCAGTTGCACGAGGTAGCCGTTGTCACCGTTGTCCACAATCTTTGCATTGTCCGACACGTCGGTAGCAATGACTGGTACACCGCTCGCCAGCGCTTCGAGAGCGACGTTCGGCGTGCCTTCGTGAAGCGAGGTCAACGCAACGACGTCGCAGGCTCGGTACACGCGTTCGACATCGAGTCGGTTGCCGGTGAAGACACACTGCGACTCGATGCCCGCGGTACGCACTTTGTCCATTATCGACTCAGCGTAGCCTTTCGAGCCGCGCCGATTGTCCTGTAGCACGTCACCCACGAACAGAAAGCTTGCCGTTCGGCCGGAACGGAGAAACTCATCTGCAGCATCGATAAACATTCCGTGATTTTTCTGCGGTTTGAAACTGCCGAAAATCGCGATCACAAAAGCGCCTGGTTCCAGCCCGAGCTCAGCCCGGATGTCGTGTCCGGATCCCGGTCGAAATCTTTCGACATCGACACCGTTACGAATCACGCGATAGCGACCCTGAGGCTGCCCGTAGATGCGCGCGTTGTCTCTCGCGCCGGCGTCGGAATTGGCCACACACAGATCGATCAGTGGAGCCGTCAGCCGATACGGAATTCGCTTTTTCAGAGGCGGCAAAGTTTCGGAATTGCGTTCCGAGCCGACGATTACTGCCGTGCCCGCGAGTTTCCCGGCGAGGCGAGAAAAAATTTCTGCATCGAAAAGAAAGCCGTGAACCACGTCCGCCTCGATGTCGCGGAGCAGGCGACGTAAACGAAACAGAACGCTGGTATCGAATTTACTGCGGCGTTCGACAATGTGGAGAGTGGCAACGGACCTGTCCAGACTGTCCGCGAGAGGCACATAGGGCGACAGGCTAATCAGGTGGACGACGCAGCCGTACTTATGAAGGCGGTTTGCGAGCTCCACGGTCTGCCGCTCGGCGCCGCCGTATTCAAGATTGCTGATGACGAGCGCAACGGAGAGCGTACGGCCGGCGAATTCGCGGCCGTCACTGATCTTGTGCTGATGTGATGCTGTCACGCTTGTTGTCATGAGGCCTGCGAACGGTGGGTCTCAAAGAGAACGCATTTGGACCGGAAGCGGGCCCTTGGCAGCCGTCGCAATCCTGTCGCGATCAAAAAGTCGGCTGAATTATAGAAATCGGCAATGTACCATTCTAGCGACTGTGCCCGGGTACAAGTAGTGAAATGAATCGCGATTCCACGTCAACGTCGCTCGAGCGGAAGAACCGCCTTCTTGCCGCAAGAGCAAAACTTGCCGCGACCCCCGCAATTCGTCCGCTGGAAAGACAAGCGGAACGATCCAGCTTTCCTCTGTCCAGCAGCCAACAGCGACTCTGGTTCCTTGAGCAAGTGGTCCCCGGATCCCTGGTGTACCAGGTTCCAGCCGTGCTCCACCTTCACGGCGAATTGAACATAAGCGCACTCGAGTCGTCGATCCAGCAGCTCGTTGACCGGCACGACGCCTTGCGTTCGCGAATTGAACAGCGTGGCCCGGAGGCTGTTTCTGTCGTCGAGCCGACGATGCAATTCCAGCTCGATCAGGAAACGATCGACATTGCGGCAGGTGCGTCCGTGCTCGACGCTGGCCTCGTACTCGCCAACGCCTGTATTCGAGAGCCTTTCGATCTGGAGTCGGGACCGCTGTTTCGCGTGCAGCTCGTGGCTCTCGGCGAACACGAGTGGCTGCTGACATTTGTTCTGCACCACATTATCTGCGAAGCCTGGTCGATCGCTATTCTTTTCAAAGAGCTTGAAACGCTGTATCGCAGTGAATGTGCAGGAACGCCTGTCGAGCTGCCCGAGCTTCCGGTTCAGTTCGGCGACTTCGCTGCATGGGAGCGTCAATCGCTGGACGATCCCGATGCCCGTCGCTCGATCGAATACTGGAAAGAGGAGCTTGCTGACGTCTCGCCGGTCGACCTGCCGACAGATCGGCCGCGGCCTCCGACCCAGACCCAGAACGGCCATATCATCGATCACAGAATCGGGAAGGACGACGTCCAGACAATCGAAACTTTCGCGGCCGGCCAGGACGTTACGCCGTTTGTCCTGACGCTCAGTGCGCTGTTCGCGCTGATTTTCCGGCTGACGGAAGAAGAGTCGATGGCTGTCGGTTGCCCTGTCAGTAGTCGCGAACACGAGGACACGCAGGGCATCGTCGGCTTTTTCGTGAATACCGTGGTCATGACCGGTGCGCTTGACAGCGCGCTGACGACGACGGAGTTTCTTAAGAAGGTCAGGGCGACGGTACTCGATGCGTTTTCGCACCAGTCGGCACCGTTCGAATCCATCGTAGACGAACTGGACATTCCGCGAGACCTGAGCCGCAATCCTGTCTTCCAGCTCATGTTTGCGTTTCAGAATACGCCGCTGCCGGAGCTCAGCCTCGACGGACTCGACTCCGCGAAAGTCCTGAGCCCGCGCGAAGTTCACTCCGGCACAAGCAAAGTGGACCTGAGTGTCATTGTTGAGCCCGCCGGCGATCACTGGAACGTCTGGGCCGAGTACAACACGGACTTGTTCGACCAGAGCACGATAGAAAACCTCCTCGAGAACTACCACGCGCTGCTGATGACGATGATCGCGGAGCCGGATGCGCCGATCTCGCGGCTGCAGTACATGTCCGACGAGACGCTGAACCGCGTCCTTGTGGAATGGAACGATACGGGCCGCACGCCAAATCCGCTCTCGATCGTCCAGCGCTTCAAACAGTCTTTGGAGACTTACGCAGATCGCGTCGCCGTCGTTAATCGCGAGGATCGGGTGAATTACACCGAGCTCGACCGGTTTTCCGACGTTCTGGCGTCCGAACTGGCAGCGCAGGGAGTCGAGTCGGGCGACGTCGTCGCAGTCTTCTTCCCGCGCTCTGTCGAGGTCGTTGCCGCCGAACTTGCCGTTCTGAAACTCGGCGCAACCTACGTTCCTATCGATCCGAACTATCCGGACGACCGCATCGACTACATGCTTGCCGACAGTGGCGCGAAGCTCTGCCTGACCTACCCGGAACTCGAAGACAGGGTGAACGGATGTCCGGCGAAGACGGTGCGACTCGCGGACTACCAGGGCAAGGCGGTTGAGTTTGAGCCGGTCCCGTCGAAGCCGGACGCGCTTGCGTACGTCGTCTACACATCCGGCTCGACCGGCAAGCCAAAGGGCGTGGAGGTTCATCACGAGGCACTACAGAATTTTGTCGACTGGCAGTGCGACTATCACGAGCTGACCCCGGACGATGTTTTTGCAATGCTGGTCAGCCCGGCGTTCGACGGCTCGATCTGGGAGATATGGCCGAGTCTCTCGAGCGGCGCAAGCCTCGCGGTCGTCGACGACGAGACGCGTATCCAGGCTGACAAACTTGTCGAGTGGATTGCTGAATCCGGCGTCACGTCCGGTTTTCTCCCCACGCTGCTTGGCGAGGCCGTCCTGGCGCAGACCTGGCCTGAGAATCACTCGATGCGTTCGATCCTGACGGGTGGCGAGGCCCTGCATCCGGTGACGCAGGAGACGCTCCCGTGCCGGCTGTTCAATCACTACGGACCGACTGAGAACACTGTCATCACGACGGTTTGCGAAGTGGAACCGGGCAGCAAATCCATGCCTTCGATCGGGCGGCCGATTCCAAACGTTGAGGCCTATATCCTCGACCGCAATCTTCAGCCCGTCCCGCCGGGCGCGATTGGCGAATTGTGCCTAAGCGGCCTGTCGGTCGCGCGCGGGTATCGGAACAAGCCGGAGCTGAGCGCGGAGGTTTTTGTCGAAAACCCGATCGAGCAGAGTCGCTATACGCGTATGTACCGCACCGGCGATCTGTGTCGCTTCGACATGGACGGTAACATCCACTTCATCGGTCGCAGGGACCGACAGGTCAAGATTCGCGGCTTCAGAGTCGAACTTGGCGAGATCGAGGCCGTGCTCCTGGAGCAGGCGTCAGTGTCCGAATGCACCGTGATCGTGCGTGCGGATCCTCACACCGGTCAGGACGTGCTGGTTGCCTTCGTCGTTCCGGCGGGCGAGGAACCCATCCGCATCAGCGGGCTTCGCAAGTCGCTGAACACGAGCCTGCCGCAGTTCATGGTGCCACAGGTCATCATGGAACTGGACCGGCTGCCGAGAACCAAAAACGGCAAAATCGATCGCCAGGCGCTGCCTGAAACCGGCGAGAGCCGCACTCGTGACGCGCCGTCCGAGCCTCCGGCGACGGAGGCCGAACGCCTGTTCGCAGAAGCCTGGTCCGCGGTCCTGGGCATCGAGAATGTCTCCGTGAACGACAATTTCTTCGATTTGGGAGGCAATTCCCTTCTCGCGATTGAGGTAGTTCACAAAATTCGCGAATCCACTGGTCTGCGCATCAACCCGCTCGTATTGTTTTCGGGCACACTTGGCCAGACTGCGGCAGGGATCGAGCTCACGAAGTCTGACGACGCTGGGCCTCAAGCGGGCGGCAATGCGACGTTTTTCGGTCGCCTCCGCCGCCTGATAGGGATAAGTCGCAATTGAACAAACCGCAGCCGCGTGATTGATTAGGCAGATCTGAATCTGCCGATCTGGAGGTTTGAGGGATTATGTCTGAGATAAGTACCGGCCGGCATTTGCCGCGTGGTCCGGGGAAAGCCCGTCGGCGCAGTCTGTCGAGCGATCCTGGTTCGCAGGTGCGTTGCCGTCCGCTGACCGAGGGCAGCCCGCTGCCGTTGCTGGTGGAACCGGAAATCGCCGGTCTCGATCTCGTCGATTGGGCGCGCGACAATCCGTTGATCGATGAATGGCTGCTTGAGCACCGCGCGCTGCTTTTCCGCGGTTTCGCACCCGTGGACTCGGCAAGTTTCGGGGACTTCGTCGCTGCGACCTCGACCGGGGAAAAACTGGAATATCGTGACCGCACAACACCGCGCACGAATCGCGGCGACCGCGTATACACCTCAACCGTCCATCCTTCCGACCAGACGATCAATCCGCACAATGAAGGTACCTACTGGACGCAGTGGCCGCAGAAACTGTACCTCGCCTGCATCGTTGCACCCCACACAGGCGGGGCAACGCCAATCGGTGACGTGCGCGGCGTGCTTGCCCGTATACCCGATGACATCGTGGAAGAGTTTGAACAGAAAGACTGGAAGCTAATCCGAAATTTTAACGATGGCTTCGGACTCACCTGGCAGGAGGTCTTCCAGACATCCGACAAAGAAGAAGTCGAGGACTACTGCAGCAAGAACGCGATATCCGTTGAATGGCGACCGGACGGGAAACTGCGGACCGAGCAGCGTCGTCCTGCCGTGCGCATCCATCCGCGCACGAAGGAGCGCGTCTGGTTTAATCATGCGGCTTTCTTTCACTGGTCGACGCTCGACCAGCCTATGCAGGACGAGCTGATCCGCGAACTCGGGATCGACAATCTGCCGTACAACACAACCTACGGCGACGGCACTCCGATTGCGCCCGAAACGGCCGAGGTTTTGCGCCGCGCCTACGAAGACGAAAAGGTCGCCTTTCCCTGGCAGGTTGGCGACGTCGTCATTATCGACAACATGTCGATCTACCACGCGCGCGAGCCTTACGAAGGTGACCGCGAGATTCTCGTGGCGATGGCGGATCGTGTCGCGCCTGAAATGTGACTGAAACCTCGCTAATCCTGCACAACGTTTGACGGAACGCTCTTATGGATGGATTTCGGCTCTCGCCGCAGCAGAGCCTGCTTGATCACGCAGCGCTCGGACCTTCAGGCGACCGACTGTGGTCGCAACAGATACTCGTACAGTTCGACGGCGAGCCTGTCGATGAGTCGGCGCTGCGGCAGGCCCTGGCAGCGGTTCTCGACGCGCACGAAATTCTCCACACCGTTTTTACACGTCTATCCGGCGTCCGGGTGCAGGCGATTGCCGGGAACACGCCGGACGGCTTCTGGACGTCGGTTGATCTTCGCGAACTGGATGCGGCCGGTCAGGCCGACGCCATCGACCGTCACCGTGGCGAGCAGGAGACCGGCATTCCCGGCGAATCCGAACTCTCGCTCCGCGCGACGTTTTTCCGCCTGGCAGACGATCGTGCCATTCTTCTGATCGCCACGAGTCCTATGCTCGCAGACGGTCCCACGCTCGTCTCTATCGTCAGCGAAACACTTCAGCGGGCGGCGGGCGAAGCAGTGAGCGGCGACGCCGATGACGAGGAGCTCGAATACGCTGACATCAGCGAATGGCTGAATGACATCCTGGAAGGCGAGGACGGTGCTGCGGAACGCGAAGCATGGAATCGCAAGCTGGATGCGGAATCGGATCCACCGCCTCTGGGCTCGTCGAACGCGAATGATGATCTCTACCGTTTCGAGCGCGTCACGCTCAATCTCGACGCGACTGACTGCGAGCGAATCCAATCGCTCGCGAACGACAGCGACGTCTCGAGCCAAACGGTACTGACCGCGGCCTGGCTGGCATTGCTCGCCCGACTGTCCGCGACCGACTCGATCGTCTGCGGGCACGTCACCGACGGTCGGACCTATGACGAATTGGCGGGCAGCCTCGGTCCGCTGGCGAAATCACTTCCGGTTGAAGCGTCTCTGTCTGAGACCGACGGGTTTCGCGACTATCTCGAGCGCGTGCACGCGCTACTGCTCGACGGGGATGCACACCAGGAACACTTCGGCGTCTTTTCCGGTCAGTCCGACGGTGCAGGCTTTGATTACTGGGTGACGCTGTGCGACAGCATCGATGCGACGCTCCGTTCTGTGCCCGCAGGTCCAAACGCGACCGTCATCGACATCGTTGCTCACGACGCGCCGTTCAGGCAGAAGCTCTCGTTTTTGGTCAGTGGCGACACGATCAGTGCATCGCTGTGGTTTGATCCGGCACTGTCTTCGCGACAGGAGGCAGAAAAGCTGATCGAGCGCTGGGGTCAGTTCCTCGACAGTGCGCTCGAGAATCCCGCGGTGCCGCTCCGGCAGCTATCGATACTGCTCGACGGCGATCGCACGGCAATCGACGCAAACGAGCGTCGCGATACGCTAAGCGGCGGGCAGGACCAGACGCTGTTTGCGGTCCTGCGCAGCCTCGACCAGTGGGATCCGGATGCACCGGCTGTTTCTGCCGGCGAGACGACCTGGTCTTACAGCGAGCTTATCGATTGTTCGAATCGTATCTCCAATGCGCTGCTCGATCGCGACGACGTCGGCGAAGCGCCCATCGCCGTCTGTATCGGAAGACGACCGGAATTGATCGCAGCAATCCTCGGCGTCCTGAATGCGGGCAAGACCTATATCCCGATCGATCCGAATTATCCGGCGGCCCGCATTGCGCAGGTTGTCGAGGATTCCGGAGCCAGAATCCTGCTGACGACTGACAACACAGCGATCGAGGCGCCAACGGAGCAGTGCATCCGCCTCGACGTACAGCGCGGCAGCGAGCTGCTCGCCGAGGCCGGTACTTCGGTCCCGGATGTCAACGTGGATGAGGACAGCGTTGCCTACATTCTCTATACGTCCGGTTCGACCGGAACTCCGAAAGGGGTGGCGGTTACACGAAAGAATCTCGCCCATTCGACTGCCGCGCGACTGGCGTACTATGGCGAGACGCCTGACGCTTTTCTGCTCCTGTCGTCGATAGCTTTCGACAGTTCCGTGGCGGGCCTGTACTGGACACTGATCGGCGGCGGCCATCTGCTGCTTCTCGAAACGGCGCAGGGCCTCGACGTCAAGGAAATCGCGAGCGTCTGTCAGCGTCATCGACCTAGCCATACTCTGTGCCTGCCGTCTGTCTACAGACTTCTGCTCGACGAACTGTCTAACGACGAACTTGAGTCTCTGCGCTGCGTCGTCGTCGCGGGCGAAAGCTGCGCCGCAGGAGTTGTTGCGCAGCACTTCAAAACGGCACCGGATCGCAAGCTGGTGAACGAATACGGGCCGACGGAGGGGACCGTCTGGTGTATCGCGCACACGTTCTCGTCTGAGGATGACCTGTCGACCGGCGTGCCGATCGGAACCGCCGTGCCCGGATACGCAATCTATCTCCTGGACAATCACCGGCAGCCGGTCCCCGTTGGTTACAAGGGCGAGATTTATATCGGTGGTGATGGCGTCGCCGCAGGTTACTGGAATCAGCCCGACATGACGCAAGAGCGATTCATCGCTTCGGATCACGATCCGTCGGCTTCGCTCTACAGGACAGGTGACATCGGGAGACTGCGCGAGTCGGGCGCGATCGATTTTCTGGGTCGGCGCGACAACCAGGTCAAGATCAACGGTTACAGAATCGAGCTGGAAGAAGTTGAATCCGCCGTCAAACTGCTGCCGGGTGTTGTGGATGCGGCAGTGATCGTACGCAGCGACGACTCAGACCGACCGCGACTGGTTGCGTTCGTCAATACGGAGACGCAGACGACCGGTGACGACCTGCTACAGCAGCTTGGCGAACGGCTGCCGAACTACATGTTGCCGTCCGCCGTTCAGCTACTCTCTGAGCTGCCGCGCACGCCGAACGGAAAAATTGACCGTGCTGCACTGGCCGAGGTGCCTCTCGGTGAGCGCGAGGATTCCGTTTATGTGGCGCCGGAGACAGAGCTTGAACACCTGATTGTCGACATCTGGTGCGAGCTTCTCGAACGAGACCGGATCGGACTGGAGGACGACTTTTTCCGCTCGGGCGGCCACTCTATTCTCGCGACGCGCCTTGCTGCGCGACTGCGTGAATACCTGCAGATCCCGGTCCCGATACGGGTCATTTTCGAGAATCCGACGATTTCGACCTTGATCGAGGCGCTCCGGCAGGACGGTCAGAACGCGGCGCAGCTCGACGCTGTCGAAAAAGCCCTGGCATCCGGGTAAGCGCCGGGCGACGAGACTATCGGGCTAAAGCCTCGCCTGACGTACCCGCCGTCTCAGCGAGGATGCGCTCGCGAATCTCGTCGAGGAGTGCCTGCTCATCTTCCGTGCGCGGCTTTGCGCCGACAGAATCCAGCACCTCGAGAAGCGACATGTCCGGAAGCTCGTAGGGTCGCGGATTTGGGGTGTCGCGTTTGAACGCGAAATTCGCGCAGTCGTCGCCGCCGATATTCGGCATTGGATCGTCGTCGGTTGCGAAGTAGATCTCGCGTTCCATCAGCCCCACTTCGCGCGGACTCATGCCTTTGCCGCCCTTGTCCGGACCGGGTTTTGTGCCGACAACGCATGCCCAGCTCTCTCGCCAGGAGCCCGGCAGAAACGCATTGCCGACAATATTGAGATTGTCGATTGCGCTGTCCCGCAGCTTCATTCCGTAGCCCGCGACCTCGTTCGGACGCGGGTCGTAGTCCCGCCAGTCGTAGACAATATTTCGGATGAAGTCGTAGTTGTAGACGCCCTCGCGAAGTTGCGGCTGCCGCTCGCCGTTCCTGGCCAGCACGGAGCGAAACGTCGTAATGCCGTTCCGCGCGCGGCCACGCTCCGGATCCGTGATCACCGCGTTACAGCCGTGGCCGAACGGGTGATACGAATCCATGATCAGGATTCCTTCAAAGGTGATATTCCTGTTTCCGCACCAAGGCTGAGGGGCGCCGTCCGGATCCGCTTTGAACGTTGTATCGATAAGCGCGATGCGGGTGATCGGACGGTCGTCTTTCGGGTTGCCGTCCAGCTCGAACAAGCCGATTCCATTGCCGACAGAGCCCTTTTTCTCGAAATTCCCGACGAGTCGTACGTTGATCATGACGAGGTTATCGAACGCACGCTTCAGGAGGAAAATGTGATGGTGCGTGCCCTCGGACACACGGAAGGTTACGCTGTGACCGCGGCCGTCGATTGTCAAATTATTCGACGCTGCATCGAGGATGATCGGCCTCCGGATTTCGATATCGACGTCCGATGTGAAGCGAACATAACTGTTCCCACCGACCAGGCAGCGTCGCAGCGTTCTTTCATTGTGAGCCTCACAGTCGCTGTACCTTGCTCCGCCATCCGTACCTGCGACTGCGGCGTACCCGCGAATCGGAATGTCGCGATCGTCTTCGGCGAGCGCGGCAGGTGCCTGCAATCCTGCTGCGACCGCAGCGAGCGCGGCAATGGTTTTGAGTGAAGACCTGAGTGGCATCGGCATGTGGCTCATCTGTTCCGTAAACTGATCGACCATCATACGGTTTTCAGGTTCCCTGTGACAGCTGGCAGTTCCGGGTTGGCGGTGAGACATCGGTCAATGTCAGTGGACGCGTGCGCTGCAGGTAAGTCTCGTCAAAAAGCGGATCGAGTCGACACTGTGTTACGTGAAATCCGTCGTCAAAATGGCCTGAAATGGCCGGTATCATGGCGGGGTTTTGCCGGCGCCTGCATGTAGGGGGTGCTACCCTGTCACTCGCACAAAATTGGGAAACACAGAATGGTCTCGACGCCTTCAGCCGACGCAAGCCGAACGGAACTGCCCGCGTTCTGGAATGACTATCTCGTCGGCGTCGAGGGCTTCGCGCCGATCGGTATTCACATCGAGGCAACTGAGCAGCGCAGCGGCCGTTCCGTTGTCGTCGAGTCTCTGAGAATCGAGGAGGCTATTGCCGAGCAGCTTGCCGCGATTCGGGGCAACAGCACGCACGCTGCTGTGCCGCTTTCTGTGTGGTCCATGCTGATCGCTCGATATACCGGTGAAAAGGACACCTTATTCGGTTTTCTCGAGGACGCAGAGCAGCAACTCCCGCTTCCCGTTCGGATCGCACTCGCCGGCGAAGATCATCTTTCTACCTGGCTTGCGAACAACGCGGACTATGCGGATGCCTCAGAGGCACTGGTTCCCGAGCTGCGGGACGCCGTCGCTAGTCGCACTGTCGGCGACGAAGGAGAAACCTCCTATGCGAGCATTGTCGTTGGTTGTCGTAGCCGCGAAGAACTGATCGCGGTAGCCGAGCGGGCGCTTGTCGATGCACAGTCAGCTCGCCTGTTTTTCACGATGGTCGAGAGCGGCGACGGCACGGAGCTGTTGCTGGCGTCAAACGGCGCTGTTGCCAGCGATGCCTTGAACCGCGTTTTGCAGCATTGCGCGCGTATCGCCGACGCACTTGTCCGTACGCCCGATGAGCCATTGGCTGCCGTCGACATTCTGTCGTCGGACGAACGCGAGCGTGTCGTCAATGAGTGGAACAACACGGACCGGGAGTATGACGGGACCTACGTACTGCACGAGGCAATAGAAGCGCAGGTCCGACGGACGCCCGACGCGGTTGCTCTCTCAATGGGTGAGGAGTCGCTGACTTACGCACAGCTCAACGCAAAAGCAAACCAGCTTGCGAGATGCCTGCGCGATCGCGGCGTTGCTGACGGTAGCCTCGTCGGTGTCTGCATGGAGCGATCGCTGGAAATGGTGATCAGCCTGATCGCGGTCGAAAAGGCTGGCGGAGCCTACGTTCCGCTGGATCCGACATACCCGGCCGACCGACTGGAGAGCATGCTCGACGACGTGGACGCCCCCGTCGTTCTGGCCCAGCGTCGACTGCTCGGCGAAATCGAGTTTGGCGAGGCCGAGACTTTCGCGGTCGACGATATGCAGGACGCGCTTGCCATGCAGTCGGACGACGATCTCGGTATCGACATTTCGCCGGATCAGCTCGCGTACGTGATTTTTACGTCAGGATCGACCGGCCGGCCGAAAGGGGCGATGAATACTCATCGCGCAATTTGTAACCGGCTGTACTGGATGCAGGAAAAGTTCGGACTCGACGCGACCGACGTTGTTTTGCAAAAGACGCCGTTCAGTTTTGATGTGTCGGTGTGGGAGTTCTTCTGGCCGTTCATGACCGGGGCGAAGCTGGTTGTCGCAAAACCCGAAGGGCACAAGGATCGCTCCTACCTCGTTGATCTTGTCGTCGATGCAGGTATCACGACGATGCACTTCGTTCCGTCCATGCTGCAGCTATTCCTGGGCGATCCGAAAGTCGGAAAATGCAGCGCGAGTCTTCGTCGGGTGATTTGCAGCGGAGAAGCTCTGCCGTACTCGTTGAAAGAAGCGTTCTTTCGAAAACTGGACGCCGGGCTTTTTAACCTCTATGGGCCGACTGAAGCGGCCGTAGACGTCACCTACCACGACTGCGTGCCGGATCCCGATGGGAACAGTGTGCCGATCGGAAGACCCGTTGCGAACACGCAGATTTACCTGCTGGATCCCAACCTCAAGCCGGTTCCAATCGGCGTTGCAGGCGAATTGCACATCGGCGGAGTTCAGGTCGGTCAGGGATATCTGAAACGTCCCGAACTTACCGCCGAAAAATTTATCAGCGACCCATTCTCCGGCACGTCCGGCGCGATGCTGTACAAGACCGGAGACCTTGCGCGATTTGCTGAAGACGGCTCGATTCTCTATCTCGGCCGCATCGACCACCAGGTCAAGCTACGTGGATTGCGCATCGAACTCGGAGAGATTGAGTCCGTGCTGGACAGCCATGCAGGCGTGAATGAAGCGATCGTGAACGTCGCCGAGGGCGAGGACGACGAGAAACGCCTCGTTGCCTACGTCGTCCCGCGCCGCGACTACGAAGCCGTCAGCCAGGAGGCCGATGACCGGGTCGAGCAGGTCCAGACGATTTTCGACCAGACTTACTTTCAGGATGCGACCACAGTCGACCCAACCTTCAATATCGTCGGCTGGAACAGCAGTTACACGGGTGAAGCGATTCCCGAGTCGGAAATGCGCGTCTGGGTAGAAACGACGGTCGAACGAATTCTCGATCTCGAGCCGTCCAGCGTCCTGGAAATGGGTTGCGGGACAGGTATGCTGCTGTTTCGGGTTGCGCCGTCCTGCGAGCAGTACATCGGCGCCGATTTTTCACATGTTGCGCTCGAGCAGCTACGCGAGCTTCTCAGCCAGCCTGAGTACGCACGGCCAAACGTCGAACTGATGCAGCGCCCGGCTGACGATTACACGGGTCTGGCCGCGCGGTCGATCGATACCGTCGTGATCAATTCCGTCGTCCAGCTTTTCCCGAGTATCGACTATCTTGTCGAGGTTATTTCCGGTGCGCTCGATCACTTGCAGCCCGGTGGCAAAATGTTTATCGGCGACGTTCGCAGCAAGAATCATCTTCTCGCGTACCATGCATCAGTTGAGACATTTCGTGCGACTGAGTCCACACCCTGTTCGCAGCTCTACGAACGCGTCAAGCGTCGCGCCGAACTGGAAGAAGAACTGCTCATCGAGCCAGCGTTTTTTTATGCACTGAAAAACCAATTCCCACAGATTCTGGATGTTGATATTCAGTTGAAACGCGGTGATTTCCAGAATGAACTCACCCGGTTTCGATACGACGTCACACTGACAGTCACAGACGGCAGCACAGAACTGGCCGATCCGTCCGTGCGTGCATGGAGCGAGTTTTCCGGAATGGCGGACCTCGAGGCGGCAATCTCGACGGGAGACCTCGATGGCGTGCTGGTAACCGGCATCCCCAACGCAAGGCTCCAGAACGAATCCGCGATTCTCAATCTGCTCGAAGGCGGAGATGCTCCGCACACGGTTGGCGCGCTGCGGGAGCAGTTGCAGACGTCGTCCGACGATGGGATCGAACCGGAGGCCATCTGGGACCTGTGCAGTCGCTTCGCGCATTCCGCACGAATTCGCTGGAGCATCGCCGAAGGCGAATTCTGCTTTGACGCCCTGATCACCCGCAAAGACAACGAAACGGTCTTTCGTTTTCCGCCGTTTCCGGTTCCAGACGGCGCAAGCTGGGCGTCGTTCGCCAATGACCCCCTTATTGGCATTCAGGCAAGAAACCTGGTGCCGGAGTTGCGCAGTCATCTGAAAGAGAAACTGCCAGACTACATGGTGCCCGCAGCGTTCGTGGTGATGGAGGAGTTCCCGCTGTCGCCAAACGGGAAGGTGGACCGAAAGCGCCTGCCAGCCGCTGACTTCGGGAGTCCCGAAGTCGCAAGCGACTATGTCGCGCCGCGCAACGAGGCGGAGAAGCTGCTCTGCGAGGTCTGGTCCGACGTTCTGGGTCTGTCTCGCGTCGGTGTCAACGACAATTTCTTCGATGTCGGCGGTGATTCGATTCTCAACATCCAGGTCGTGTCACGCGCAGCAAAAGTAGGAATTCGACTCACGCCGCTGCAATTGTTCAAGCACCAGACAGTGGCCGAACTGGCAGAAGCTGCGCAGTCTTCAACCGTCGTTGATGCGGAGCAGGGCAGCATCAGCGGTGAGCAGTTCCTGTCACCGATGCATCACTGGTTGATCGACAAGGCAC
>CAWUHY010000034.1:0-19267 GCA_963922215.1 uncultured Gammaproteobacteria bacterium | reverse complement strand
AGGTGTGCACCGGCCACATCGGAACCTTGACGGCGAATGCGAGCAGGAATGCGATGAAGATGAGCTTCTGCGCCGTCATGCTGATCGGTGCGTCCATGAAGGACAGGAGATCGAAAGTCCCCGTGCTGCGATACAGGTAGATGAACGCAACCAGCATCAGGACGGAGCCCAGGAATGTGTACAGGAAGAACTTGATCGTCGCGTAAATGCGCCGTTCACCGCCCCAGATGCCGATGATGAGGAACATCGGGACGAGCATTGCTTCCCAGAACACGTAGAAGAGAATGCCGTCCAGCGCCGAGAACACGCCGACCATCAGTCCTTCGAGAATCAGGAAGGCCGCGAAGTACTGCGCGGGGCGGAGCTTTATGTTGTTCCAGCCGGCGATGACCACCAGCGGCGTAATGAACGTCGTCAGCAGGATCAGCGGTGCGGAAATTCCGTCAACGCCCAGGAAATAGTCCGCGTTCAATGCCGGAATCCACTCGGTTCGTTCCACGAACTGCATCGCCGCCGTCGTCGTATCGAACGAGGTGTACAGCGGGATGCTTAAGAGCAGTACCAGGATCGAGACGCCCAGCGCGACCAGTCGCATGGTTACAGCGCGAGCCGATTCCGCATCGCCGTCGTCGCCGATCAGGAGCAGCGCGACGCCGCCGGCAACCGGCAACCAGATCAGAAGGCTAAGGAGGTAGTCAGTCATCGTCGTGCCTCCTCATCGCAGCCAGATCAGCCAGCTGAGCAATGCAGTCAGCCCGATGATCATCGCGAACGCGTAGGAGTAGAGATAACCGCTCTGCATGTGGCGGACGACACCGGCGATTCGACCGATTGTGTTCGCCGTGCCGTTCACGAGCCATCCGTCGATCACCGTTTCGTCGCCGCGTTTCCACAGGAAGTTGCCAAGCGCGCGTCCACCTCCGGCGAAGCCCTTGATGTAGAGATCATCGAAGTAGTACTTGCGCTCGAGCAGATCGTAGAGGCCGGTCATCTTCTGGTGCATCGACGCCGGGATGTCCGGACGCTTCAGCCAGAGGAACCAGGCAACAACGACGCCTGCCAGAGCGAGCCAGAAGACCGGCGTTGCCGGTGCGTGCAGCACCAGTGCTATGCTGCCACTCCATTTGTCGCTCAACGCGCCTGCGAGCACATCGCGCGTACCGTCAACGACGATAGCGTCGCCGAAGTAGCCGTCAAAGAGAATTGGCTGCACGGTGATCCAGCCGATGACGGCCGACGGGATCGCGAGCAGGATCAGCGGCACCGTGACGACCCACGGTGTCTCATGCAAGTGCGACTTGGTCTCCGCGTCCATGCGCTCTTCGCCGTGGAAGACGAGGAAGAACATGCGGAAGGAATACAGTGCGGTGATGAAAACACCGAGCAAGACACTGAGATAGGCGATCCAGTAGACGGCGCCCTGCCCCGACCAGTGCGAGTAATGCACGGCCTCGATCAGCAGGTCCTTGGAGAAGAAGCCTGCGCTTCCCGGGAATCCGATCAGCGCCAGCGAGCCGATGAGCGAGGTCCAGTAGGTGATCGGCATGTACTTCTTCAGACCACCCATCTTGCGGATGTCCTGCTCGTGATGCATCGCGATGATGACCGAGCCGGCCGCGAGGAACAGCAGCGCCTTGAAGAACGCGTGCGTCATCAGGTGGAAGATCGCCGCGCCGTAAGCCGACGCCCCGAGTGCAACGGTCATATAGCCGAGCTGCGACAGCGTCGAGTAGGCGACGACGCGCTTGATGTCGTTCTGGATGATGCCGAGCAGGCCCATGAAAAAGGCGGTGAAGGCACCGATCACGATCACGACGGCAAGTGCTGTCGTCGAAAGTTCGTAAAGCGGCGACATGCGCGCGACCATGAAGATGCCGGCGGTGACCATCGTTGCAGCATGGATCAGTGCTGAAATCGGCGTCGGGCCTTCCATCGCGTCCGGCAGCCAGACATGCAATGGCGCCTGTGCCGACTTACCCATCGCACCGATGAACAACAGGATGCAGACGACCGTCATCGCATTCCACGGCGTGTCGCCCCAGATCGTGATGTTTTGGGCCGCAATTGACTCCGCCTGGCCGAAGACCGTCGCGTAGTCGAGCGAGTTTGTGAAGTAGACGACGCCCGCAATGCCGAGCAGGAAGCCGAAGTCACCAACACGGTTGACGAGAAACGCCTTCAGGTTCGCGAAGATCGCCGTTTCTTTCTTGAACCAGAAGCCGATCAACAGGTAGGACACGAGGCCAACCGCCTCCCAGCCGAAGAAGAGCTGCAGGAAGTTGTTGGACATGACCAGCATCAGCATCGCGAACGTGAACAGCGAGATGTAGCTGAAGAAGCGCTGGTAGCCCGGATCGTCGTGCATGTAGCCGATCGTGTAGACGTGGACCATCAGCGACACAAAGGTCACGACGCACATCATCAGCGCTGAGAGTCGATCGACGAGGAAGCCGATCTCCATCTTCAGCCCGTCGGTCACGGCCCAGGTGTAGACCGAGATGTTCTCGGCCGGATGACCGCCCAGCGTCATCTGGTAAAGCACGTGGAAGGACAGCGCGGACGATGCGCCGACCGCAAGAATCGTCAGCCAGTGCGAGCCAGCGCGGCCAATCTGTTTGCCGAACAGCCCTGCGACGATCGCCGCGAAGAGCGGCAGGAGAACGATTGCGAGGTAAAGATTGTACATGCGCCCCTACCCTTTCATCGTGTTCAGTTCTTGGACGTTGATCGAGCGCCGGTTCCTGAACAGGACGACGAGGATCGCAAGTCCGATCGCAGCCTCTGCCGCCGCGACCGTCAGGATGAAGAAGACGAAGACCTGCCCGAGTTCATCACCGAGGGCCCGCGAGAACGCGATGAAATTGAAATTGACGGCAAGGAGCATGAGCTCGATGCACATCAGGATCAGGATCAGGTTCCTGCGGTTGATAATGATGCCCGCGATACTGAGAACAAACAGCAGCGCCGAGAGCGTCAGGTAATGTTGAAGTCCGATCATGATTTTTCTTCTGCGTCCATCTTCACAACGCGCACGCGATCTTTCGCACGTACGGAAACCTGGGCGTTTATGTCCTGAATCTTCAAATTCGGGCGCTTGCGCATCGTCAGCGTGATTGCGGCGACAATTGCGAGCAGCAGGATCACGGCTGCGATCTCAAAGGCGTAGACGTGCTCGGTGTACAGCACCGAGCCGAGGCTTTTCGTGTTGTCGTAGCCTTCCGGGTTCGGCACGAATGCGTTCGTGGAAACGGTTTCGCGCGTCCGCAGCCAGATGAGCTGGATCAGCTCGACGGTCATGACGCCGGCGATGATGAGCGCGAACGGCCAGTAGCGCGCGAGCCCACGCTGCATCGACTCAACGTCGACTTCCAGCATCATGACGACAAAGAGGAACAGCACCATAACAGCGCCGACGTAGACGAGGACGAGCACGATCGCCAGGAACTCGGCCTCGGCCATCAGCCAGAGAATTGCGCTCTGGAAGAACGTGAGCACCAGGAACATGATCGAATGGATCGGGTTCCTCGAGAATACGACGCCTAGCGCAGCACCGATCAGCACGGCGGAGAAAGCGTAAAACAGAATCGCGTGAGCCATTGGTTCTTCGTCCTAGCGGTACGGCGCGTCAGCGGCCTTGTCCGCCGAGATCATCGCGTCATATTTTTCGCCGACGGCCAGAAGCTTGTCTTTCGTCATGATGTTCTCGCCGGGATTCTCCATGTGGTACTCGTGGATCCGCGTCTCGACGATCGCATCGACCGGGCAGGCCTCCTCACAGAAGCCGCAGTAGATGCACTTGAAGAGATCGATGTCGTAGCGCGTCGTCCGACGCGTTCCGTCGTTGCCGACGTCCGATTCGATTGTGATCGCGAGCGCGGGGCAGACCGCTTCGCACAGCTTGCAGGCGATGCAGCGCTCCTCGCCGTTCGGATAGCGGCGCAGCGCGTGCAGCCCGCGAAAACGCGGCGACTGCGGCGTCTTTTCTTCCGGGTACTCGAGCGTCACGCTTTTCTTGAAAAACGTCTTCGACGTCAGGCGCAGCCCTTTCAGGAGCTCCCAGAGTGCGAATGTCTTGAAGTAGCTAGTCAGTTTACTCATAAAATTTCGCCGTCCTTACGAGACTGACCACGGGCCGACTTGCGCCCAGGCCATGACTGCTTCGACGGCAATCCAGATGATTGTGACGGGAATGAATACCTTCCAACCCAAACGCATGATTTGGTCGTAGCGGTAACGGGGGAACGTCGCCCGGAACCAGAAGAATGAGTACATAAAGAAACAGATCTTGGCGAACAGCCACGGGAAGCCGTCCTGCGTAATGATGCCCAGCACCGGGATGCCTTCGAGGAACGTCAGTCCCGCAAACGGCGATGCCCAGCCGCCAAGGAAGAAGATCGCGACCATGCCCGAGATCAGGACCATGTTGGCGTATTCGGCAAGGAAGAACAGCGCGAATGCGACGCCCGAGTATTCGACGTGGAAGCCGGCAACGATTTCGGACTCGCCTTCAGCCACGTCGAACGGCGCGCGGTTCGTCTCCGCGACGCCGGAAATCCAGTAAACGATGAACAGCGGGAACAGCGCCCAGAGGTACCAGTTCCAGATTCCGCCGGACTGACCTTCGATGATGTCGCCGAGATTCAGGCTGCGCGATGCCATCAGGACACCGACAAGCGCAAAGCCCATTGCGATTTCGTAGGCGACGATCTGCGCGGCCGAACGCATCGCGCCGAGAAGCGCGTATTTCGAGTTCGTTGCCCAGCCAGCGAGAATGACGCCGTAGACGCCGACCGACGTCAGCGCGAGTACGTACAGGAGGCCGGCATTGATATCGGCAATGATGAAGCCCGGATGCAGCGGCATCACTGCCCAGGTCGCGAGTGCGGGAATCAGGGACAACAGCGGTGCAATGACGAACAAAAACTTGTTCGACTGCGACGGTACGATGATTTCCTTGACGAGCAGCTTGATGACGTCGGCGAACGGCTGACCAAGCCCCATCGGCCCGACGCGGTTCGGCCCGACGCGCGACTGCATGCCGCCGATCACCTTGCGCTCGAAATAGGTCGAGAAGGCGACGACGAGAATCACGCCGACGGTCACGATCAGAATTTTGAACGTCGAGATGATCAGGTACTGAAACGTCGGCGACAGCGACTCCCAGATGCCGAGGACGAAATCCATCAGGCGTCTACCTCCTCGCCGCGCGCACGCTTCGCTGAGTCAGTCAGCTGCAATGCACGAGCTCGCCGAACGACGCTGTCGACCGAGTAGATCGGGAGGTCAATGACCGCGTCCGCCTTGTCTTCGCCGTTCGGCTTCTTGAGCTTTTTCTCCGGCAAGGCCGGCGCCTTCGCTGGCGTGTCTTCGAGAACCTCGTCTATTTCCTTCGCAATGTCTTCGACACTGACGTAGTCGAAACCGTCTGCGTCGATGAGGTTGCCGAGCACGCGCAGGATCTTCCAGAGTGGACGAGACTCGCCGACCGGTGTCGCGAATCCGGAAAAGCTCTGCGACCGCCCTTCTGCGTTGACGAACGTTCCTGCCGTTTCAGCCCATGTTCCAGCCGGCAACAAGAGGTCGGCCTCGCTTTCCAGGGAGTCGGAGACAAACGACGTCAGCGCCGCGATGAACTTGTGCTGGCCGAGGTCCGCGTGTGGCATGTCCGCATCCGGTTCCACGTTCACGAGCAGCAGGGTTTCCAGCCCGCCGGACAGAATGTCATGCGCGTTCAGGCCCGGCGTTTCGCGACGCTTGCCGTTCAGGTCGCGGTGCGGCAGAACGCCTGCCTGCGAGAGACCCGCAGAATTCGAGCCTTCAGAGATCTCACCGATTGTCGCACCGGTTGCGTCAGCGATTGCGACCGCGAGTGCACGCACTGCGGAGTACGCGCCGTGACTGCGCGCGATATTGCCGAGAAGGATGTGAGACTGGTCACCCTCTTTCAGCGACTTGGCGATCGCAGACTGGGCGTCCGTCGGTTTGACTCCCGACAGCATGTCACCCAAGGCTTTCGGCGCCTTCGAGCCGCAGGCAGCAGCCGCAACGCCTGCGAGGAGTTCGACGAGGCCCTTACCGTGCAGGCTTTCGTGGACGTCGAAATACATCTCGTAGGCTTTCGTGTTCACGAAGCTGACCTTGCCGCCGGCGAGCGCCGCTTTGCGCACGCGGTGCGCGAGGATTGGCGCTTCGCTGCGAATGTTCGATCCGACGATGAGCAATGCGTCGCGTGACTCCAGCTCTTCGATCGACACGCCGAGCGATGGATAGACGGGATCGTTATTCTGGTCGCTGAAATCGCGTCGACGCAAACGATGGTCGATGTTCCGGGTTCCGAGCGCGGATGCGAGCTTGTTCAGCAGGAAGCCTTCCTCGAGCGTCGAACTCGGCGATGCAAGAATGCCTGAGCTGTCACCCGCTGCTTTCAGCGTAGACGCCAGTGATTCGAGAGCCTCGTCCCAGCTTGCGTCACGCCACTGCCCGCCTTCCTTGATACGGGGGACGGTCAGGCGCTCGTCACTGTAGATCGCTTCGTAGCTGAAACGGTCGCGGTCTGAAATCCAGGTTTCGTTGATCGCGTCGTTGGGCCGCGGAACGATACGCTTCACGCGACCGCGCAGCGTGTGCGCGAACAGGTTCGAGCCCACGCAATCATGCGGTGAAACCGCCTCGTTCTGGATCATTTCCCAAGAGCGTGCGCTGTAGCGGTAAGGCTTGTTATTCAGTGCACCGACCGGACAGAGGTCGATGATGTTCGCGGACAGCTCGTGATCGACGGTCGTCTCAATATACGTGCCGATCTTCATGTTCTCGCCGCGCTCCGTCGTGCCGAGCTGCGGGATGCCGGAGACCTCTTCGCCGAAACGGACACAGCGCGTGCAGTGAATGCAACGCGTCATGTCGGTCGAGACGAGCGGACCGATGTCCTTGTCTTTGACCACGCGCTTGCCGTCGTTGTAGCGCGAGATGTTACGGCCGTAGCCGACCGCAAGGTCCTGCAGTTCGCACTCGCCGCCCTGATCGCAAATCGGACAGTCGAGCGGATGGTTGATCAGCAGGAATTCCATCGTTGCGCGCTGCGCAGAAATTGCCTTCGGCGATTTCGTGAAGACCTTCATGCCGTCAGCCACAGGTGTGGCGCAGGCCGGCAAAGGCTTCGGCGCGGGACGCCCGCCCATCTCTGCTTCGATCAGGCACATGCGGCAGTTGGCCGCGATGCTGAGTTTTTCGTGGTAGCAGAAACGCGGAATGTAAGTGCCGACAGCATCGGTCACTTCGATGATCATCTGCCCCTTGCGGGCTTCGACAGTCTTGCCGTCGACTTCTATCGTAATCTTATCGTCGGCCATCTAGGCGGCTTCCTCGGTCTTGCTGTCGACAATGCTTCGCCCGTTGTTGCGAACCATGTATTCGAATTCGTGGTGATAGTGCTTCAGGAAACTCTGCACAGGCCATGCCGCTGCGTCGCCGAGCGCACAGATCGTGTGCCCTTCGATCTTGTTCGCTACGTCCAGAAGCTTGTCGAGATCCGCCTCCTCTCCGCGGCCCTCCAGGATGCGCGTCAGCATCCGGTACAGCCACCCGGTGCCCTCGCGGCACGGCGTACACTGGCCGCAGGACTCTGACATGTAGAAGCGCGAGATGCGGCGCAGGACTTTGACCATGCAGGTCGAGTCGTCCATGACCATCACAGCGCCAGTGCCGAACGACGAACCAGCCTCCTGCAGCGAGTTATAGTCCATCGTGCAGTCCATGATGATGTCCGCGGGCAGGACCGGGACAGACGAGCCGCCCGGAATCACTGCTTTCAGCTTGCGGCCTTTCCAGACTCCGCCGGCCAGCTCGAGAAGATCCTTGAACGGGATGCCCATCGGCACCTCGAAATTATTCGGGTTCTCGACGTGTCCGGAAACGGAAAACTGGGCCGTGCCCCCGGAACCTTCGGGGCCCAAGTCCGCGAACCACTTTCCGCCCTTGCGGATGATGCTCGGTACGCTCGCAAGGCTCTGCGTGTTATTGATCGTTGTTGGTTTGCCGTAGAGGCCGAAGTTCGCCGGGAACGGCGGCTTGAAGCGCGGCTTGCCCTGTTTGCCTTCCAGCGATTCGAGCAGCGCAGTCTCCTCGCCGCAGATGTAGGCGCCCGCGCCGACGAATGTTTCGAGGTCGAAGTCAATGCCGGAGCCCTTGATGTCCTTGCCCAGCAGGCCCGCTTCGTATGCCTCGTTCACAGCCGCTTCGAAGCGCGGTACGGGTTCCTCGATAAACTCGCCGCGAATGTAGTTGTAGCCGACGGTCGCGCCCATCGCGTAGGCGGCGATTGCCATCCCCTCGACAAGCGAGTGCGGATTGTTGCGCAGCGTTTCGCGATCGTGGCAGGTGCCCGGCTCACTTTCGTCCGAGTTACAGACGAGATATTTCTGTACCGGTGCCTCACGCGGCATGAAGCTCCACTTCAGGCCCGTCGGGAATCCTGCGCCGCCGCGCCCACGCAGACCAGAGGCCTTCACCTCTTCGATCACTTCGTCCGGCGTCATCTCGCCTTTGAGGATTTTTTCCCAGGCTTCATAGCCGCCGTGCTTGCGGTAGGACTCGAGCGTCCACGGTTCGTCCTCGCCGAAGGTGCTGAAGCAGACCAAGTTCTGTTCGTGAGCTGTCATTCGAGTTCATCCACAATCTTGTCGAATTCTTCGATGGTCAGGTTCTCGTAGTAGACGTGGTTGACCATCATCATTGGAGCGCCGCAGCAGGCCGCGAGACACTCTTCCTCTTTTTTCAGAAAGATGCGGCCGTCTTCGGTGCTCTCTCCGAGCTTGATGCCAAATTTCTTTTCTGCGTGTTCGACCAGTTCCTCGGCTCCGCGCAGCATGCAGCTGACGTTCGTGCAAATTGCGACGTCGTTGCGACCAACCGGCCGCGTCTGGAACATGGAATAGAACGTGGCGACCTCGTAAACCTGTATCGGCGGCAGCTCCAGGTAGTCCGCAACGGCATTCATGATTTCTGTCGTCAGAAAACCTTTGTTTTCGTGCTGCGCTGCGTGAAGCGCGCCGATAATGGCCGAGCGCTTCTGATCCTCCGGAAAGCGTTCCTTCCAGCGATCAATCTCATGCTTGACGTGTTCCGAGATCGTTGGCATCTCGCTCATCTAAAAAACTCCTTGTGCGATTCGACCGGAGTTACCGGTCGACCTCGCCGAATACGATGTCCTGCGTGCCGATGACCGCGACGACGTCGGCGAGCATGTGCCCCTCGACCATTTCTGACATGGCCGACAGGTGGGCAAAGCCGGGCGCGCGGATCTTCACGCGATACGGTTTGTTTGCGCCGTCCGAAACGAGGTACACACCGAACTCACCTTTCGGGTGTTCGACGGCCGCGTAGGCCTCGCCCTCGGGTACGACGTAACCTTCCGTGAAATATTTGAAGTGATGGATCAGCGATTCCATGTCGTCTTTCATCTCGACACGTTTCGGCGCGCTGATCTTGCGATCGTCGGTCATGACCGGACCGGGATTGTCACGCAGCCACTGCACGCACTGCTGGATAATCCGGTTCGACTGGCGCATTTCCTCAATGCGCACTAGGTAACGGTCGTAGCAGTCGCCGTTGACGCCAACCGGGATGTCGAAGTCCATGCGATCGTAGACTTCATACGGCTGCTTTTTGCGCAGGTCCCAGGCAATGCCGGAGCCGCGGATCATTGGACCGGAGAACCCGAGGTTCATCGCGCGTTCCGGCGACACGACTCCGATGTTCACCGTGCGCTGTTTCCAGATACGGTTGTCCGTCAGCAGCGTCTCGTACTCGTCGACGCAGGCCGGGAATTTCTCGGTAAAGGCGTCGATGAAGTCGAGCAGTGAGCCCTCGCGATTTTCATTCATCGCGTCCAGCTCTTTCTTGCTGCGGAATTTCGACTCCTGGTACTTCGGCATGGAATCCGGCAGATCGCGGTACACGCCGCCCGGCCGGTAGTAGGTCGCATGCATGCGCGTGCCTGACACTGCCTCGTAGCAGTCCATCAGGTCTTCGCGCTCACGGAAGCAGTACAGGAACATCGTCATGGCACCGATGTCGAGCCCGTGCGCGCCGAGCCACATCAGGTGGTTCAGGATACGGGTGATCTCGTCGAACATGACGCGGATGTACTGTGCGCGTTCCGGCACTTCGATCCCGAGCAGCTTCTCGATCGCCATGACGTAGCCGTGCTCGTTGCACATCATCGAGACGTAGTCGAGGCGATCCATGTAGCCGATGCTCTGGCTGAACGGCTTGGACTCTGCAAGCTTTTCTGTTGCGCGATGCAACAGCCCGACGTGCGGATCTGCTTTCTGGATGGTCTCGCCATCCATCTCGAGAATGAGACGCAGTACGCCGTGTGCCGCAGGATGCTGCGGACCGAAGTTCAGCGTGAAGTTCTGGATTTCAGCCATTCGAACCGTCCTTGAGTTCTTCACTGTAGCGGTTGTCCTCGCGAATAACGCGCGGGACAAGCGTTCGTTCCTCGATCGTCACGGGCTGGTAGGCAACGCGACCCTTGTCCGAGTCGTAGCTCACCTCGACGTTTCCAATCAGCGGAAAATCCTTGCGGAACGGGTGGCCGATGAAACCGTAGTCGGTCAGGATGCGGCGGAGATCCGGGTGTCCTTCGAACAGGATGCCGTACAGGTCGAACGCCTCACGCTCGAACCAGTTCGCCCCGCTCCAGATGCCCGTCACGGACGGGACGATCGGCGGATTCTCTGCGCCCGCGAAGACGCGAACGCGCAGGCGTACGTTCTCGCTGATGGACAGCAGGTGATAAACGGCGGCGAAGCGGCGCGGGTCGAATTTGTCAGCTTCGTCGAGAATGACCGGCTTGCGCTGAACGCCGCGGCTGTAGCCACTGTCCGTCGCAGAATTCGTCTTCCACTCGTCGTCGCCGTAGGTCAGGTAGTCGATACCGCAGACGTCCATCAGGAGCTCGAATCCGAGATCGTCACGCAGCGCCGTTGCGATTTCCGTCCAGTGATCCTTGTCGACTTCGACTGTCACATCGATTCCGTCGACGAACGTCAGGCGATCGCCAAAATGCTCTTTGAGACGGGCAACCAGTGCCTCGTTGCGTGCAGTCGTCATAGTGATTTATCTCGCAATCGTGCTGGTTTTGCGGATCTTGTTCTGAAGCTGGATCAGTCCGTAAATCAGCGCCTCGGCGGTCGGCGGGCAACCCGGCACGTAGACGTCAACCGGAACGATGCGGTCGCAGCCACGCACAACAGAATAGGAATAGTGGTAGTAGCCACCACCGTTTGCGCATGAGCCCATCGAGACGACCCAGCGCGGCTCCGGCATCTGGTCGTAAACCTTGCGCAGTGCCGGCGCCATTTTGTTCGTGAGGGTACCCGCGACGATCATGCAGTCGGACTGCCGGGGTGACGGGCGAAAGATAATGCCGAAGCGGTCGAGGTCGTAGCGCGCCGCACCCGCCTGCATCATTTCGACTGCACAGCAGGCCAAACCGAAGGTCATCGGCCACAGCGAACCGGTGCGCGCCCAGTTCATGACCGCGTCGACGCTCGTTACAACAAATCCTTTTTCCTGCAGGCTGTCGCCAGCCTCTGCTGCACCGTTTTCAGCCGGCGCCTGTTCCGTTAGTCCCACTCAAGGGCCCCTTTCTTCCATTCGTAAATGAATCCGACAACCAGCACGGCGAGGAAAATACCCATCGCGATCAGGCCGAAGCCCCCGATCGTGTCGAGCGACACGGCCCAGGGGAACAGAAACGCGATCTCGAGATCGAAAATGATGAAGAGGATCGCGACGAGGTAGTAGCGCACGTCGAACTTCATGCGCGAGTCGTCGAATGCTTCGAAACCGCATTCGTAAGGTGACAGTTTCTCGTCATCCTTATCGCCGTTGCCGATGAGGAAACCGAGCGCGAGCAGCACGAGACCGATGCCCGTCGCGACGCCGAGAAAGATTAAAACCGGTATGTATTCCTGAAGCATGCCTGACGACGCCAGTGGCGCTCGCTCCCTATGCGTATCCGGCGCAAATTCTAACAGGCGCTTACATAATGAGACAGGGGTTTAGCCCGAAAAAGCGCCGATCCCGGGGCTTTCGGCGTCCATTTCATACGCCCGAAAACAAATGAGGCGTAGCGGCAACAGCCACTACGCCTCAATCGTAATTTGGTGCTCTGGGCGAGACTCGAACTCGCACGGCTCGCGCCACTGCCCCCTCAAGACAGCGTGTCTACCAATTCCACCACCAGAGCGATTTGTTTGTTAGTTTACTGCTCGTTCGTTCCTTCGTCAGCAGGTTCCGGAAGACTGTCAACGTCGTCCGTTGCGGCTTCCGGCAGCGCGTCTGCCGGCGGCACGTCCGTCTCGTCCAGCGTGGGCAGCGCGTCTACCGCTTCCTCTTCCGCCTCTTCGACGGAATCGAGGATGCTCTCGGGCACGCCGCGATCCTGGCTGCTCAGGTAAGCAAGACCAAGGCTGGAGATGAAAAACGCCGTCGCGAGGACCGCTGTTGACCGCGAAAAGAAGCTCGCTGAACCGCGCGCACCGAAAACCGTTCCGGATGCACCGGCACCGAATCCTGCGCCGGCATCGGCACCCTTGCCGCGCTGCATCAGGACCAGGATGATGATCAGCAGTGCGATGACCGCGTGTGCCACCAGGATGACCGTGTGTATTGTACTCATACCTTCCTCAATCGCGCCGATCGTTCAGCCGGCGCCCTGCAATCTTTTATCTAAAGCGCCGCCGCAACATCTGCGATGGCGAGAAAATCTTCCGCTTTCAGCGACGCGCCGCCGATCAGTCCGCCGTCGATATCCGGCATGCTGAAAAGCCCTTCCGCATTGCTTCCCTTGCACGATCCGCCGTAGAGAATCTGCAGTCCGGCAGCAATGTCTGCACTCTCACCGGCGAAACGCGAACGAATAAACGCGTGAACGCTCTGCGCCTGTTCCGGCGTTGCCGTGAGACCCGTGCCGATGGCCCAGACCGGTTCATATGCAACAACCGCATGCTTGAACGCGTCAATCCCTGCAGCGTCTATGACGGCAGCAAGCTGCTTTTCAACCACCTGCTCCGTTTCGTTGTTCTCACGCTCCTCGAGCGACTCGCCGACACACAGCACCGGACGCAGGCCGGTGGCCTGTGCCGCGACGAATTTTTGAGCGACATCCTCGTTGCTCTCGCCGTACAGGCTCCGTCGCTCGGAGTGGCCGACAAGCACAGAGCCGATACCGAGATCCTTCAGCATGGACGCCGAGACCTCGCCGGTGTACGCACCGGACACGTGCTCGGAAACCGTCTGCGCGCCAACGTTGACCCGGCTGCCCTCGACCATCGACTGCACGGACGCGAGGTACGGAAACGGCGGGCAAACGAGCAGCTCGACACGGTCGCTGTCAGGGGCCCCGGCGAGGATTCCCTCGACAAGCTCCCTGTTCGCGGCCAGGCTGCCGTTCATTTTCCAGTTTCCTGCGACGATGATTTCGCGCATTCGAGCCGTCCGTCGACGTAAAAGGCGCGCAAGGATACCGAGCGCGCAGCGCTAAATCAACGCGGTAAAGACCTCAGGGGGTTGCTAATGGGCCGCTAGGCGCAAGCGTCCTCAACGACCGCTGCGAGCCGGCGTGCCATCGCGCTGACCTGCTCGGCATCCGTGCCCTCAACCATGACCCGTATGACCGGCTCCGTACCGGATGCACGCAGAACAACACGGCCCCGGTCGGCCAGTTCCTCCTCCGCGGCCCGCACAGCGTTCTGGATCGCTTCCGAGTCATTCGGATTCACGCGTTTTTCGACGCGAACGTTCAACATGGTCTGAGGATACCGCGGCATGCCGGCGGCGAGTTCGGACAGTTTTTTACCGGTTTGCTTCATGATCGCGAGCACCTGCAGAGCGCTGACGAGGCCGTCTCCCGTTGTCGCCTTGTCCAGGACAATCATGTGGCCCGAAGTCTCCCCGCCGATCACACCGCCGGTGGCCCGCAAGGTTTCCAAAACGTAGCGGTCACCGACTTTCGCTCTTCGGAAGTCAATTCCGGAATCGCGAAACGCGTGTTCGAGTCCGAGATTGGACATGACAGTCCCGACGACAGGTCCCCGCAGTTCATTGGCGGCGTGACGCGCATTCGCCAGGATATAAAGAAGCTGGTCGCCGTCCGTCACATCGCCGTTCTCGTCCACGAGCAGCACCCGGTCACCGTCGCCGTCCAGCGCAACCCCGACGTCGGCCTTGACCGCTGGCACTGTGCTTTGCAGGAGCTCGGGCTGCGTGGATCCGCAGCCGTCGTTGATATTCCGACCGTTCGGCGAGCAGCCGATCGGAATCACCTGGGCACCAAGGTCCGACAGCGTCCGCGGCCCGACCTTGTACCCGGCGCCGTTGGCGCCGTCGAAGACAATCTTGAGGCCCTCGAGATCGACGCCTTTCGGCATCGTGCTTTTGCAGAAATCCTCGTAGCGGGTGCGGGCCGTGTCGATGCGTTTCGCCTTACCGAGAAACTTCGACTCGAAAGTCACTGCGGGCTGCTTCAGGTGCTCCTCAATCGCGGCCTCAATTTCGTCGGTCAGCTTGGATCCGGCCTTGTTGAAGAACTTGATGCCGTTGTCGAAGTAAGGGTTGTGCGAAGCACTGATCACCACTCCGAGGTCCGCATCGAATTCCTGGGTCAGACGTGCGATCCCCGGCGTGGGAAGCGGTCCGATCAGCAGGACGTCGGCACCGGCGGCAACGAAGCCCGCTTCCAGCGCCGCCTCGAGCATGTAGCCGGACAAACGTGTGTCCTTGCCGATGACGACAGAGCCGCCCTTCGGCACGAGAACCTGTGCCGCTGCGCTTGCGAGCCGCAGCGCAAAGTCCGCGGTCATCGGATCCTTGCCGACGAATCCGCGAACGCCGTCGGTTCCGAAATACTGTTTAGCCATCCTTAAACTCCATCCCTGACCGCAAGCACAACGCGCACGGCATCCAGCGTTTGCGCGACGTCGTGGACCCGCAGGATGCTGGCGCCGTTCTGAACGGCCACCGCCGCCGCCACTATACTGGCCGGCAATCGAGCGTCAACTTCGCGGCCGGTGATCACGCCCAGCGTCGATTTCCGCGACCAGCCGGCAAGAATCGGGCGGCCGAGAGCCGCAAGTTCAGCCTGTCGGCGCAACAGTTCGAGGTTTTGCGCGGGCGTTTTGCCGAAACCGTAGCCTGGATCGATCACGATTTCATCGCGGCTAATTCCCGCCGACACGCAGGCGTCAATACGCGCGTTTAGGAAGTCTTTCACGTCGTTCACGACATCGTTGTAGTCCGGGCGGTCCTGCATGGTCTGCGGCTGACCCTGCATGTGCATCAGGCACACTGGACACCCGAGTGCGGCCACGGTTTCTACCGCGCCTTCCTCCTGAAGTGCCCGCACGTCGTTGACCATGCTTGCGCCGGCGGCAACGGCTTCGCGCATAACCGCGGGTTTCGAGGTATCGATGGAGATCAGGACATCGAGCGATGCCGCGATGCGTTCGACAACCGGCATCACCCGGTCCAGTTCCTGCTGCTCGTTCACCGGGTCCGCGCCGGGGCGCGTGGACTCGCCACCGACGTCGATGATTGCCGCGCCCTCCTCCTGCATACGCGCAGCCTGGCGCAGCGCCGCTGACGGCTCGTCAAAGCTGCCACCGTCGGAGAACGAGTCGGGGGTCACGTTCAGGACGCCCATGATCGAAACGGCGGGAAGGTCGTTCAGCTGAAACACGGTGCTTTGCCACCCCAAAGAAAAAGGCCAGCCGGCATGATACCGGCTGGCCTTTCAAAGGTGTTGATCGGTTCGGCTAGTGTTCGCTGGCCGGACCACCAATCGGTGTGGAGACGTCGTCGGACGAAGCCTCGGTTTCGCCGCCACCCGGCGGTCGCTTCGGATCGGTCGGTTCTTCCCAATCCGCCGGCGGCCGTGGTTCCTTGCCTTCCATGATGTCCTTGATCTGCTGCTCGTCGATCGTCTCGTACTTCATGAGTGCCTTGGCCATCACGTGCAGCTTGTCGATGTTCTCCTCGAGAATCTGCTTCGCTTTGTCGTAGTTCGAGTCGATGATTTTGCGCACTTCTTCGTCGATCGCGTGCGCCGTGTCATCGGAGACCTGCTTGTGCTGCGTGACCGAGCGGCCGAGGAACACTTCGCCGTCGTCCTCGCTGTACGTCAGCGGCCCGAGACGCTCGGACAGGCCCCATTTCGTAACCATGTTTCGTGCGAGGTCGGTTGCGCGCTCGATGTCATTCGATGCGCCGGTCGTGACGCCGCCCTTGCCGAGCGTCATCTCTTCGGCGATCCGGCCGCCAAACAGGCTGGCGATCATACTTTCGAGTCGCTGTTTCGACATGCTGTAGCGATCTTCTTCCGGCAGGTACATCGTGACGCCAAGCGCCCGGCCGCGCGGAATGATCGTCACCTTGTAAACAGGATCGTGTTCCGGCACGACGTAACCGACAATTGCGTGGCCGGCTTCGTGGTAGGCCGTGTTCAGCTTTTCCTTTTCGCTCATCACCATGGAGCGCCGCTCGGCACCCATCATGATTTTGTCCTTGGCCTGCTCGAACTGCTCCATGCTCACGACGCGCTTGTTCGCGCGAGCAGCAAACAGAGCCGCTTCGTTAACAAGGTTCGCGAGATCGGCGCCGGAGAAGCCCGGCGTGCCGCGTGCGATGACACTCGCTTTGACATCGTCGTCAAGCGGTACCTTGCGCATGTGAACTTTCAGGATAAGCTCGCGACCGCGTACGTCCGGCAGCGGCACGACAACCTGGCGGTCGAAGCGACCCGGGCGCAGCAGCGCGGGATCGAGTACGTCCGGTCGGTTCGTTGCGGCGATGACGATAATGCCTTCGCTGCCTTCGAAGCCGTCCATCTCGACGAGCATCTGGTTGAGCGTCTGCTCGCGCTCGTCATGACCGCCACCGAGGCCTGCGCCGCGATGACGACCGACGGCATCAAGCTCGTCGATAAAGATGATGCATGGCGCCTGTTTCTTGGCCTGGTCGAACATATCGCGTACGCGGGATGCGCCGACGCCAACGAACATTTCGACGAAGTCGGAACCGGAGATCGTGAAGAACGGAACTTTCGCTTCGCCGGCGATAGCCTTGGCGAGCAGCGTCTTCCCGGTACCCGGAGGACCAACCATGAGCACGCCCTTCGGAATCTTGCCGCCGAGGCGCTGGAATTTGCTGGGGTCTTTCAGGAACTCGACGATCTCGCCGACTTCCTGCTTCGCTTCTTCGATACCCGCAACGTCAGCGAAGGTGACGCCGACCTGGTCTTCACCGAGCAGTCGCGCCTTGCTTTTGCCGAAGGACATTGCGCCGCGGCCGCCGCCACCGCCCTGCATCTGGCGCATGAAGTAAATCCACACACCGATCAGCAGCAGGATCGGGAACGAACTGATCAGAAGCTGGCCTATCAGCGACGGCTCCTGCGGTTTGACGGCGGTGAAGCGCACATTCTGCTCTTCCAGCAGAGCGATCAGCGGATCGTTGTTCGTCTCCGGACTGATCGTCACATTCTGCAGCGGCTCGTTGTTGCCGAAGCGAATCTTCTTGTCTTCGAATTCGACGATGGAAACCTGTCCGGACCGGACTTGCTCCAGAAACTCGGAATAGTCGACGGTCCGCGGCTGGCCGTTATTGACGGTTGAGAGCCCTTCCACGACGGAGAGCAGCACGACAATAATGACGATGAAGACGAGAATATTTTTAGTCAGATCATTCACAAGCGAATTCCGGAAATTGCGTGCCGAACCGGCACTTTTATGCCCTTTTCAGGCAGTTGGACACTACTACACAAGTTGGATTCCCGCTACCACGGCAATAACAAGTTACACATGCAGATCGGGACGAATCGCTGCAACTTCAAGGCTTTTGCAGCAGTGAGTTCGACTTTTGGCTGCGGTGTGGTTTGCCGTTAATTCGAGCGCCCGTCGATTCAGGGCCTCGAAATCGGCATTACGTCGCATCGCGGGCGGCAATTAACCCGCCTTCGGCCGGAATCCACGGCCGAACAGATAGACCTCCCGGCTGCCCGGTCGTGAGGCATCCGGCTTCATGACTTTCAGCTTGTCGAACTGCGTTCTCGCGTCCGCGATAAACGCATCCGTGCCCTCGCCCTGGAACAGCTTGCAGACGAATTTGCCGCCCGGTTTCAGGACGCGCTGGCAGACGTCCAGCGCAAGCTCCACCAGATACATCGACCGCGGCTGATCGACTGCCCTCGCGCCGGAAAGATTCGGCGCCATGTCGGACATGACCAGATCCGCCGGGCTGTCGGACATGGCATGCAGAATGAGATCGAGAATGTCGTCGTCGCGAAAATCGCCCTGGATGAAATCGACACAGGGCAGCGCGTCCATCTCGAGAAGATCCACAGCTACGATCGTGGCATTGCCGTCGAGCTTTTCGGTCACGTATTGGCTCCAGCCGCCAGGCGAGGAGCCAAGATCGAGCACCCGCATGCCGCGCTTCAACAGCTTTTCCTTCTCGTCGATCTGCTGAAGTTTGAAAACGGCGCGCGAGCGCCAGCCCTCGGCACGAGCCTTCTTGACGTAGGGATCGCGTTCCTGCCGGTCTCGCCAGCTTCCGCCGCTGCCTCTGGGCTTGCTCAACTGCCTCTCCTGTTGATCGGGCGGAAACATGCAGGCGCTGCTAGAATCCGCGCCATGACCTTATCCGAACCGCAAAAGAAGTATCTGCGTGGCCTTGGCCACAAACTCAACCCCGTGATTCTCGTCGGCGACGCCGGACTCAGCGAGTCGCTGCTTGCCGAGTACGAGAGCACGCTGAATCATCATGAGCTGATCAAGGTTAGCTTCCGGGTCGGCGACCGCGACTTACGCGACGATATGATCAAGACGTTGACAGCAACGAGCGGCGCCGAGCTCGTGCAGCGCGTCGGCAACATGGCCTTGCTGTATCGCGAGAACCCTGAAAAACGGCGCATTCGCCTGCCGCGCGCGTAACGCCTGACTACTCGTAACGAACGGCGATCACTTCGTATTCTTTCTCGCCGCCGGGCGCCTTGAACGTCACTGCGTCTTCCTCGCGCTTGCCGATCAGCGCACGAGCGATCGGGGACGTGAACGAGATCATGCCCTGCTTGAGATCAGCCTCGTCCTCGCCGACGATCTTGTAGACGATTTCTTCGTCGGTATCGACGTCGAGCAGCTCGACGGTGGTTCCGAAGATAACCCTGCCATCCTGTTTCATCTCGGTGACGTCGATCACCTGGATA
>CAWUHY010000033.1:0-19272 GCA_963922215.1 uncultured Gammaproteobacteria bacterium | reverse complement strand
AGAGCCCGCGAGCGCGACAAACACTCCGGTGCGCGAGGACCCGGCACCGGTTGCTGCAACGCCCGCCCCGCAAGTATCAATGGCTGAAACGGAAGCGGCACCTGAACGCGGGCGCGTCGTCGTCGAGCCGGTCGCGTCGAACAGTGCCAGTGAGTCGCTGCCGGATATCGATCAGCTGCGTGCATCCGGCGAACTGACCGTGCCTCCGCAGCGTCTCGACATTCACGTGTTTAGCGACGTTCCCGCGAACCGGTTTGTATTCATCAACATGACGAAGCTCCGGGAAGGCGCGACAAGCGACGACGGGCTCACGGTCGAGGAAATCACGCCAAACGGCGTCATCTTAAGAAGCGGCGGCCGTCGTTTCTTTATGGCGCGACAATAGGTGGCCACGGAGGGCGGACAACTGGACGGGAATCGTTTTGCGAAGGGACTGCTCTCCGGCATCCACCGCGTGATCGGCGAGCAGGAGGTCTTGAACAGGATCAACGTGTTCCCGGTGGCCGACGGCGACACGGGCACGAACTTGAGTCTGTCGCTCGGCGCGGCCCTGCCGATCCTCAAATCCGACGGCGACAAGCACCTCGGCACGCTGCTTGCGCACCTCGCGGATGCGCTGTTGGACGGCGCTCGCGGCAACTCGGGAGCCATCATGGCCCAGTTCTTCCAGGGGCTGAGCGATTCTGCGGGACAGGCCAGCCGCTTCACGGTCGAGACCTTCGGCAAGGCCGTGCAGAATGGCAGCGACTACGCGCACGACGCTCTGTCCAACCCGCGCGAAGGCACCATTCTTTCCGTGATATCCGACTTTGCAAAAACCCTCCGATCGGAACGAATGCGCGAGCGCAGCGACAACTTTGCAGAGCTCCTCTCAGCCGCGCGCGAGGAGCTTGACCGCTCACTCGAGCGAACCACCGAGCAGCTCGATGCATTGCGCAAGGCCGGCGTTGTGGACGCAGGCGCCAAGGGCTTCGTCGCGATGATCCACGGATTCGCAAATTACCTCGAGCGCGGCTCCATTGACGAAGCGCCAAGCTATATCGACAACGTCGAGTCCGTTGCCGCGCCGCTGGAGGTCGACGGCGACTCGCGCTATCGGTTCTGCACCGAATGCATCGTGACCGGCACGAACATCGACCGCCGCAAGCTGCGCGAGAAACTGGGGCAGCTCGGTGACTCGCTTGTGCTTGCTGGGACAAAGCGCAAGGCGAAGATTCACATCCATGTGGACAACCCCGAGGAAGTCTTCGACCTCGCCGCCACCTACGGCGACGTCAGCGGCCAGAAGGCCGACGACATGCACCGTCAGCAGCGCAGCAGTCATGACACGAATCGACAGTTCGCAGTGGTGGTGGACTCGGCAGCGGACATCCCCGACGAACAGCTCGAGGCGCTGGATATTCACATCGTTCCGCTGCGCATCCAGTTCGGTGAACGCGGCTTTCTGGATAAAGTCAGCATCACGCCGAACGAGTTTTTCGCCGAACTAAAGTCCAACCCGGTTCATCCAACCACATCCCAGCCAGCACCCGGCGACTTCCGTCGACAGTTCCAGTTCCTCGCAAGCCACTACGAGGATGTGCTTTCGATCAACGTGACGGAAAAAGTCAGCGGCACTTACCAGGCGGCAGTCGCCGCAGCGGAACGCGTCGATGCGCGCGGTCGCGTTCACGTCTACGATTCGCGCAGCGCGTCAACCGGGCAGGGAATGCTGGCGGTGCATGCCGCTCGTTGCGCCGAGCAGGGCAAGTCCATGGACGAGACGTTGAAGGAACTCGACGCTCTGGCCGCACAGACACGAACGTTCGCTATTCTGGAAAACATGCACTACGCCGTCCGCGGCGGTCGCGTGCCGCCCTGGGGCAAGTTTGTGGCAGACGTCTTGCGCATGCGGCTGATCCTCAAAACGACACCGGACGGCAAGGTCTCGCCCGGCTCATTTCTTCTCGGGCACGGCAATCGCATTGAGCGCTTCGCCAAATACGTCGCAAAGAAAACGCCGGACGAAGGCGCCATGCATGTCGCAATTGGCCACGCCCTTTGCGCAGACGACGCCGATAAGCTTGCAGCGATATTGAGAGAAAGACTTGGACACGTTTCGAGCCTGACCGTGTCTGAACTTGGCACGGCGATCGGCGTACACGGCGGGCCGGGAACTATCGTGGTCTCGCTGCAGCCGGCACAGCTTTCCGCCAACGCTTAGAGGCGCTATTCGCCGCCCTGTCGCAGCGGCCCGTCAACGGGGTCGACCAGGTCCTCTCCTTCGTTGCGCGCGTTGTTCACGCGCCTGTCGACGGCCCAGGCCTGAAGTGGCGGCGCTTCGAAGGGCTCGAGCTGCGACGCATCTCCGCTCAGCCAGCGTTCGGCGCCTTCAGGGTCGAGAACCAGCGGCATTCGATGGTGGAGCTGTTCCATGAATGCGTTTGCCGCGCCCGTAATCAGAGTCACGGAATCGATCACCTCGCCGGTTTCCTTGTCGGTCCAGCTCTCCCACAGGCCGCCGAATGCAAACGGTTTGCCGCTCGCCGGAGAGATGAAATACGGTGTCTTCTCGCCGCCTTCCCGGCGCCATTCGTAGAATCCATCCGCGGGGACGACGCAGCGGCGGTGCTTGAATGCCGCGCGGTAAGCCGGTTTTTCGGCGACCGTTTCCGCACGCGCGTTGATCATCCGATTGCCGATGGCCTTATCTTTCGCCCAGAACGGGATCAGGCCCCAGCGCAGCTCAGCCCATTCCGGTTCGTCGGATTCGCCGTGGCGAATGCCGCCGACCATCTGCGTCGGCGCAATGTTGTAACGCGGCGGGAAGTCCGGCGCGCCCTGCACGTTGAAGAGCTCCGAGACAGCCTCGGCGGGTGAGTAGAAGGCGAATCGCCCGCACACTTATTCGCGAATCCCCGTACCGCGATTCATCAGGAACATGCATCCCGAGAACAGCAGGACGACAAAGAACAGCACGATCGCATACGCCGTGCCGATACTGATGTCGGACGTGCCGAGGACGCCGTAGCGGAAAGCGTTGACCATGTAGAGAATCGGGTTTGCCTTCGACAACGTCTGCCAGAACTCCGGCAGCAGGGAAATCGAGTAGAAGACTCCGCCGAGGTAGGTCAGTGGCGTGAGTACGAAGGTCGGGATGATCGAAATATCGTCGAACTTCTTCGCAAAGACGGCGTTGATGAAACCGGCGAGTGAGAAAACGATCGACGTCAGAAAGACCATCGAGATCATAATCAGCGGATGCTCGACTTTGAGCTTTGTGAAGAACAGCGCAATCAAGGTAACAAGGAGGCCAACGCCCAGTCCGCGTAGCACGCCGCCCGCGACATGACCGATGATAATCGCGGCATTCGACATCGGCGAAACGAGCATTTCCTCAACGTGGCGTCCGAACTTCGCGCCGAAGAACGACGACACGACGTTGCCGTAGGAGTTCGTGATCACCGACATCATGATCAGGCCCGGCGCGATGTATTGCATGTAGTCGTAGCCGTCCATCGAGCCAATGCGCTTGCCGATGAGACTGCCGAAAATAATGAAGTAGAGCGTCATCGTGATGGCGGGTGGCACGAGCGTCTGCACCCAGATTCTCAAGACGCGCGACACCTCCTTGCGGATCAGGGTCTTGATCGCGATCAGGTTCAGCGCGAGATTCATGCGGCGGCTCCCGACTTGCCTTCGACGATGCCCATGAACAATTCCTCGAGCCGGTTCGATTTGTTGCGCAGGGAGACGACTTTGATGTCGTGCCTGTCGAGCTCCCGGAACAGGTCATTGAGTCGCCTGTCCTTGTCCGTGGTCACCTCGAGATCGCCGTCTTCCCGGATGTGCGATTCAAATCCGGCGAGATCGGGTGCTTCCTTCAGACCGCCCTCGATATTCAACACGAAGACTTCTTTTTGCAGCTTGCGCAGGACGGACGCCATCGGCGCGTCTTCGATAATGCGGCCCTCATCGATGATCGCGACGCGCCGGCACAGCGATTCCGCTTCCTCGAGATAGTGGGTCGTCAGAATAATGGTCGTACCGGCTGCGTTGATGTTCTGCAGGAATTCCCACATCGAGCGGCGGATTTCGATGTCGACGCCCGCGGTTGGCTCGTCGAGAATCAAAAGTTTCGGTTCATGCACGAGCGCCCGCGCAATCATCAGTCGGCGTTTCATGCCACCGGACAGCGAGCGTGCCGGGTCGTTGCGACGGTCCCAGAGCCTGAGCTCTTTCAGGTATTTTTCCGTGCGCTCGAGTGCGAGCTTGTTCGGCAGTCCGTAGTACCCGGCCTGGGTGCGTACGATACTGCCGACCGCCTCCCACAGGTTGAGGTTGATCTCCTGCGGCACGAGACCGAGACATTGTTTCGCGGCCTCGAGTTCGGTATCGAGATCGTGGCCGAAGATCGAGACCTTTCCGTCGGTCTTGTTAACCAGCGAACTGACAATGCCGATCGCCGTCGTCTTGCCGGCTCCGTTTGGCCCGAGAAGCGCGAAGAAGTCGCCGTCCTCGACGCGAAGGTCGATTCCCTTCAGCGCGCGATTGCCGTTTTCGTAGGTCTTGCTTAAGTTTTCAATGGTGAGGGCATGCATAAGGCGGCGTATTGTAACTGCGCGCCCAGCGTTCGCATACCGTCGTCACATGGGGAGCTTGAGCAAAGCTTCAGCTAGCGTCGTGTTTTTTCGCGATGTGGAATCCGGCATGCCGCTGACGCGAGCGGCGGCGGCGATTCGTATCCGAGGTTCAATGCCTGAAAGAGACCGAGGACAGTCGCTTCGCGACGGCTCTGATTCGGCGAAGTCGCATCAGTCAGCATCAGCCTCCAGTCTTCGCCGGTCGACGCGAGGCGGCTGGTCGGTCGCAATCCCGCCTTGAGGATGCGGGATGTGATGCAGACCAGACGGCGCTCACCGAGCTGCCGGCACCAGTCCGCGGATGCTCCGGTAAACAGTCGGACGGCATACGGGTTCGTCAGCGCCAGCGACCACAGAAATGCGATCGAGCTCGATACCAGGGCGTCCCAGTTCGGGTCGCGTCGCCGCGCCGCGTCGACGAGGTCAGTCGTCCCGTCGAACAGGCGCTGCCACAGGGATTCATTTCTGACGTCGAGCGAAAACAGGAGAAAGGGCACGCGGGCGAGGCGCTCGGCCTCCCGTCGACTGAGGCGTGCAAGCCCCGGCAGCTCGTCGTGGCGCGCAGCGAGCGCGAGATAGTCAACATTCAGCGCGTAGACGTTCGCGAGATCGACGGCTGTCGGACACGGATAGTGCATAGCGTTTCCCCTTCGATTCCTCGGTTTTTCACCGAATTTGTTGTGGTTCTTGAGGCCAATTGCAGAGTATAGTGCGAGATTCTTGTTGTTATATGGTCGTTTTTTAGCACAAAAGGTGGATAATGCGAATAACGGACAATCGATATGTCGGTGAGCAGGCGCAGTTCGAGCTTGCGCTCAGGATGATCCGGCACGAGGCGCGCACCCGCACGATCCGGGAATGCACGGGTCTCTCGGACGACCGGATCCGGAAGATCTACAACACGTATTTTCAGCCGCGACACGGCAATACAGTTCGGCGCCGCCGGGGGAAATCGCCGCGCCAGATTCAGCGTTTCATCAAGACGCCGGAGCATTGTCTGCAGGCCTCATCGCTCGCCGCGCTGCTGGTCGCGGGACGAATTCTCCGCGTCGACGGGGAGCGCGCCGTCCGCCGCTGCTGGCCGCGACCGGACATCGAACTCGGTCACCGCATGTGTCGCGCGTTCGAGACGTTCACGCTCCTGCACCGAAATCCGAAGTTCAACCTGGAATGGGCATTCAATCTCTATCACTGGCTGAGCCAGAATGAAGACCTCGCCCTGTCCGCCTGCCTGGACTGCGGATCGTTGTTTGTCGCCGACCGCTACGCGCTCGACCAGACGCATTGCCCGCGGTGCCGGATCGCAAGTCACTGACCTGCTCGGTACACTTCCGGCTTTGGATGTAACGGGGCGAAACCATGCCGGACCAGAATGTCTTTGCCGGCGCGTTCGTTGACCGGGTCGGCGAACGGCGCAAGGACGACCAGTGGCTCGAGGATGCGCTGGATCAGGACTCGAGCGTATTCCTTCCCGTTTTTGAAGATCGCTGCCTCGTCAGCGAAGGGGCCTGTGCCCTGCTACCGCCGGATATCGCCCGGCCCCACGTCGACCCGGACACGCTTGTGTTCCTCGGCCTGTTTCGGCAGCGCCCGACCTTTGTTTTCGAGGTCACGGATGAAAGCCTGTTTGCGGATCGTGGCGAGTATGCCGACCTGCGCTCGATCGGTAAGGAGCTTCCACCCGAGGAAGCGAACCTCGCTGCGCACGCACGGGCGCTGATCCTCTGGCACTCAACGCAGCAGTTCTGCGGCCGCTGCGGCAAGCCGTCGTTTGTCTGCCAGGGCGGCAATGCAAGGCGCTGCAGCGGGTGTGAAACCATGCTCTTTCCGCGTGTCGATCCGGCCGTCATCATCCTCGTCCACCGCGGCGACGAATGCCTGCTCGGCCGCCAGCCAAGCTGGCCTGAAGGCGTCTATTCGACAGTCGCTGGATTCGTCGAACCCGGCGAGAGCCTGGAAGACGCAGTTCGTCGCGAAGTCTTCGAAGAGACGAATATCCGTGTTGGGCGCGTCGACTACCACAGCTCGCAGCCCTGGCCGTTTCCGTCGTCACTGATGCTCGGGTTCGTCGCCGAGGCTGTGTCCGAGGACATCGCACTCAACGATTGCGAACTGGAAGACGCACGCTGGTTTACGCGTGCGGACTTGCGGTCCGGTTTTCCGAAGTTACCCAGCAGCGTCTCTATCGCACGCCGGCTCGTCGACGCCTGGCTCGAGGCAGGAAAGTAGCAGCATGTGCCTGCTTGTCGTCGAGGTGCGCGACGATGGCGAATTCCTGCTCGCAGGTAATCGCGATGAATTTCACGGGCGGCCGACCGCTCCTCTCGCACGCTGGGATGAGCCCGCGGGAATTATCGGCGGCCGCGATCTCAAGGCCGGCGGCACCTGGCTCGCGGCGCACGACAACGGGCGATTCGCGACGGTCACGAATTCACGCGACGGTGTCCCGTCGAATCCCGACTTTCGCTCACGCGGTTTGCTGATCACCGATTTTCTGTCCGGGACCGAGAGTGCCGAAGCGTTTTTGCAGCGCATCGACGGCAGCCGCTACGCGGGCTTCAATCTCCTGGTCCATGACGGGACAGCGCTCGCCTACGGGAGCAATCGCGACCCGTCTGGCTGGCGAATCCTGAAGCCGGGCACCTACGCGGTCAGCAACGCGATTCTCGACACACCCTGGCACAAGGTCGAACGGGTTCGGCGCAGGTACGAAGCTCTTGCAGCCGACGAGAAACACGACGATGAGACGCTCTTTGAATTGCTGCGCGACGACACCCGCGCCGATTTAGAGACCGTCGATGCGGGTGACATGCCGTTGGAGACGGCGCATCGGCTGACGTCGATTTTCATCCAGGACTTAAACTACGGGACGCGTTGTTCAACGATCGTCCGGCGCACAGCGAAAGATTTCCAGTTGCGCGAACGGCGATTCGCACCGGACGGATCGGTTGCCGGCGATTCAGTCGTTCAACTGCCGTCCTGAGCCTCGAAGACGCGCAGCAGAAACTCCCGGATATCGACGATCTCTTCAGCGCAGACGCTGTGCGCCATCGGGTATTCGTGCCACTCCGGCGCGTAGCCGTGTTGCGTCAGGACATCAAAACTTTCGCGACCAAGCGCGAGCGGCAGAACCGGATCGAGCGAGCCGTGTGCGATGAGAATCGGCAGCCCCGTTTTCGTCGGGTAGTTTGCGACCCGATCGACAAGCGGCAGGTGCGTCGACAGGCCCATGACGCCCGCGACCGCTTCTTCCATCCGCAGCGCCGTGTGCAGCGCGATGACGCCACCCTGCGAGAAGCCAGCGAGGAGAATTCGATTCAAGGGCACGCCGCGGTCAGTTTCCGACGCGATCAGCGCGTCGAGCGTATCGCAGCTCTTGTCGATCCCAGGACCATCGGCGGCGCCGTGCTTGTCGAGACTCTTGATGTCGAACCACGCGCGCATTGCCATGCCGCCGTTGATCGTGACCGGCTGAACCGGTGCGTGCGGGAACACGAAGCGCAGCGGAAGCGACTCCGGGAGCTTCAGTTCCGGCACGATCGGTTCGAAATCGTGCCCGTCGGCACCGAGCCCGTGCAGCCAGATCACGGATCCGACCGGATCGGCGCCGGTCTCGAGAATAATCGGTTCGTCCTGCAAAATAATCCCTCCAAAGGCTTGCTAAGTTATGCGCATCTGATTATATTTATGCGCATATTTATTCATACCGTTTCGCCATGCCTGTCAACAGCGACCAGAACCTGCGTCGCGAGGCCATTCTCGCGCTTTTGAAAAAAGGGCCGATCCAGAATCAGCAGACGCTGGTCGATGCCCTCCGAAAACGCGATCTCGATGCCACGCAGTCTTCCGTCAGCCGGGATCTGAAAACCATCGGCGCGATCAAGACCGCGCGCGGCTACGAACTCAGCGCTACCGCGCAGGAAGGCGACCGGCTTATCCATGAAGTCGCCGACTCCATTCGCGCGATGCAGGCCGCTGGCGGAAATCTGCTGGTCATCCGTACGGCAATTGGCGCCGCGCAACGGGTTGCCCTCGCACTCGACCGCTGCGACTGGCCCGAAATCGTCGGCAACATCGGCGGCGACGATACCGTGTTTGTCGCCACCGCGTCCAAGACCGCACAGGGCAACGTCGTCGCCCGCCTCGAACACTTAAGACTCTCCGGGAGCACAACTTGAACACATCACCTATCATCCTCGCGTTTTCCGGCGGTCTGGATACCAGCTTTTGCGTCCCGTGGCTGAAAGACACACTGGGTCGTGATGTCATCACGGCAACCGTCGACACGGGCGGAATTGACGCCGCGGCAGCGAAGCAACTCGAGGAACGCTCGAAGGCGCTCGGCGCGATTGAGCACATCCTGATCGACGCGAAGGAGGAATTCTTCGACTCCGTCATTCGCTACCTCATCTACGGCAATGTCCTGCGCGGCAACGCCTATCCGCTGTGCGTTGGTGCGGAACGCGGACTCCAGGCCGAAAAGCTTGCCGAAATTGCAAAGACCCGTGGCGCAGAGTCGGTCGCGCACGGTTGTACGGCGGCCGGGAACGACCAGGTCCGTTTCGAAGTTGCCTTAAGGACTTTGAACCCGGACCTCGAGATCATTGCGCCGGTCCGCGACAACGCCTGGGTGCGTGAAGAACAGCTCAAGTATCTGGAAGAACACAACATGCCGCTGCCCGCGCAGGGCTCCGACTACTCCATCAATCGCGGCCTCTGGGGTATCACGATTGGCGGACGCGAAACGCTGACCTCGGAGGGTGGCCTGCCCGAGTCCGCGTGGGTCCTGTCGGCTAATGCGTTCGACGAACCGAAAGCGCCGTCTGTGCACTCGATCACTTTCGAGGCCGGTGTCCCGACCGCGCTGGACGACGAGAAACTGGATCCGGTCGCTCTGATCGAAAAGCTAGAGCTCCTCGCTGGCAGCTACGGCATCGGACGCGGAATCCACCTCGGCGACACGGTACTCGGCACGAAGGGTCGCGTCGCATTCGAGGCGCCAGCCGCGATCACGCTGATCACGGCGCATCGCGAACTCGAGAAACTGGTCTTGAGCGCACTGCAGTCGCGAGTCAAAGACAGTCTCGCCGCGACCTACGGCGACCTGGTTCACGAAGGCAAGCAGCTCGACCTCGCGTGCAAGGACATCGAGGCCCTGCTCTCCTCGTCACAGGCGCGTGTGACCGGCACGGTCAAATTTACACTGCGGCCCGGGCAGCTGTTCATCGAGGGTGTCAGTTCCGACCACTCGCTGCTGGCTGCAACTAAAGGTGTCTACGGCGAAGCGGCCGGTGAGTGGACGGCGGCGGACACGCTGGGCTACGCGAAGATACTGTCGATTCCCGGCTCGCTGCAGACACGCGCCGGCGGTGTCTCGACATGAAGACTGTATTCGCCGACAAGATTGCATCCGTTGCCCAGCACAGCGAGCTGAGCCAGGAACTCCGCGTGTCGGACGACATTCCCTGCGAGGAAGGTGTTCTCGTAGCCGTCCGGGTGATGAACAACAAGTCACGCTACAACCAGCTCGAATTGATATCCGGCAGGATGGCGACGGTCAACGAGGGCGACGTTATCGTCGGCGCCCTGGGCCATCGCAAGGCGCTGCGCGGCTATTCCGGTCACCTGCCCGAATCGCTGACGGTCGGCGACCGGGTGCAGCTCCTGAATATTGGCGGCGTGCTCGGGATCTGCGATTCCGCGAATCCGGACGTCGGCGCGCCGTTTGACTGCGAAGTGCTCGGCGCAGTCCTGACGTTCCCCTATCTCGGCGAACGCATCGGCGTGCCAGCCAGGGTCGGTGACAAGGTACTCGAACACGACGCGAGCCTGTCGATGCGTGGCGTACCCGTCGTCGCTCTCGCGGGTAGCTGCATGGACTCGGGCAAGACGGCCGCTGCCTGCGCGATCGTCAGCCGTCTGCGCAACCACGGCCTGAACGTCGCAGCCTGCAAAGCCACCGGTGTCTCGCTGCGCCGCGACATCCTCGCGATGCAGGACGCGGGCGCGGAACAGGCAATGATTTTCTCGGACTTCGGCATCGTGACGACCACCGCTGAAAACGGGCCGGCACTCACGCGCGGCTTGCTCGACTCGCTTGCCGCAACCGGGCCCGACGTGATCGTCCTCGAACTCGGTGATGGTCTGCTCGGCGCGTACGGCGTCGATGCGATTCTGAACGACGAGGAAGTTCGCAAAGCCCTGAGCGTCGTCGTGCTGTGCGCCAACGACCCCGTCTCCGCCTGGGGCGGTGTCCGCATCCTGCGTGACGATTACGGGATCGAGCCTGCGGTCGTCACCGGTCCGGCCACAGACAATGCGGTTGGCATCGACCAGATTCTGAATACGACAGGACTGACGGGCATCAACGCGCTGTCCAACGGCGTTGCCCTGGGCGATCTCGTTGCGAGTGCGCTGAAGGGGAAAGCAGCATGACGGTCCAGACCGCCATACTTGGAGGCACAGGCTACGTTGGCGGTGAACTCCTGCGCCTCATCGACGGCCACCCAACATTCAGTCTCGTCGCAGCGGTTTCCGACAGTCGCGCGGGCACGCCGATTGCCGAGACATTTCCGCACCTGCGGGGACCGTCATCATCGGCGAGCTTCAAGGCGCACGGCGACTGGGTCGAGGCCTTAGATAAGGGCTCCGAGCTCGCGCTTTTTTCGGCAGCACCGCACGGCTTGTCTGCGGCCATGATCGCGCAAACGCTGGAGCGCCTCGATGCGCGAGATATCAGCACCCATGTCGTCGACGCGTCGGCTGATTTTCGCTTCGCGACGTCGGATGCCTATGCTGCCGTCTACGGCAAACCGCACGATGTCCCGGAACTCCTGCCGAAATTTTCATCCGGGCTCCCCGAGCACGTCTCGGGTGCGCCGACACCGCACATCGGAAACCCCGGCTGCTTCGCGACGAGTATGCTGTTGTCAGTTGTACCGCTCCTCGCGAGCAAGACGACCGACGATCGTTTTTTCATCTCCGCGATCACAGGCAGCACCGGTTCCGGCCGCTCTGCAACGGCGCGCACGCACCATCCGGAACGCCACAGCAATTTGTACGCCTACAAGCCGCTGACGCACCGCCATGCACCGGAGGTTGCCGAAATGGCCGAGGCGGCAACCGGCACGCTTCCGCACCTGAATTTCGTCCCCCACTCCGGTCCCTTCGCACGCGGCATTCACGCCACGGTGCAGGCGACACTGACGGGCGACGCATCGACCGAGTCCATGCTGCAACACTTCGAATCCTTTTACGCCGATGCACCATTCGTCCGCATCAGCGCTGCCCCGCCGAAACTGAAGAACGTCGTCGCGAGTAACTATGCCGATATCTCCGTCGCGGTCGAAGGCGACACGGTTGTCGTCATGACGGCAATCGACAACCTGGTGAAAGGCGCTGCAGGCGGCGCCATGCAATGGATGAATCGCCTGTGGAATCTTGACGAAACAGCAGGCCTCTCAGCTTCTGCGCCGGCATGGACGTAAGGATGACGAAGACAATCGAAAGAGAGCTGAAGTCGACGATGCCGGTTTACGGCCACCTGCCTTTCACGCCGGTACGCGCCGCAGGCTGCGACATCGTGACCGACGACGGCCGTCGCATCCTCGACATGTACGGCGGACACGCGGTTGCGGCGCTCGGCTACGGACACCCGAAACTGTCCGAGGCGATTCGCCAGCAAAGCCAGAATCTCCTTTTCCAGAGCAATATGGTCGCGCTGGACGTGCGCGCAGAGGCAGCAGAGAAACTGCTGTCAATCGCACCGTCGAATCTGGCGAGCGTCTTCTTCGTCAACTCCGGCGCAGAAGCAAACGAGAACGCACTGAAAGTCGCTTGCCGGATTACCGGCCGCCGCAAGGTACTCGCGATCACACACGGCTTCCACGGCCGCACCGCCGCCGCGTCGGCGGTGACCTGGAATTCAGACCGCTGGTACGGCTTCCCGAACAAGCCCTTCGACGTCGAGTTTATTGAACGCAACAACTCCGACCACGCTCGCGAGCTCATCGACGACAGCGTCGCGGCCGTGATTTTCGAACCGGTGCAGGGTGTTGCGGGCGGCTTCGATCTGTCGGAGGAATTCCAGCTGACGCTGCGTGCAGCAACCGCAAAACATGGTGCCCTGCTGATCGCCGATGAAGTCCAGAGTGGCATGGGACGCTCGGGGCATTTCTTCGCGGTCCAGGCCTACTCGATCGAACCGGATCTTTTGACGTCGGCCAAATCGCTCGGCGGCGGCTTCCCCTGCGGCGCGCTGATGGCGTCCGCGGATGTGACCGCGTCGTTGGGGTCAGGCGATCTCGGAACCACCTTCGGCGGCGGGCCGGTCGCGGCTGCTGCGATCATTGCCGTCATCGACACGATCCGCGAAGAAAACCTGTTGCAGAACGTGCGCGACCGGGAAGCGGAGATACGCGAAACTTGCGTGACGGGGCCGATTCAACGTGTTCAGGGCATGGGGCTGTTGCTCGGCCTTATCTGCGACCGTCCGGCGCGCGAAGTCAGAGACGCGCTGCTCGAACACGACGTGCTCGCAGGCTTAAGCGCAGACCCGCACTCGCTGCGTATACTCGCGCCTCTCGTGATTCAGTCGCACCACATCAAACATCTATCAGACGCGCTGGCCTCCATTCCGGCAGCTCAGCAATAACGGAAAAATGACATGAAAGCATTTAACGATCTCGCCGACTTCTCAACCGAAGAACTCGAGGAGCTTATCGCTCTCGCGGGGAAACTCGATGCGAGCCCTGAACCCGAAGCCTTGAAAGGCAAGGTTCTGTCCCTGCTGTTTTTGAGTCCTTCGCTGCGCACGCTGGCTTCGTTCCAGGCAGCGATGATCCGGCTCGGCGGTGGCTCTTTCGTGATCTCGCCCGATATGTCGATTCACGGGCTTGAGTCCCGTCCGGGTATCGTCATGGACGGTGCGGCAGCCGAGCACATCCGCGAGGCAGTTCCGGTCATCGCGTCGTACGGCGACGCGATCGGCATTCGCGCCTTCGCGGAAAGGAAGAATCTCGAGCAGGACATGGCCGAAACGGAATTCAGCGCTCTGACGGGGCTTATCGATACGCCGTACATCAACATGGAGTCGGCGATGAACCATCCGTGTCAGAATCTCGCGGACTGGAAGACCATGGATGACCTGTCGATTCCCCAGAACGGCGGAAAGTTTGTCCTGAGCTGGGCTTATCACCCGAAAGCGCTGCCGCTGGCGGTCCCGGCATCGACACTCTACATGGCGGCGCGGCGCGGCATGGACGTCACGGTACTGCGGCCCGAGGGCTTCGAACTGCCGGATCGGATCATGGAGAAATCCCGCCAGGCCGCCGAAGCTGCCGGCGGAAGCCTGACAGAAACCGACGACCGCAAGGAAGCGATGGAAGGCGCGCAGGTGATTTACGCCAAGTCCTGGTCGTCGACCAGGCACTACGGCGACAAGCTGGGTGACAAGAAATTGCGCAACGATCTGGAGCACTGGTGTGTCGACGATCCGTGGTTCGACAATGCCGCCGAGGACTGCCGCTTTATGCATTGCCTGCCGGTGCGTCGTGGTGTCGTCGTCAGCGAGTCGGTTCTCGACGGCCCGCGCAGCGTCGTCATCCACGAGGCACGCAACCGGATGCTTGCCCAAATGGCGGTGCTGCACAGAATGCTCGGGAGCGGCCAATGAATACGCCTCGCGATCGCGCCATTGTCGTCTCCGCGCTGAAACACGCGGCGCCCTATATCCGGCTGTTCAAGAAAAAGGTCTTCGTCCTGAAAATCGGGGGCGAAGTTTTTGCGGATCGGGAGCTGACGCATGCGCTGATGGAACAGGTGGGCATTCTCCACCAGGTCGGCATCCGCGTTGTGCTCATTCACGGCGGCGGACCGCAGTCCACCGAGCTCGCGACCGCACTCGGTGTCGACACCACCTTCGTTGAAGGCCGGCGCGTCACAGACGGCGATTCGCTGGACGTCGCGACGATGGTTCTGAATGGCCAGATCAATACGCGCATTCTCGCCGTCTGCCGCGACCTCCAGATTCCTGCGGTCGGCATCAGCGGCGTCGACGCCGGACTGATTCGGGCGCACAAGCGGCCGCCCGTCCAGCAGGCGGACGGAAAATCCCTGGACTACGGTTTCGTGGGCGACATCGACGGCGTCGACGCAGACATCCTGAAGAAGCAGCTCGACAACGGCCTGATGCCTGTCGTGAGCCCCCTGTCCTGCGACGAGTCCGGCACGCTGCTGAACATCAACGCCGACACGGTTGCTGCAGCGATCGCCGCGGAGCTCGGCGCCGAGAAACTGATCCTCGCAACCGGCGCGTCCGGAATCCTCGAAGACATCAATGACCCACAGTCACTGATTTCCTACATCGATCGCAAGGCACTGAAGAAAATCCGCGACGAAGGAAAGCTTGCCGACGGCATGCTGCCGAAGGCAACGGCGATCGACTCCGCGCTCGCGAACGGCGTCAGCCGTGTGCACGTTATCTCCTATCGCCTGCCGGACAGCCTGCTGCTCGAAGTCTTCACCAACGAAGGCAACGGCACGCTGGTCGTCAACGACATCGCAGCGCTGTCCGCAGCCGAGCAGGCGACACCGGAATGAGTCGTCTCTGGGAAAAAGGCCTGCCGCTGGATCAGCGAGTCCTGCGCTACACAGCGGGCGAAGACCATCTGCTCGACGGCCGGCTCGTTCGCTACGACGTCAGAGGCAGCGTTGCGCACGCCGACATGCTGGCAGCACAGGGCCTGATCTCCGAGCAGGACCGGGACGACATTCGCGACGGCCTGAAACGACTCGAGGAACAGCACGCGAACGGCAAATGGGAAATATCCCTCGAGGACGAAGACGTCCACACCGCTCTCGAAACACGCCTGACTGCAGATATCGGAGATGCAGGCGGCCGCCTGCATCTCGGGCGTTCGCGTAACGACCAGGTCCTGACAGCGCTCCGCTTGTACCTGAAGGATGTCGCCGACGACGTTGCCGCCAGAGTCGGAAAACTCGGCGACGAGCTTGCGGCATTGCGGGAGAGGCAGGGCGATGTCGAACTGCCCGGTTACACGCATATGCAGCAGGCGATGCCATCGACTGTTGCGCTGTGGTGCGGGGGCTTCGAGGAAGCCTTCGACGACGCGAAAGCCGGCCTTGCCGCGAGCAAGCGGCGCATGGACAAGAATCCGCTCGGCAGCGCGGCGGGCTACGGAACGCCCGGTCTTCCGCTCGATCGAGAGCAAACGACCGCGGCACTTGGCTTCGCCGAAACGCAGCAACCGGTCACGGCCGCGCAGCTATCGCGAGGCAAGGCCGAGAGCGGACTCTTGTTCGAGCTGTCGCTGCTGATGAACGACCTGTCCCGCATGGCCTCGGATCTCCTGATGTTCTACACGCAGGAATTTGCCTATATCAGCCTCGCTGCAGACGTCACGACGGGTTCGTCGATCATGCCGCAGAAACGCAACCCGGACGTGCTGGAGCTCCTGCGCTCCTCTTCGGCGACCGTGCAAGCCTGTCTCAGTGAAGCGATGAACATCACGGCGAAGCTGCCGTCCGGCTACCAGCGCGATCTGCAGCGCCTCAAGTCGCCGTTGTTTCGCGGGATTGATTTGTCCATCGAGAGCGTGGACATCATGGCCTACCTCATCAGCGGCGTGGAATTCCGCCCGGAGAATATCCGTCTCGACGACGGAATCTTCGCGACGGCAGAGGCCTACGCGCTCGTGCACGATGAAGGCATCCCGTTCCGCGAAGCCTATCGCCGGATCGCTGAAAAGTTCGCGCGCTAGCGCGGGCATCGGCGCGCGTCTCTGCCTATAATCGTGCCCCGCATCTCGCCGTTTCGGCGGAGAGCGAAACCAGGAAGCACGATATGCGACGCACCCTAAGCCTACTTTTGCTCACGGCCTTGTTGTCCGCCTGCGGGCAGAGCGGCCCTCTATACCTGCCGGGGAACCCGAGCGAAATTCGCGCGGCCCCGCCGGAGACCTCCGAATCGGAAGAGCAGGAAGAAAATGGCGAAGAAAGAGCCCCGTAAGCCGGACGTCGTCTTCGTCGACGGCTCGTCCTACCTCTATCGTGCCTACCACGCGCTACCGAGCCTGACGAATTCGAAAGGTGAGGCGACGGGCGCTTTGCACGGCGTGCTGAACATGCTGAACAAGCTGATCCGCGAACACGATGCCGACTATGTTGGCGTTGTTTTCGATGCACCCGGCAAGACCTTCCGCGACGAGATGTTCGAGGAGTACAAGGCGAATCGCCCGCCGATGCCCGACGATCTGCGTTCCCAGCTGCAGCCGATTCTCGATGCGGTCGAGGCGATGGGACTGCCCCTGCTGCGCGTCGAGGGGGTCGAAGCCGACGATGTGATCGGCACGTTGTGCCGGGAATGCGATGAGAAAGGCATGCACGCGCTCGTCTCGACCGGCGACAAGGACATGGCGCAGATCGTCAACGAGCACGTCACGCTCGTGAACACGATGAGCGATACAGTGCTCGACCGCGACGGCGTCAAGGAAAAATTCGACGTCTGGCCCGAGCAGATCATCGACTACCTTGCACTGGTGGGCGACTCGTCCGATAACATTCCCGGCGTGCCGAAAGTCGGCGCGAAGACGGCGGCGAAATGGCTGAACCTCTATGACAGCGTCGACGGCATCATCGAGCACGCCGAGGAGATCAAGGGCAAGGTCGGCGAAAGCCTGCGCGACAACATCGAACAGCTGAAGCTCTCGCAGAAACTCGCGACGATCGAGCTGAACGTCGATCTCGACATCGGCATCGAGGACTTGAAGCCGAAAGACGCCGATACAGCGGCGTTGAAAAAGCTCTACGGCCACTACGAACTGCGCACGCTGCTGAGCCAGCTGGAGGACGACGGCAACGACGACGCGCCGACATCTGAAACGGTCGAGACGGACTACGAGACCGTGCTGGACTGGGACGGTTTCGAGCGCTGGCTGTCAGCCTGCGAGAAAGCCGACCTCGTCGCCTTCGACACCGAAACGACGAGTCTCGACTACATGCAGGCCGAGGTCGTCGGGCTGTCGCTATCGGTTGAGGCTGGCAAGGCCTGCTACATTCCGCTCGCACACGACTACCCGGGTGCGCCGGATCAGTTGCCGCGTGACGAAGTCCTGGAGCGCATGAAGTCTTTTCTCGAGGACGACGATAAGAAGAAGGTGGGCCACCACCTGAAGTACGACGCGCACGTTCTCGCCCGTCACGGCATTAAGCTTCGTGGCATGACCTACGACTCGATGCTCGAGTCCTACGTGCTGAACAGTGTTGCAACCCGGCACGACATGGACTCAGTTGCCAGACACTACCTGAATCGCGAGACGATCCATTACGAGGACGTCGCCGGGAAGGGTGCGAAGCAGCTGACGTTCAACCAGATCGATCTGGACACGGCCGCGCCCTACGCCGCCGAGGATGCCGACATCACGCTGCAACTTCATGAAACGCTGTGGAAAGCGCTCGAAGAAATACCGTCGTTGAAGTCCGTTTACGAAGAGATCGAGCAGCCGCTGGTTCCCATCCTGACCGAGATGGAAGAGTCGGGCGTTCTCGTTGATCGGAAGATGCTTGGCGAGCAAAGCACCGCGCTCGCGAAGAAAATGCAAACGCTAGAGGCGAAAGCGCACGAGCTCGCCGACGGCCCGTTCAACCTCGGCTCGCCGAAGCAACTCCAGGAAATTCTCTTTGAAAAACAGGGGCTTCCTGTCATTCGGAAGACTCCAAAAGGCCAGCCATCGACGGCTGAAGACGTGCTCGTCGAGCTCTCGCACGAGTACGAACTGCCGAAAGTGATTATCGACTACCGCAGCGTCAGCAAACTCAAAAGCACGTACACAGACAAGTTGCCGCGACTGATTGACGAGACCAGCGGTCGCATCCACACGTCCTATCACCAGGCCGTCGCCGCGACCGGGCGGCTGTCGTCCACGGATCCGAATCTGCAGAACATTCCGATCCGGACCGAAGAAGGCCGCATGATCCGGCAGGCGTTCGTCGCGCCTGAAGGCAAGTGCATTCTCGCCGCCGACTACTCACAAATCGAACTTCGCATCATGGCGCACCTCTCCCGCGATGAAGGACTCGTCGATGCCTTCGCCGAGGAACAGGATATCCATCGCGCAACCGCTGCTGAGGTCTTCGGCGAATCGCTCGGCGATGTGACGGTCGACCAGCGTCGATCAGCGAAGGCGATTAACTTCGGCCTGATGTACGGCATGTCCGCTTTCGGGCTCGCGAAGCAGCTCGATGTCACGAGAACAGAGGCGCAGCAGTACATCGACCTCTATTTCGATCGCTACCCCGGAGTTAAGCGCTACATGGACGACATCCGCGAACAAGCCCGGGAAGAGGGATTCGTCGAAACCGTGTTCGGTCGTCGCCTGTATCTGCCGGAAATCAACGCGCGCAATCCGCAGCGCCGGCAATACGCCGAGCGCAGTGCGATCAACGCGCCGATGCAGGGCACCGCTGCCGATATCATCAAACGTGCAATGCAGTCCGTACATGCGTGGCTCAGCGAAGCCTCGTACGACTGCCGCATGATCATGCAGGTGCATGACGAGCTGGTCTTCGAGCTTGCCGAAGACGATGTCGAGGCGGTCAGCGAGCAGGTCATCACGCTGATGAGCGATGCGGC
>CAWUHY010000032.1:0-19326 GCA_963922215.1 uncultured Gammaproteobacteria bacterium | reverse complement strand
GCACCGTGGATCGTGACCTTCGCGATGTCCGGCTCTTTCAGGAGATCGTCGCGCAGCTCGTCGGCGATCGTTTTCAGTTCGGCGTAGGAAAAGCCCTCACCAGACAGCGTGTAGACACTGCCGAATACGTCGCCGAATTCATCGTTAACGACCGGCGTGCGCGTGCCCTGTGGCAGATCGGAGCTAACCGTTTCGATCTTGCGGCGCAAATCGTCGAAGATCGGCCGCATGTTCTTGTACGACTCTTTGAAGTTCGCATAGACGATGGAGATTCCGGTGCGGGACTCCGAGATGATCGAGTCGATCTCGGGCATCTCCTGAATCTTCTTCTCGATCTTGTCCGTGACCAGCAGCTCGATACGCTCGGGACTCGCGCCCGGAAACTGCGTCGTGATGACCGCGGTGCGCACGATGAAACCCGGATCCTGCGCCTTCGGGAGCGCCTGGTAGGCGAAAATGCCGGCCACGATTGCGAGCGTCACGATCGTCAGCGTGAAGCGGTCGTAGCGAATCGCGAGACCCGTCAGGTTCATTACGGCGTCTCGGGAATCAGCACGCGCTGGCCGTCACGAATCTTCGAAATACCGGCTGTGACGACGCGATCACCGACACTTAAACCATCGACAATCTCGACGCCGTCCTGCGTCAGCTCGCCCAGTTCAACGCTGCGCCGGCGGACAACGCCTTCCCCGGAGTCGCCTTCCGGCTCGGCGATAAAGACGTAAGTCTCTTCGCTTTCCTTTGCGACGGCCGCGACGGGAACCATTGTCACACCGTCACCCCCGTTGCCGGAATTGAACTGTATGGTGACGTCGGCCGCGAGCCCGGAGCGCAGCTCCGGATGATCTCCGAGAATGCGAATGACGACCGGGAAGGCTGCGGCACCGGTGGACGCAACCGAGATTTCCGTTACCTCACCCCGGAACCTCTCGCCGGGTATTGCGCTGAACCGAATATCCGCAACCGTACCCCGATTGATATTGCCGATCAGACTCTCCGGCAGATTCAACGTTACTTCATAGGTGTCACCGCAGCTGACAACTGCGATCTGCTGTCCGGCCTGCACGTTCTCATTCACTTCGATACCAAGCGATGCAATCGAGCAGTCGCGTTCGGCACGGAGTTCCGTGTACGAAACGTTCAGGCGCGCGATTTCCAGAGCTTTGCTCGCGGAATCGACGTTTGCAGCGGCAGATTCGGCCTGCGCGCGAGCTGCTTCGAGGTCAGTCAGCGATGCGTTGTCGTTCGCATACAAACCTTTTGTGCGCTCGTAGTTTGCGCTCGCCCGCCGGCTGTTCGCCTGCGCCTCGATGAGCGCAGCCTGCGCCTGTTGCTGCTGCAGCACGTAGCTCTGCGGATCGAGTTTTGCGATCAGCGTGCCTGCTTTGAGTCGCTCGCCGATCTGCACTGGCATGTCGATCACTGTGCCCGGCACCTTGAACGACAGGCGCGACTCGAGACTCGATTTCGATGTGCCCGAGAAGCTGCGGTCGCGGAACATGCTGTCGTCTTCGACAGTGACGTAGCGCACCGGGCGCAATAAATCGCGCGGCTCCGGCGTCTTGTCCGAGCAGGCGCAGACCAGCAGCGCGAGCGTGACAATGGTACTGATTCGTTTCATGGCGTGTTCCCGGATAGAGCGCGCCGGAAAGTTTCGGCAAGCGCATTGCGTTCGTCGGCCGGCAGCAGGTAGTCGTAGCCGCCGACGGCGCGCTGCAGAGCCATGATCGTGATGAGAAAGTCGTACAGGGAGTCGGCCGCACCCGCGGCAGCCTGCAACGCGGATTCCTGCGCGTCGAGCAGCTGAATCACATTGACTGTGCCGCGCGCGTACGCGTCGCTGACGAGTTCGAAGTTTTTCCGCGAGGCTTCTGCAGCCTCAACCGCGAGATCGATGTTCACGTATTTCGCCTGCGCCGCGTGCAGCTGGATACGGATGGCCTCTTCAACGCGCTCGGCGGTCGCGGTTCGTTGTGCCTGGAGTCTACGGAGTTCGAAGTCTGCCTTCGACACGCTGGCGCGGCGCTCGCCACCGGAAAACAGCGGCAGGGTCGCGCGCACGGCGACGTTCCAGTCCTGTTCGCCCTCGCCCGTCGCAAAACCACCTGCGGTCTGGTTCAGGTTTTCCGTCAGCTCGGCACCGAGCGAGAAGTCGGGCAGCCAGAAGGAACGCTTTTCCGATTTGAGCTCGCGCTGTTTCGCGCGGATCAGCGCGTCGAGTTGCGCTAACTCTGGTGACTGCGATAGCGCGCGTTCGATGTAGAAGTTCGAGAAAATCTGGTAGTCCGACTGGTTGCGAATCAGGTCATCGAAGTCTTTACGTGTCATGACGAAGGGCTCGTCGAAACCTGCCTCCTTCAGATTCAGGCGGCTGCCGGGTGGACGATGCAGGAGTCGGTTCAGCGTGTCCCAGGCCTGGTTCAGTGCTGCGCGACCGTTGGTCACGCGGATCTGGGACTGTGCGACTTCGGACTGCCAGCGATAGATGTCGGCAGCCGTCGACGTACCGAGCCGCACGCGGTCTTCGGCGAGCTCGAGGTTTCGGCGCGTGATGTTCAGGTTGTTTTCCTGAACCCGGAGCTGGCTGCGTGCATTCAGCACGCGGTAGTAAGCGCTCGTCGCCGCCTGGATGATGTCGAGCCGCAAAGCGTCGTAGGCCTCTTCACGGGTGAGCTGCAGTTCCTTCTGGATCGTCAGGTTCGCGCTCAGGCCGTCGGAATAGATGACCTGACTCAGGCTCAGTGCCGCGTCGCTGGTGCGCTCGGGGAAGAAGCCCGACGTGACTGCGCCGGAGCGTTTACGGGTAACCGTGGACACGCTGGCGCCGAGCTGCGGGTACAGGTTCGATCGCGCCGTCGCAATGTCGAACTCGCCGGCGAGCACGGCAAACGACTCGGCGAGCAGGTCCTGGTTCTCGCGGACCGCGAGTTCCGCGATGTCGACCAGCCCGTAGGTTTGGCCGTCGATTTCATAGGCCTGGTTGAGCAGAATCGCATCCCGCATGACTTCGAAATTTGGCGAGAGGTTTATCCGCCGCGCCGTTGCCATGTTGATCGTCAGGCGATCTTTAATCTGCGAATCGATCGGTTGTTCTTCGGCTGTCTCCCCGAGCATGACGGCCTGCATGTTCAGCGCATTCAGACGCGCCTGACGTGCGATGTCCCGCGGTTCGGAGTTCGTCATTAGCAAGCCGAGCTCGACGTCGCGAACGCCCGCGAAGCTGTAGCTCGGGAGCCCAAGCTCGTTGATGTCGTCGACCATGTCGCGGAAGGCGGTCTGCGGCATCCGCGGCAGGCCGGCGACGAAGACCGCGTCGGCTGCCGGGGGAATGCGTGACGCGAGATCGTGGTCGGTGCCGTCGTGGCTGACTTCGAGGAGATTAATGTTGCGGGCGGTGCTCGCTTCGAAGGCTCGGCGACGGAGATCGGGAATCGACGAGGAAAGAATGTCGTCGACAAACAGGACAACGGTGTCGTACTCGACCATCCGGCCAAGCTGCTCGAGGTCGGTGGAGAAGTCGGCGTAGGTTCGGAGGTAATTGAGATTCGGAATCCCGGAGGTGCCGTCCGCGGGCGGCGCCTTGAGCAGTCCGGTGTCGATGATGATCGGCAGGAAGGTCGGCTTGGGGTAATCGCCGCGTTGTGCAAGGACCTGGTTCGCGATGAAGCCGGTGACGAGCACGTAGTCGACTTCGGGATCTGTGTAGGCCGACTCGGCCGCCGCCTCGATGGACTCCTTGGTCCAGCTTGCGACGAAGCGTTTCAGGCGCACGTCGAACTCTCGCGACGTCAGCGCGAGCAGCTCGTCAGTCAGAATGTCGTCTTGCCACGCGAGGCGGTTGACCGGTGCGTCGGACACAACCGCGACGACCACATCGTCGGCGGCTGCGGTGCTCGCGAGCGCAACGAAAAGGAGTGCCAGCGTGCGAAAGCCCTGCATTTTTTACTCCCAAACGGCATCAACTGCCGTTGGACAACGATAAAGCGCACTTGTCACAGCGAAATGACATGCGCGGTGAAAGCGAAACTGAAGCCGGCGTTCGCGCCCGGGAGAAAAATTCCGCTGGTAATTGACCGAGAGTCGGATATTATTCGACTCCGAGTCGCTTATCAAGCAGAGATCGTCGCATGACCTGGCAACGCGCCCGCAGCCCCGAACAGAAAGCGGAACGTATCGAGACTATTCTCGACGCGGCTGGCGCGCTGTTCGACGAACGCCCTATCGATGAGATTTCGATGACCGAGGGTGCGGACTGCTGCGGCATGGCAAAGGGCAGCCTTTACGGCTATTTCGGCAGCAAGGAGGAGGTGTTCCTCTTCCTGTTCCGGCGCGAGGGGCAGGCTTGGCTTGCAGCGATCGAAACCGCGCTCAAGCGCCTCAAGAAGCCAAGACCTGAAAATGTCGCGCACGCAATCGCACGGACAACGATTCGCCACGAGCGACTGTGCTACCTCGCCACCCTGCTGCACGTCACGCTGGAAGAAAACACGCCGACGCAGGCGCTGGTGGAATTCAAGCTCGATATGCGGGTCCCGCTGCGACGATTTGCAGACGCCGTGCGCGCGGCACTACCTGCGATGTCGGAGGACGATGCGCGCACCCTGTTCATCCAGCATCACGCACTGCTGGTCGGATTGTGGCCATTCGCCAATCCCGGGCATAACGCCGCCTGCGCGCTGAAAGACGAGCGCCTGAGTGAGTTCCACATCGACTTTGCGACCGTGTTCGAGCGCTCGCTGTGTGCCCTGATTTCATCATCCTGTAACTGCTGACGGCGGGCGCGTTCAAGGCGCGTATACTGGCGCGCCCCTGACAGACAGATACGTTCCCATGCCCTCGGCGCTCGGCAACCGCAATTTCAGGATCTACCTCGTCGGCAGCACGATCTCGCTGCACGGCTTGTGGATTTTCCGCGTTGCGCTCGCCTGGTATGCGTGGACGCTGACCGGGTCGGAGGCCTGGGTGGGTGTTATCTCGTTCACGCAGTTTGCGCCTGCGCTCGTATTCGGGCCGCTGTTCGGCGTCATCGCCGATCGCTTCGAGCGGCGCAAGCTCTCGATCCTGTTGAACTCAGGAAGCTCGCTCAACATGCTGGCGCTCGCGAGCTTGAGCTTTGCGGGTGTCGTCGACATCGGTGTGCTGGCCACGTTCTCTCTCATCCAGGGAATGCTCGACGGTTCGCATACGCCGGTGCGCATGGCCCTCGTGCCCGGCATCGTGCGCCGCGAAGAATTGTCGAGTGCGATCGCCAGCACGTCGATCGCGTTCAACGTCTCGCGTGTCATCGGGCCCGCGATCTCCGGACTTATTATCGTCAGTCTCGGCGTCAGCTGGGCGTTCGCCGTCAATTCCTTAAGCTATGTCGCGATCGTCGTTGCGGTCTGGGTGATAGAGATCAAGCGTCGCGAAGAGCGGGAGAAAAAAGAAGCCGCGAACGCATGGCGGGAGCTGAAGCACGGCGTCCGCTACGTGCTGAGCCACAACATGATCCGGACGCTGCTCGTTCTGACGGCGCTCGGGACACTGTTCGGGCGCGGCGCCCTCGAGATGATGCCGGCCGTCGCCGACGCAGTCCTCGAGCGCGGCAGTTCCGGACTCGCGGCGATGACGTCTGCGGTTGGCGCAGGCGCCGTTCTGATGGGCCTCATCCTCGCACGCGGCGCGCACTGGCTCGACGTCCGAGCGATTCGAATGACGCTTGCCGCTGCATCGGTGATCATCGTCCTCTTCGGCGCCAGTGGTCATTTTCTGCTGTCACTCGTCGCCGTGGGGCTGCTCGGCGTCACGCTCTCGCTTGCCGGGATTGGTTCGCAGATCCTGATCCAGAGCCACGTCGACGACGATGTTCGCGGGCGGGTCAGCAGCCTCTGGGGCATGATCGCCTTCGGCGGAACGGCCATCGGCGGACTGCTCATCGGGCTTGTCGCAGACGGTCTGGGCCTGCAGGAAACGCTGGTGGGATCCGGCCTGATCTGCCTCATCGGGACGCTCGCGGTCCGAGCGCCTGCACCGCACGATACGGAGCTGGACGAACCAGTCTGATTTTACAGTCTGCTATTGAGGCTCGGTCGCCTTTGCGGGCAGGACACGCTTTGCGCCGGTCAGGACAGCGACGATCAGCCCGCCCACGGCGACCCCGACGAGCCCATTGAAGAGTTGCCCGGCGAGTAGCTGCAACAGACCACCGGTCACGGCGTCTTCGACGACGTGCAACCACTCGGCAAAAAACGGGATCGCATGGACGAGAATGCCACCGCCGACGAGGAACATCGCGGCGGTGCCCAGAATGGACAACAGCCGCATCAGCTTCGGTGCCAGCGCGAGGATGATGTTGCCGGCCACCCGGCTTACGCGCCGCCCCGCGGACTCGCCCTCCTTTTCCAGCAGGTACAGTCCAAAATCGTCGAGCTTGACGATTGCGGCGACAAGACCGTAGACGCCGATGGTGATTGCCGCGGCGAGGAACGACAGGACCGTAATACGTGTGACGAGGTCGGCGTCCTGCACGGTGCCGAGAACGATCACGATGATTTCGGCGGACAGGATCGCGTCTGTACGAATTGCGCCTCTAATGCGCTTTTTCTCGAAAGCGACCATGTCGACCTGTTTGTTCGCGACCGCCTTCAGGCGCTCATGCTTTTCCGTTTTTTTCTCTTCCCGGTGCAAAAGCCGGTGTACCACTTTCTCGAAACCTTCGAAACAAAGAAACGCACCACCGAGCATCAACAGCGGCGTAATCAACCACGGCAGGAACTCGCTCAGGAGCAACGCGATCGGCACCATGATCAGCTTGTTGAGGGCGGATCCTTTAAACACGGCCCAGACCACCGGAATCTCCCGGTTGGGCCGCACACCGGTCACCTGCTCGGCGTTCAGCGCGAGATCGTCGCCCAGCACGCCGGCCGTTTTCTTGGCTGCGACTTTCGACAGGACGGCGACGTCGTCGAGCAGAGTTGCGATGTCATCGAGAAGAGTGAGCAGACTGCTTCCGGCCACGGGTGCTTCCTTATTAACGGCTCAGGCGGGAGTATAGCGAGCACGCCTCTTGCGGGGGCGGTCTTCTTGACAGCGTTGTGCATCACGCGCCTACTTGACGTGACTCCTCTCTCGCTGGAACGAACATGTCGCTCGATAACTGGCTGCTCTACGTCGCAACCGTGCTCGTATTCATGATCGCTCCCGGTCCCAGCCACCTGTTGATTCTTTCGACCAGCCTTGCCAACGGCTTTCGACGTTCGCTGGCCACGGCTGCCGGCGATCTGTCGGCGAACGTCATCCAGATGTTGCTCGCCGGACTCGGGCTCGCGGCCATTCTTGCGGCAACCCGGTTCGGGCTCGCGGCGGTCAAATGGTGTGGCGTTGCCTACCTGGTCTGGCTGGGCGTCCGCCAGATTGTGGGCTCATTTCAAACAGCGGACGCGGAGTCGCGCCTCGAGCCGGCGTCGCTGTCGTCACTCTATCTTCGTGGCTTTCTGACCTCGGCCGCGAACCCGAAGGCCGTCGTCTTTTTCGCGGCACTGTTTCCACAGTTCATCGAGCCGGACAGCCCGCTTGCGCTGCAGCTCGCAATCCTCGGTGCGACCTACGTCGTCGTCGACGCCTGTTTTCTGCTGACCTACGCCGCGGGCGCGGACTGGTTATCGCGGCGCATCGGGCCGGCACGCCGGGTATTGATTGACCGGTTCGCCGGCGGCTTCCTGGTCGTTGCCGCGATCCTGTTGGGAATGCGCGGGGTCGCCCGCGACTGACAACGCGTCAGTGCGCGTGCTCCTCGAGCGAACGGTAGAGCGCCTTGAAGCGCTCCTCGACTTCAGCGCCGAACAGGGGATCCTGCTTCGACAGCATTTTCGCGGACTCAACATTCGGATGGCCGCCGGCAACCAGTTGCTGGAGACGCAGAAAGAGGTCCGACTCCTCCCAGCGCATGTGCCGTCGAAGTGCTTCGACGTAGCGTAGCGTCTCTGCGACGAGCGCTTTGCGGCCGACGGCAACTCCGTTTACGGCTTCGTTAAGCTGGTCGCGCAGCCGAATGCTTTGGCTTGCGATGGTGCTGTGTTCATCCGCGACCCGCCCCATGCCCTGCGACAGATCGGGTCGCGCGGCGCGCAATTCCGAGTAAAGCAGGTCCTCTTTGGGGTGGTGAACAGCGTCCGGGTACACCGTCATGTAGTGCATGATGTCGAGCATCAGCTCGATGTCGGCGTCGGCCTCGTCGTAGATTCCGTTCGCGCAGCGTTCCAGCATCGACAGCAATTGCGCCATATTCCGGTGATCCGTCTGGAGCTCCTTCAGGATCGGTGCAATTTCAGTTGTCATCGCGGACCTCCGCTCGCGTACAGGATTGAAGAATCCTTACGCTAGCCCATCCGGATTGGCGGCGATATCGAGGGACTTACGTATAGCGTCCTGCTAACAGGCGCTCGACGGTGCTGATCAGCACTTTCTGGGACACCGGCTTGGTCAGGAAGGCCTCGTTTGGACCGAGTGGCGCGCCGGCCTCATCAGCCACCTTGCTGTACCCGGTGACGAAAATCACCGGCAGATCCGGCGTCAGCTCGCGGATTGCGGCGGCAAGCGTCGGCCCCTGACATTCACCGGGCATGACGATGTCGGTTAGCAAGAGGTCGAAATTCGGATCTGACTGGTAGAGCGAAAAGGCCTCATCGCCGGAGTTCGCTGTGACGACCTCGTAGCCGGCCAGAGCCAGTATTTGCCGCAGTACATCCTGCACGCCGGCCTGGTCCTCAACGAGCAGGATGCGGGCCGGTCGATCCGCGTCGGATGCGACAGGCCGAGCGTCCAGGTCGATCCCTTCCTGTTCTGATGGCGCCTCATCGGTGACGGGAAAGTAGAGGCGAATCGTTGTTCCGCGACCCGGCTCCGACTCGACGCCGACACCGCCGCTGGACTGCTTGACGAAGCCCAACACGGTCGACAACCCGAGCCCGGAACCCTGTCCGACGTTCTTGGTGGTGAAAAACGGATCGAACATCCGCTTTCGCGTCTCCTCGTCGATGCCGCCCCCGTCATCCTTGACGGACAGCATGACGTAGCGACCGTTCGGCAACGCTTCGCCAAGGTCATCGGCGAACGTGTCGTCAATGACGACGTTTGCCGTTTCAATTACGATCGAGCCGGATTCTGCAATCGCATCGCGGGAGTTCACCAGCAGATTGACGATCGCACTTTGCAACGAGCTTTCGTCCGCCCGGATCATCCAGGGCTCGGTCTCGAGGTTGATGCTGATGTCGATCCGGCTCTCGATCGCACGGCGCATCCAGGTTTGTGTCTGGCGAACGCAATCGTTGACGTTAAGTACAACTGGCTTCAGGCGCGCTTTTCGCGCATAGGCCAGCATGTTTTGCGTGAGTTCGGCGCCGCGTCTTGCGCCTTCGATTCCGTCTTCGATCAGCTTCTGAACGTCCTTGTCGACGCTGCCGGATGCTTGAATCCTGGACATCAGCAACTCGAGGTTTCCAAGTATTACGGCCAACAGATTGTTGAAGTCATGCGCGACGCCGCCCGTCAGTTGCCCGATGGTTTCGAGTTTCTGTGCCTGCGCCGCGACGGCCCGGAACTCCTCGATCTCTTTCTCGGCGAGTCGAATTGGCGTGTAGTCGATATTTGAACCCACAACCCGCGTTGGCTTGCGGTCTGCGTCGCGCAGGATAATCGCATCGCCCTTGATCCAACGAACCGCGCCATCCGGCAGCAGAACACGGTATTCCGTGTCGAACGGTACGTCGTTGATGACGGCGTCGTTGAACGCGCTCTCTGCGCTCGCGAGATCGTCCGGATGCACGTTGCGCTTCCAGTCATCGTACGTACCGGTAAACGACTCGGACGTTACTCCGTGGAGCTCTTTCGAACGGGAATCCCACTGCAGCTTGCCTGTCTTTAGGTTGAAGTCCCAGATTCCGAGCCCGGCCGCACGCTTCGCAAGGTTTAGCGTGCCGATCGCCTGCTTCACCTCGTCAGACTGCCGGATAAAGGCCAGCGCGGATGCCAGTGCGAGGGCGGCGAAAGTAACCGACATGGCATTCGCGGCAAGGATCAGCGGGAAATCCTGCGCCAGCCACTGGATCGCTTTCTCGAACGGGCGAATCAGCAGGAACATCAGGGCAGCACCGAACCCCGACGTCACGATGAGAACGCCGATTGACTTCAGCGTCGGGAGATTGTGCTTCGTCACAACGTTAAACCGAGCGAGCGCAACGCCGATCAATGCGTAGACGACGTACACAATCGCGCCGGAAAAAACGAACCCGCCGCCTGTTGCGATGCGGGCGAGTGCTCCCATGGTGGCAGCAACGGCGGCGCCGACGGGCCCGGCCACGATCCCGGCGAGGATAACCGGGCCCGCACGGCCGTCGACCGCGGCGCCGTCCGGGAGAACGACCGGAACGGTCGACACGAGGACTGTTACAAGGCCGAGCGAAATTCCGGCAAGGAAATTTGCGGTGAATTCACCGAGGCGTTCGCGGTTGGACTCGACGAAGAAATGACCGAATCCCATGAAGCTCAGGAACAGAATATTTTCTGCGATCGAGAGAACGGTATTCATGTAAGACGTCGCACCCTGCCCACACCCTGCTGCATCGCCGGCGAAAAAGGCGGCCGCAGTTCGTTGCGAACCGATTGTCGGATGCTGCTGCGGACGGACAGCCGGGATTTGCCGACTGTATTTCCTCAGGCTACACCGGAATGCGGGTGAGCATCCAGCATCCGGTCGGACTTTGCTTGAGTCTGCCTAGCCCAGTTCGAAGCGTTCGCGAAGGAAGCGCGCGATTCCCTCTTCGTCGTGGTGCCCGATGACGGCAGTCGCGGCGGCTTTGACTGCGTCCTTCGCGTTGGCCGGGGCATAGCTCTCGTCGGCCGTTTCGAACATGCTCAAATCGTTGTCGCTATCACCGAAGCAGATGACACGCTCGACGCCGAGCAGGCGACGCATGTCTTCGACGGCGCCACCTTTACTGGCCGCGTGGTGGTGGATATCGAGCCAGCGCCAAGGCTTGCCTTCGAGCGCTACGCCGGAATAGGCAACAAGGTGCGCCTCGTCGCGAACACGTGAGACAACAGCTTCGATCGCATCGGGGCGGCCCAGCGCATTGACGTGGGTAATACGCTTGTCGTCGCAGAGCTCGGCGAGGTCGCGCGCGCGGACGTGCTGCTCGACGTCAATCGCCTTTAAGAGTTCGCGCTCTACTTTGGAAGAAATCGGTGTGTGATAGACCGTGCTCTCGTTGTCGTCGTCGAGTGTGAAAACGAAGGGTGTCAATTCATTCTGTTCGCAGGCATCGACAACCGCTGTGAGTTCGTTCGCGGTCAGGGTGGCACCGCCGGCGAAGCATTCGTCCTTCGGGTGCCAGACCATGACACCATTCTTGTAGACCTGCGGAAGCTCGAATCGGTGACCTTCCAGCACTGAGCGCGCGCCGTGCAGCGTACGGCCGGTCGCGACGGTGTACGCGATGCCCTTCGCCCCGAGCAGCCGCAAAGTTTCGCTGGTGTAGTCGGAGATCTCGGAACGGCTGTTCAGCAGGGTTCCGTCGAGATCAAAAACGATGAGTTCCATGGTTATATACCAGGCAGCAGGGGCTCGGGGCGGTAATTAGCAAGAGCACAGTCTCCTCGCTTGACGGTAGTCGCGCAACCGTCTGCCCCGTTTTGAAACGTTCGGAAACGACTGGCTCGACGCTGTGGTCGGTGCGCGCGCGACTCAGTAAACTTGGCGATCTCTCATGAAGGAACAGGACAGGCACACATGGAATTTCTGGGTCAGGCTCTCGTCGTCTTTGGCATCCTCATTGCGGTTGCGATCGCCGTCGTGGCTTTTGAACCAGCGAGCCCGGTCGCGAAGTGGGTCGAGCTCTCGAAGCGCTACGCGACGAGCGAGCGTCCGGAGGCATTGAGTTTTCGGGGCCAGACGATCCTGTTCGGCGGCACCCGCGGCGCACTGAAACCCCTGGTCGACGGATTACGCTTCGATATCGCGACGGATGATTTCGGCCTCTGGCTGATCGTCAACGGCGCCGACCCCGAACTCATCGAAAAGCCTGTCTTAAGAATTCCCGGCTCTCATGTTCGCTACCAGAAACAGAACGGCGACGAATACCTGTTCGATCTGTTCGCAGAGCCGCCGGTCCGCATCGCACTGACCGGAGAAGCCGGTCAAACCGTCAAAGCCCTGTGCGAGGGCGAAAGCTAGGCTGGCAGCCGTTTTCAGAAGAAAAACAGGTACTTAAATTCTGCCTTATTTCGCAACAGTTGCGTTATCGCAATTGTTTTGCTAGAGTAAGCGGCAATTCACGATAGCGGCCTACGGGCTGCTTTTTTATGAGGAGGCAGAATGCAAACGGACAATGCAAGACAAGATTACGTGCAAGCGAAGATCGATGAGTTTGACGCGGAGGTCGACAAGTTGAAAGCGCGAGCCAAACAGCTTTCTGCCGAGAAGCGCGTGGCCGTGGACAAACGTCTGCAGACGCTGGCAGCGAAGCGAGAACGGCTTGCCGAGCAGGCCGGAAATGCGAAAGACGTCGGTTCTGACCTGATCGACGGCATGAAAGAAGAACTGGGCGACGCCTGGGAGCGACTGAAGTCGCTGGAAAACGAGTCGTCAGCCAGCCACTAATCTAAAAGAGGAGAACACTATGCTTTCCTGGGCACTTGGATTTTTCATTCTTGCAATCATCGCCGGCGCACTTGGTTTCGGCGGCATCGCGGGATCAGCCGCAGGCATCGCTCAGCTGCTGTTCTACATTTTCCTCGTCCTTCTGGTCGTCAGTTTTGTCATCCGCGCCCTGAAGGGCAGGTCACCGGTCTAAAGACGAGGTTAAAGATGATATTACGAAACATGATTAAGGTTTTCGCAGCGGCATCAATGTTCGCACTGATCGCAGGCTGCAACACGACGCGCGGCATCGGCGAAGACGTCGAAGCTGCGGGTGACACGATCGAAGAGGTCGCAGAAGAAGCTGAAGACGAGCTGGACTAGAATCTGCTCGCCGCGACTGATCGAGAGAAAACCGCTGTCCTCTATCGGAGGGCGGCGGTTTTTTTATGTCCGCGCAAAACCGGGTCAGATGGGATCGGTAGAGTCCTGTGAATTTTCGTCGTGCAGAAAGCCCATCTCCTGCAAGGCATCCATTAACTCGTCGATCGTATAGGGCTTGCGAATGATCGGCTCTTTCAGCTCCCGCTTCGTGTCCTCTGGCACGTAGCCGGAGACGAGCAGGATGCTGACATCAGACGACAGCTTTCGCACCTCGGCGGCGACGTCCTGTCCGCTCATTTCGGGCATAACGAGATCAAGCACAAGCAGCCGAATCTCATCCTGGCGTGCACGGAAGATTTCAAGCGCCTCTTTGCCGTTCGCCGCCACGAGCGTTTCGAAGCCGGCTCGTTTCAATACCTTGCTCGCAAGCTCACGCAGCTCCGGGTTGTCGTCGGCAACGAGAGCGAGCTCGCCGGAGCCGGCAGTGGGTCGATCGCCGGGAATAGCCGCCGTCTGCTCGCTCGCTGTTTCAAATCTGCCGGGCGATGAGAGCGGCAGCCAGACCGTGAACGTGCTGCCGTCACCCGGCGAAGACTCAACAGTAATCGTACCGTCGTGCTGTTCGACGATGCTGTAGCTGTTCGTCAGGCCCAGGCCCGTCCCGGCACCGGTGCCCTTCGTTGTGTAGAACGGGTCGAATATTCTTCGCAGATCTTCGGCCTCGATGCCGTGCCCGTCGTCGGTCACGGTAATGGCGACATACTCGCCGGCCTTGAGCTCCGGATCCGGGCCGGCGCCGGAGTCGCCGATGGTGCGACGCTGCGCTTCGATCGCAATGCGGCCCTTCGAGTCGATCGCATCTCGCGCATTGAAGCAAAGATTCAGCAAAACCTGCTCGAGCTGCGAATGATCGCCGAATACAAACAGCGGCTTCTCAGGCGTCTCGACCGTGAGATCGACGGACGACGGCAGCGTGTGGCCGAGCAAACCCTTGAGCTCGCCCAGAAACACGTTAATGTCCAGCAACTCCGGTTTCGAGAGATCCTGACGGCTAAGCGTGGCGAGTTTCTTCGTCAAGCTCATTGCGCGCAGGCCGACGTCCCGGACGCTCTCCATCGATTTTTTAGTTTCTTCGTCCACCTTGCCGGTCAACAGCAGGTACTCGACGTTGCCGAGGATGACCTGCAGGAGGTTGTTGAAATCGTGCGTGATTCCACCCGCGAGCTCACCCATCGCCCGCATCTTCTGCGTGTGCGCGACGCGCTCTTCAAGACGTTTGACCTCCGTCACATCGCGCCCGACAGCCGTAATGCCGACGAGGTTGCCGTCATCGTCGACGACCGCGCGATTCGACCACGCGAGCCAGCGCCAACCGTCTTTCGTCATTGCGCGCTGTTCGTGATACGAGGTGTACGGCGGCCGGGTCAGCCGCTCAAGCGAACGCTGGGTCAGCTCGCGGTCGTCCTCGTGCACGAGCGGCATGAAAGCGAAGCCGATGAGCTCTGCCTCACTCTTGCCAAACATCTCGCAATAGCTCGGGCTGATGTACTGGAACTCGCCCTGCATGTTGACCTTGACGACGAGGTCCGTCTGGTTTTCGACGAGAAGTCGGTATTCGTCTTCGCGTGCTTCGACGTCTCTTTGCTTGACGAGCGCGAAGCGCAACACGGCGGTTAACAGCGTTAGCAGAATTAAACCGAGAATGATCCACAGTTCGTCGACGAAATCGTCGGTTGCGTCGAGATAGCTGGTCTGCGGCGCGATGGTGAATTCCCACGGCTCGTCAATCACGTCGATTTCCAGCGCGACCGCGAAATCCTCTGCCCGACTCGAGCGGATGTCGGTCTGCTCGTAGAAAACCTCACCGCCGTCCATCAATCTGAAATCAAAGTAACGACGCAGCCGGCCTTCCGGCAGGCAGGAGTTCATCAGGTCGCCGACGCGAAAGACGCCGTTGACGTAGCCCAGCGTTTCGCCGGAGTCGCTGATGATCGGACGGTAGAGCGCGAACCCCTTACCACCCTGCAGAAGTTCGACGATTGCAGTCCGTGACACGAGCCCGGTCGTAGTGGCTCGCTCGAGTGAGCTTCGCACCGACGGATTCGGGTTCTCGCGAAGATTGGCATTCAGAGCGGCGCGGTTCGGCTCGACCGGGAAGACGACGCGAATGACGCCGTCGGCATCGACGTAATTGAGGGCCTGCACGCCGGTGTAGAGCGGCAGCAAGGAACTCGCACGGCTCGTCCATTCGCCAATCAGCTGCTCTCTTGAACGCCAGGGGTAGTTTGCGAGCGTGCGTACGAGGCTGGCTCGTGAATCGAAACAGGACTCGAGCCGAAGCTTCAGCTGCTCCGCCGTAATTCTTGCCTCAACGTTAATCCGCTCTGCGTCGTTGTTCTTGCCGGCGATTGCGAGCTGCAGGATGAGCAGCAGCCCGAGCAGCAGAAAGGCGAGAGGGACCCAGTGATGACGATGCTTCCAGATGCGCATGGGTGAGTTTTCGACGGACCTTGAGAGAGTAGCGGCTGGCGAAAATGGATATTAAATCATCCTCATCGAGGGGTATCGGCATCCGACGGTTTTTTTTGAGTCCCGGGTAACGCGCCCAAGGCGCTTGAACATTGGCTCGCTCATCAAGCGCCGAGCAGCTTCAGCACGATACCTTCGAAATGCAGCGCGATGTACAACAGCATCACGAGGTTGGCATAAACGAGGAGAGGAATGAGCCAGACAAGTGCGACGAGCAGACCCTCGTTAAAAAAGATCAGCAGCAGACCAATGCCAAGCCCGAGATAGAGATCGATGCCGATCTGCCGGCCCCAGTACAGCGACGCGACAGAGCGGAGAGACCTGAAGAAGTTTTCCTTCAGCGTGCAGTGGATGCTGTAGACGAGAAAGCCTGCCAACGCGAGCCAGACTGCGGCTTTCAGTCCGCCGTACCGAACGCTGAAATCGAACGTCGACGCGCCGTAATTAGCTACGACCGCAGACGCGGCGAAGGCGAAGTACAGCGCCCACAGAACGAGGCCGCTTCTACCAACTCGCGCGATCCAGGAATTCGTCATGATTGAGCCTGCCGTCGCAATGCTCGCCGGCAGCGGCCGTCAGCTTGACGGCATTTCCCAGATGACGTTGATGATCATCCATTCACCCGAGTGACGGGTCAGGTGGATGTAATCGATGCCCCATGCGGCAACCAGTTTGACCGTCGCAATCGTGTCGGTGTGTTCGTAGACCGTCACCTCACGCGGTGAGGTTTCCGGGTCGAACATTCCATCCTTGTTGATGTGGGCGGCCAGCTCTTTCAGCTCGTCGAAGGTCATCCAGCTTTCCCCGAGGCCTTCGCCATCAGTTGACGGCATGTAGCCCAGCTTCTGAACTTTCGGGCTGACGCTTTTCTCGATCAGCTCGGGCTTCATCTGGTAGATCGAGTCGACGTAGTCGTAGACCGCCTGCTTGATCGCTTTCTTCTCGCCGTGATGCTCGGCGACCGCGCTGCCTGCAACAATGACGCTCGCGGCAAGCGCGACCCAGGCGACTGTCCGGATGATCTGATGCATGAGTTTTCTCCCCCTGTTCCGATCGTCACGTTAGCACAGCATTCAGGACTGGCGGAATCCGTTCGGGGGCTGACTGAACGCGCAAAACGGTCGACCTGCGGACGAGAATCTCAGGGTGTCTTCGCGCGTATCGATTTCTCAATGTAGCGGCACCAGGCATCGGATCCGCGCGGGGGGAGGTCTGCATTCCCCCGAACGCCGAGCCTGAATTCGATGACGGACTGCCATTCCGCCGAGCCCACATCGGGACCGTGACCCTGACCGTCGCCGGTGCCAACGCGGGTCTCGACTTCGCGCTCCCATCCCGGCGAGCAGGGCTCTGCGGCCGATGGTTGTGGTGGGTCTGCGCTGCAGGCGGCAAGAAAAATCAAACCGATCAGCGCGCTCGATCTCACCGGGACATGCTCGCAAGAACGTCCCTCGCCGCAATCCTTCCTGCGGCGAGGGTCTCCTGATCTGACGTTAGCAGGATCAACGGTTGCGGCGCGGCGCCGGCTCGACATCAACCGAGCACGCCTGCGTTGCCGTATTGCCGGCGGCATCGGTTGCCGTTGCCGTCCAGCTGATGCGATTGCGCACACCACCCGGCCGCTCGATCGTGATCGTGTCGCCACTCGCGAGAACTCGACAGGAGTTCGACGGCACGGTCGCATTTGGCAGGCGCCTGTCACAGCGAACATCGCCGACTGTGATCGACGGGTTTGGATCCTGCGCGTCTTCGGCTGTCGCCGTGAACATGGCGCCGCGCTGCCAGGGTGCGATCGTGCCCGACTCGGGCGTGCCGCAGCTCAAGTTCTCCGGCGGGATCGTGTCGTCGAGATCGATGCTGACCAGCAGCGGATCGTGATCTGAAATCCGGAACGGATTGTTCGGGTTGGCAAGATCGTCCGCGTATTCGAACACCGGTGATTCGTCAGCATTGATGTGCCATTCCGCAACGCCTTTGACGTCTGGCGACAGATCGATACTCGCAAGTGCATAGTCCAGCGTGCCGGATTGCCCGCGGAACACGAAGCTGTATGCGTTTGCGTTGCGCTCGGCAAGATCTTCGTAGCCCGCGGCCTCGAGCGCGACGATCGGGTCTTCGGCCGCGTAGGCATTCAGGTCACCGAGGATGATGATGTCGGGGTCGTCGCTGCCGGTCGGATTCGTTGCCAGCCAGGCGGCGAGCGCGTTGGCCGCCTCGGTTCGCAGTGCGTTGAAGGCGCCTGCTCCGTCATTGATCGCGCATTCGGAAGGCACGAAATCATTGCAACCGCCCGAGCCTTTCGACTTGAAGTGGTTGACGGACACGGTGAAGGTTTCACCCGTCTCACGTTCGGTGAACGTTGCGGCAATCGGCGTGCGGTTCGTACGGTTGCCGTTGAACAGCGGACGCGTCAGCATGCCCATCGCGTGGAGGACCGTATCGTTCAACACGGCGAACTCGGTGTCCGGCGTCGGCATGACGGTGAGGCTGCAATAGATGATGCCGACCGCGATCTCGTCTTCCGTTGGGTCGAACTGGGTCTTCGCAGCGTAGGCGTAGTTCATGCCGCACGCCGTTGCGTTTGCCGCGTTGAGCGCAGCGGTCAGTTCCGCGATTGCGCTGGATGCGCCTTCGCTGGAATCGTTTTCGAGTTCGACGAGGCCGTAAACGTCGGCATCCAGACCGCTTAAGGCAGCGACCAGCTTGTCGAGCTGAATCGACAGCTGCTCGGGCGTACGCGCGCCGCGGCCGTCGAGATCGTTGAAGAAATTCTCGACGTTGAAGCTCACGATGCGCAGGCGACCGTCGATAGCTGGCGGGACGTCCGGTCTGGGATTGTCGGCGGAGAACACCGGCTCTTCGGTTGGCCGCAAGCGGTACTGGTCGAAGGCGAAGCCCAGGTTGCCGACGAGTCCGGATGCGGTGTCGCCGAGCCGGAGCACATTGTCGTCCGCGAGACCCGGTGCCGGGTAAGGAATCGTCGCGCCGCCGAGGTTGCCGTCCCGGCCGTCATCGAGCAGCAGCTGATTGCGTGCCTGGTCGGCTAGGTACGCGGCGTTGGCTGCAACGTCTGGTGTGTTCTGCTGCGTGAACTGGAACTGGCGTCCGTTGGCATTCAGCAGGACTTCGCCGAACCGGTCCAGATTACCGATGTCGGTAACCGTCATCGTCTGCGGTACCTGGATCAGCATGCCCTCGAAGGGCTCGAGGTCGTCGATGCTTGCGAGCGGGAAGCTCACGTTGGCCGGCGCCGGAACCGGCGCGTTGCCGAGCACTTCGATTGCGCTCGCGGTGAGCTGCGTCTGACTGAAGCGCTCGCCGACGGTGCCGGTCACGCGAACCTGCTGACCGACGAGGACCGTCACCGGCACATCGTTATCAAAGACAAACAGTCCGTCGGACGTCGAAGGATCGCCGTCGCCAGCGTCCTGCATGAAGAAGCCGCGCAGATCTCCGTTGCTGTCAGGGCCGCCCTGGAAGGCACCGGTGACGACCGCGGTGACGATGACGTCCTGACCGGACAGCGGGCTTGCGCTGCCGCTGCCCTGAATTTCAGGAATGGTTGCAACGACCGGCTCAGGCGGCGGGGGTTCGTCCCCGGGCAGGCAGTTCGCGACATCGGCAAAAGACTGCCCGACATTCGGCGCACCGAAGGATGCTTCAAGTGGGCCACCCCAGACGAAGTCGGTGCCGGCGCAGGCACTGACCTGCAGCGAGAAGCCGACCGGCGTGCTACTGCTTTCGCTGACACCCACATCGACACTGTCGACGCCGTCAGCCACACCGCCGACGCCGGTAAG
>CAWUHY010000031.1:0-19749 GCA_963922215.1 uncultured Gammaproteobacteria bacterium | reverse complement strand
CCTTCGGACAGCTGTTCGTCAACGCTGGGGAACTTGAAGGTCGCGAGCGAGGATCGCCTTGCTGCCGTGAAACTCGAGACTGTCGAGAGCAGCTTGCGTTTCACCGACACCTTCCCGGCGCATGAAGAAGCGCCGGTCGTTCTCGGCAACGCGGCGGATGATCTCTACGCGATGCAGGACCTAGAGCGCGCGATTAGCGCATCACAGACGCTTGTCGAACGTTATCCGAATGCGGAACCGGACCTGATTCGTGCCGCCTGGACCGTGATCGCGCATGCGTCGATCGATCTCTTCCGTTTCCCGGAAGCCGAGGCTGCTTACACCAACGTGCTTGCGCTGATGGCCGAGGACGATGAAGCGCGCGCCGACATCGTCGACGGCCTGGCCGCGTCCATCTACAAGCAGGGCGAGCAGGCGAACGAGCTGGAAGACTATCGACTGGCTGCGAACCACTTCCTGCGCATCAAGGAACTCGCGCCGACGTCGACGATCCGCACGGCCGCGGAATACGACGCTGCGGCCGCGTTGATCAGGCTCGAGGACTGGGGCTCCGCTTCCGACGTACTCGAGGAATTCCGCACGAGTCATCCCGATCACGATCTTCAACCCGAAGCGACCAAGCAGCTCGCCTTCATCTATCGCGAAGACGGCCAGATCGAGCGCTCAGCCGCCGAACACGAACGCATCGCCGCGGAAGCGACCGACCCCGAACTCGCTCGCGGGGCGCTGCTGACCGCCGGCGAACTGTACGACGAGGCGAAGGCGGTCGCCGATGCGATCCGCGTCTACGAGCAGTACGTCACCGCCTATCCGCGACCGCTCGATCTCGCGATCGAAACACGTACGCGCCTCTCGCAGATATTCCAATCCGAGAGTGACTACCAGCGCTATTACGCCGAGCTCGATGCAATCATCGAAATGGACCGCGAGGCTGGCGTCGACCGCAGCGATCGCAGCCGATTCCTCGCATCGAAGGCCGCACTCGTTCTCGCCGAACAGAAGTTCGAGTCCTTCGCGCAGATCGACCTCGTACAACCTTTTGATGAGAGCCTCGCGCGGAAACGGCAAAGCATGGACGTTGCGCTGAAGTCGTTCGAGGACCTCGTGGGATACCAGGTCGCCGAGGTCACGGCGGCGGCGACGTTCTATATCGCCGAAATCTATTTCGATTTCAGTGAGTCACTGGTCGACTCCGAACGCCCGTCGGGCATGAGCGACGCGGAGAAGATCGAGTACGAACTGGTCATCGAGGAAGAGGCCTATCCGTTCGAGGAGCGCGCGATCGACGTGCACGAAGAAAACTTTGAGCTGCTCGCCGCCGGCATCTACAACCCGTGGATCCAGAATAGCCTCGACAAGCTCGCAGACCTGATGCCGGGCCGCTATGCGAAGAGCGAGATCAGCGGCGGCTTTATGGGGTCGATCGAAAGCTACGCGTACCGCATGCCGAGCGCGCCGCCGCTTGGCGTTGACGGCGAGGAAAATGCAGCAGTCGACACATCGGAATCGCCGGAACCCGAGGCGACGGCCGCAAGCCTCACCAGCCAACGGATGGAGGAATGAGGCCATGACTGTGACCGGAATCCGCCCAATGTTTCGTCTGGCGATGACGCTTGTCGCAGCGCTCGGCCTTGCGGCCTGCAACGCGACGACGTCCGCGACAAAATCCGACGCACCGATCAGGGCAAAGACCAAGATCGAGGTCGAGGACTCAGTCGGCTTTACGATCGTCGAAGACGGCCGTATCGGCGTAGGCGATCGCGGCAACTACGAGACGGCGATGGACTTTCTGCGCCGCGGTGAGTACGAGCAGGGCATCGCAATTCTCGAAGCGCTGGTCGTTGATGCACCGGCACTCACCGCGCCGCGAATCGACCTCGGTATTGCGCATCGCGAGTCCGGGAACTACGAAGATGCGAGAAAACATCTCGAGGCTGCGGTCTCGGCAAGCCCGTCCCATCCGATAGCCCACAACGAGCTGGGAATCGTCTATCGGAAACTCGGTCGCTTCAGCGAGGCCCGGCAGAGCTATGAGGCCGCGCTCGCGATCTTCCCGAACTACCATTTCGCGCGTCGCAACCTGGCCGTGCTCTGCGATCTCTATCTCGCAGACCTCAACTGTGCGCTCGAGAACTACCAGGCCTACGTCAACAACGTGCCCGACGACGAAGAAGCGGCCATGTGGATCGCTGACATCCAGTACCGCATTGGTCAGTAAGGAGCAGTGACAATGAAACGACTCACAAGCATCCCGGTACTTGCAGCCTTCTTGCTTGCCGCGTTTCCCACGCTGGCAGAGGACGCCGACGAAGAAACAGTGGAGCAGGTCGAAGAGATCGATGAAGCAGCGGACGACACGACTGTCGAAGAGCCCCAGGGCGACGGTATCTCGTCTCCGAAGTCCATGTCGGGCATGTCGATTCTCGGCAACGAGGAAGCTCCCAAGTCGCTCGTCATCATTCCCTGGAAATCCTCGGAGATGGGCGACGACATCAGCCTGTCTGACACGCTCGACGATCGCGCCAAGCCGGTCGACAAGGAAGTTTTCTTAAGAGAACTGCGCTTCTACGAGATCCGCTCGGCGAAATAGCTCAGAGTTTCGTCAGAAACGCATTCGCGGATGAATCCGCTCCCACAGTTCTGCTGAGCCAATTAGCGAAGAACTCCTGTGGGAGGGGCTTCAGCCCCGATCTGTCATTCTCGTCACAAACGCCTTCGCGGATGAATCCGCTCTCACAGTTTTCGTTCGAGTTCACAACCCGTCGCTTTCCCACGACAACTTAACGGGCGATTGTGACGCGGCGCACATCAACCTGTGTGCGCCACCTCTATTCTCGGTTCTGCTTCCGTTAAAACCGGGACATTCTGTTAAATAGGGATTTCGCAATGGACTTCTTTTATTCGATTGTAAGTTTCTTCACGTCGGGCGGCGCGTTCATGTTTCCGATCCTGCTGGTTTTCGCCGTTGGTTTTGGAATCGCAGTCGAACGTTTTGTCACGCTCGCCATCGTCCGGAACAAAAACCAGGCAGTCTGGGACAAGGTGCAGCCGATGCTGTCCGATGGCCGATTCGATGAGGCTCGCGAGCTGACTGAAAAAGACGAATCGACGATCTCACAGGTTCTGAGCATGGGTTTGTCTCTGCAGGGCGCGGTGCGTCGTCGCGAAGACATCGAGATCGCCATGGAGGAGAGCATGATGGAAATTGTGCCTCGCCTCGAAAAGCGTACGCCTTACGTTGCTCTCGCATCGAGCATCGCCACGCTGCTTGGTCTGCTTGGAACGATTATGGGTTTGATCCAGGCCTTCACCGCGGTGGCAAATGCCAACCCGGCCGAGAAAGCTGACCTCCTGTCCGCCAGTATTTCCGTGGCGATGAACACGACGGCGTTCGGCCTCATGGTCGCGATTCCGCTACTCATCATTCACGCCGTACTGACGAGCAAGACCGGACAGATTATCGACAGCCTCGAGATGGCCACGGTTAAAGCGCTAAACGTCTTTTCGCGACGCGCGAAGCGATCGACTGTAGAGGCCTGATCAACGATGGCCAGGCGCCACCACTATCGACGACGGGTTAAAGAAACCTACGAGATCGATGTCACGACCTTCCTGAATCTCATGGTCGTGCTCGTCCCGTTCCTGCTGATCACGGCCGTGTTTTCGCGACTGACGATCGTCGAGCTGAACCTGCCCAGCACCGCAGGCGGTCCGCCGAATGAGGCGGAAGGCTTCAATCTCGAAGTGATCGTTCGCGAACAGGGTATTGAGCTGACGAACGGCAAATCCGTTATCGCGTCGATCCCGAACGTCGAAGACGAATTCGATCTCGACACCTTGTCGGATTACGTCGTCGAGCTGAAACAACAGTATCCGGACGAGGAAGCGGCATCGGTGTTAATGGAGGCCCAGATTCCCTACGACTACCTGGTACAGGTCATGGACATTGTGCGCAACATCGAGGTTGCGCCTGAGGAAGAGCAGCAGGAGCCTCAGCTCGTCGCTCTGTTCACGGATATATCAGTGGGAGACGCGCCGTGAGAAATACGCGTCGCATCAAACGCATGTCACGCAACCGCGTGAAGATTCCGAAGATGAACCTGACCTCACTGATGGACGTGTTCACGATTCTCGTATTCTTCCTGCTCGTCAATTCCGGCTCGGTCGAAGTGGTAGAGGCGCCGAAGAACGTCGAGCTGCCGGAGTCGCGGGTCGATACGAAGCCGCGTGAGACGATCGTTATCTTCGTCAGTCCCGACGAGATCCTGGTGCAGGGCGAGATTGTTGCGAGCACGACGGACGTACTCGAATTCGACGGCGATGCGATTGGACCAATCCTCGATCGATTGCAGGAAATGGAAGACAGCATTGTCGGACCGAACACGCGTGCGGCTGCCGAGAGCCAGGAAGTCACGATACTCGCCGACAAATCTGTGCCATTCATCGTTATTCGGAAGGTCATGACGACGGCAACGAGCGGCGGTTATGAAAACGTCTCGCTCGCTGTAATTCAGAAGCCGACACAGGTTGCGGCGCAGTAGCACCCCAAGGATGAGGTTGCCACGGTGAGCTCCAAGTATTCAGACGAAAAAGACTCGGTCTCCGACGACGAGCTCGAGGTTGCGAACGACGAGCAGTCGGTAACCGGCGACGAGCAAACGATGGCCGATGCCGAACAGCCTGTGCCGGAGGCATCGGAGACGCCTGCAAACGAACCGTGGAAATCGGATACAGACGCACAAGCGTCCGGGAACGAGCAGCCGGATTCGCTGTCCGACGTCGAAGCATCCCTGTCGGCGGCCAGACACTCGCTGTCGGAGGCCGAGGCCACGATGGCCAACGGCGAAGAGGCCCTGTCGGACGAGGAGCAGGAACTCAAGCAGGAAGTCGAGCGGTCCGAAGCCGCGCTCGAGAAGCTCGAAGACGAGCTCGCAGGCATCGACGCCGAGCTTGCGGCCCTCCTGGAACAAAACCACAAGTACGAGCTGGTAGCCGGAATCAAGCGCTCACTTGAAGAGCTGGACAACCTCGGCGCCAACGAACTCTTCTGGGACGAAGGCAGCGCTCCCGAATACCGCGCTGATCGCCTGCGCTATGTGCAGAGAAAGATCGACGGCTTTGGCGAGCAGATCGCCGACGTCCAGGCACGTCGCGAGGCCCTGGTCGACAAGATCGGCAACCAGAACAACGTTCTCGACGTGCTGCACTACGACCTGCAGGACGCGATGGAGCGGGAAGAGGCGCGCCGTGACGAATGGCTCGTCGAGCGCGAACTCGACGACCTGCCGTACCGCCCGCAGGTCATGCCGTGGGCGAGCGTCGGCGAAGAAGACAAGCGGTTGAAAAAGTCGCTCGGCAGCTCCGTCACGGCGTCGCTGCTGTTCGCAATACTTGTAAGCCTGGTCGCGATTCCTGTTCTCGAAAAAGACGAGCCGGCAGAACTCCCCGAACGCATGGCGAAGCTCGTTCGCCAGGAGCGCACGCCGCCGCCCGAACCGGTTGTCGCCGAGCAGGCTCCGCAACCTGAAGAAACGCCGGAGCCGGAGAAGGAACTGGTCGAGGAACTTGTTCCGGATGCCGCAAAACAGGAAGTCGTCGCGGAGCAGCCCGTGCAGCCGGATACGCGTGAGAAGGTCAAGTCGAAAGGGATCCTGGCCTTTCGCGACAAGTTTGCGTCGGCCGCCGACGAGCGGCCCGCAGCCCAGCTCGGCTCACAGGCCCGCTTCAACAGCGCGGGCGAAAATTCCGTCGGTCGTCCCGAACGCATGATGGTGACAACGTCTGCGCCAGGCTCATCCGGCGGTATTAATCTCTCGGACATCAGCCGTGACACCGGTGGCGGTGGCGGCGACATGGCCGGCGTAGCTCTGACACGTGTGTCGAGTTCAATCGGCGGCGGTGACGGACCTGATCGCCCCCTCGCGAGTGGTGCCGCGGCCGGACGCACAGACGAGGAAATCCAGATCGTCTTCGATCGCTACAAGGCCTCGCTGTATCGACTCTATAACCGCGCTCTTCGTAACGATCCAACGCTGCGAGGACAGATGGTGCTGCGCCTGACGATTGAACCGGACGGATCCGTGTCGTTCATCGAGTTGCAGGCCAGCGACATGGATGCACCGGTACTCGGCGACCAGATTGTTGAACGCGTACGCGCCTTCGATTTCGGTGCCAAAGAAGACATCGTTGCGATCACGATCATCTACCCGATCGACTTCCTTCCGGCTGGTTAGGCGAGCACTGTGGGAGGGGCTTCAGCCCCGAAACAGCAAACGAAAAAGCGCACGCGCTGTGCCGTTCAACATAATCGACGAAACGGGCGTAATCGACGCCAGGCGTCGGACATAAGTCACGCCTTGGGTGGCCTCTCGATCCCAAAGCCACACTTGAAACGACCGGCTGACGGGGCTTTCAGCGCCAGTGTCTGTTTTTGGAAACGCAGTGCGCAACTTGTGAAGCAGTTCAACCTAGCGGGTCCTCTGCTGCGCGATAGTCACCCCTCTGATAGCGCAACGTCCTGCGAAGAAGTGCAGCGACGAACCTGCTCAAAGGGCATGAGGCCCTGGAAAAGCAGGACCTTCTGACACTTGTCGGCAGGTCACGCAAAGGAACACGGAAGTAGCAATGAGCCTATCGAACCTCGGAGCGAGAAACGCAAGCACGGCGACTCATCGTTGTCGCGCTGCGGCTTTGCGTCCCGCAGTCGAGGTCGCTGTCGCATGAAAAAAGCACTTGTCCATCTGCTTTCGACGCTTCTTGTATTGCTTGCGCTGATACCCGCGGGTGGCGCGCTTGCCGCCGAAATCACATTTGTCTCGGTCCAGGGTTCCTGGCGGGATCCGGTGGACAGCATGCCGGGCAGTCAGCCCGGTGATCCGGTCATTACCAACGGCAACCCGATCTCGAGCATTAGCTGGGGCGACACGACTGGCGACCAGTCGGGCTACGACTTCATCGCTACATTGCCGCCGCCCTTTGAATTGCCGGGACCGATTCCATTCTTCTCGCTCGGCACGTTCCAGCACCGCAATTTCTCGGTTGGCGAACCTTCGCTCGTTTCCGTCATGCTGGATGTCGAAGTCATGCTCGCGATCGATGGCGTTCCTGAAGGTCCGTTGACGTTTACGTTCACGCTGAACCACGAAGAGACGCCGAACAATCTCGATCCGTGCCCGTACCCGACTCCGCCGGGAGACGGTTGTACCGACCGCGTGACGATCGTCGCCTCTGCAGATCCAACAACATTTAACGTCAACGGCGTCGACTACACGCTCGAGATGAGCTTCCTCGATAACGGTTCGGCCGTCGACGAATTCATCACGGAAGAAGGCAACATCGTTAACAGCACCGGTCTCGTTGGCGAATTCACGCTGCCGCCCGGCCTCTCTGTCACGAAGACCGGCCCCGCGATGCTGCGCCTTGCCGAGGTAGGAAACTTCACGCTCGGCGTGCAAAACGAGAGCGAGGCCGACGCCTACAATGCGACGATTATCGATCAGCTTCCCGACGGCCCGGCCGGCGGCATGTGCGATGCACCGCCTGTCATCACCAGCGCGCAGGTTTTTGAGTCCGACGGCATCACACCGATTGCGGGCAAGCCTGCGTTAGTTGAGGGCACGGACTATACCTTTACCTGGGACGGAACGGCCTGCGAATTCTCATTCGTCACGCAGAGCACGGAGTCTGTTATCGGCGTTGGTGAGCGCCTGATGATTGCGTATCAGGCGTGGCTCGACCTCGACACGCAAGACGGTGAGATCCTGACCAACATTGCCGGTGCCACCGAGTGGTTCAACTCGGATGCGTCGACGCGCTACGCCCGCGTCCTGACTGACGGTACTCCGGGTGTCGGCGATCACGAGGACGCGCACAGTGTCACCGTCAACCTGCCGGAGCTGCGCTTCGAGAAAACTGTCGCGAACGTAACGAGCGGCGACGATCCGGCAACTGTTGCCACGCCAGGTGACACACTGCGCTATTCCCTCTACGTCGAGAATCTCGGCGATGTCGTCGTTCCGGGCTTCTACATCGTCGACGAGCTCGACCGGCTGAATGCGAGCCCGGCTTTCCAGCCCGGGACGCTAAACGTCGTCACGCTGCCTGCCGGCGCTGATGCGAGCGGCACGGACCCGAACGGAGGCACGGCCGGTACCGGCCAGCTCGACGTTCGCAACCTGACGATCGGCGTGGGCGAGACGGTTCTGATCGAATTTGAAGTCGACCTGGCTCCCGTTCTCGAGAACGAGCGCTTCGTCTACAACCAGTCGCAGCTATTCGACAACGGACTGCAGATTGCACTCTCCGACGACCCGAACATCAACGGCCAGGCCGATCCCACTGTTGACGGCGACGACGATCCGACGCAGGTCCAGATCGAATCGGCGCCGCTGTTCCGGATCGAAAAAATTTCGACCTACCTGGACGGCAACCCGGCGGTGCTACTGGCCGGCGAGCGGCTGCGTTACACAATCACCGTTGAGAACTACGGCACCGACAACGCCACCGGCGTCACGATCGTTGACGCGATCCCGGCCAGCACGAGCTACGTACCGAACAGCACCAGCCTGAACGGCAACGCCGTACCGGATGCCGCGAACGGCTCGCCGCTTGTCGATGGCATCGAGATCTACGCACCTGAGGACACGACGCCAGGCAACATGAATGCGCAGGTCGCCGACAACGTCGCGACCATCGTCTTCGATGTGCAGGTCTATCCCGACGCCCCGGACGGCACGATCATTTCCAACCAGGCCTTCGTCAGTGCACTTGACCAGGGCCTCGCCGACCTGCCGTCTGACGATCCGCGCACCGATGTCGCGGACGACCCGACGCAGGACGTCGTCGGCAATTACCCGCTGATCTTCGCGCCGAAATCTGCGGAGTTGGTCATCGATTACGGCTCGCCGGGCATCGTCGATCCGGGCGACACCCTGCGCTACACGATCACCGTCTACAACAACGGATCGGTACCGGCGACGGCCGCCGAGCTGACGGACCAGGTGCCGAACGACGTGACCTACGTCGCGGACTCGACAACGCTGAACGGCGAGCCGCTCGGCGTACCTGACGGCGGTGATTTCCCGCTGGTGGACGGCATCCCGATCAGCGGCGCCGACGTTACGCCGCCGCTTCCTGGGGACGGCGAAGGACTGATCAATCCGGGCGAGGCAGCGGTTGTCACCTTCGACATGTACGTCAATCTCGCAACGCCAAGCGGTACACAGATCGTCAACCAGGCCGTCGTCTACACCGCGGAGCGACCGACGACGCTGACCGATGGAGACGGCAATCCGGCCACCGGACCGGAGGCTACGATCGTCGTCGTCGGCGACGCGCAGGCGCTCGACATCGTCAAAGAAGTCGCAGTCGTCAACGGCGGACCGGCCTACGCCGGGGCCGAGCTCGAGTACACCGTGACGGTGCGGAACATCGGCCTCGTGCCGGCACTCTACGTGACGCTGTACGACGATCTCGATCGCGATACGCCGGGATACCTCATCTACACGCCGGATTCGGCACGGATGAACGGCCAGACGGACGGCGTAAGCGTCGCGGGCTCGCTCATAACGGCTGACTACTTCAACACCTATGGCGCGCTCGAGCCCGGCGCCACCGTGGTGCTCCGCTTCCGCGCGACAATCGAGCCGACCCTGATGCCAGGGCAGACGATGACCAACACCGGTCGCGTGACGTGGAACGATCCGCAGGAGGAGGCGATGGCCTCCGTCTCGCTCGATGTTGGCGCCGAGCCCAATGCCGGCATGTTGAGCGGTTACGTCTGGCATGACGCCGATCATGACAATGTCTTCGGCACGGCCGAGCGCTCGCTTGCCGGCTGGACCGTCGAGCTGATTCAGGATGGTCAGGTCGTGCGCACGATGTTGTCGAACGAAGACGGCTACTACCTGTTCAGCAACGTGCCGCCGAGCATGACGCCTGCGATGTACTACTCGCTGCGCTTCCGCGCGCCGGGCGCCGACGCGACAACGGCGATGCTGGGTGACACCGACTCCGACTTCACGAATGGGCCGCAGCGTATCGACGAAATCGACGTTCAGGAAGGAAGCAATCTCCTCGACCTGAACATGCCAATCGACCCGAACGGCATGGTCTACAACTCTGTCACACGCGGCCCGGTCAACGGCGCTACGCTGACGCTGGTCGACGTCAGGAGCGGCGTGCCCGTCGCCTCAAGCTGTTTCGACGATCCGAACCAGCAGGGGCAGACCACCGTTGCCAACGGCTACTACAAGTTCGAGATCAACTTCTCGGATCCGAGCTGTCCGGAAGGTCCGTATTACCTGATCCGTGTGTCTGCTCCGGACACGAGCTATATCGCCGGCATCTCCGAACTGATTCCGCCGACCTCCGATGAGACAACGCAGCCATTCAACGTGCCTCTCTGCCCGGGCTCAACAGAGGACCAGGTATTCTCGGCGGTCGAATACTGCGAGGCGCAGCCCTCGGAATTCGCGCCGTCGTCGTCGGTGCCGGCGCGAAGCGCTTCCACTAATTATCACTTCTTCCTTTCGCTGAACGACAGCGCGTCGCCGGCATCCAGCCAGCTGTTCAACAACCATATCCCGCTGGATCCGCGTTTGGATGGCGCTGTCGCTGTCACGAAGACGACGCCGATGCTGAACGTGAATCGCGGCCAGCTCGTCCCGTACACGATCACGGTGACAAACTCCTTCGGTGCCGACCTCGATTTCGTATCGATCGTTGATCGTTTCCCGGCGGGCTTCAAATACATCGAAGGCTCTGCGCGCTTTGACGGCGAGCCGTTGGAGCCCGTTATCGTCGAGCGGGAGCTGCGCTGGTCTGATCTCGATCTTGCGACGGACGGCCGCCACGAAATCCAGCTCCTGCTTGCCGCTGGTGCCGGTCTCACCGAAGGCGAATTCACGAACCGCGCGCAGGCCGTCAATTCGATCACCGGCGGCGTCATGTCAGAGGAAGCGACGGCGACGGTTCGCCTCGTGCCCGACCCGACCTTCGACTGCTCGGACGTGACCGGCAAGGTGTACGACGACAGCAACCGCAACGGCCTGCAGGACGGCGGCGAAGAGGGCATCGCTGGCGTGCGGGTTGTGACGGCCCGCGGCCTCGCGGCCACCACCGACGCCTACGGCCGCTATCACATCACCTGCGCGATCACGCCGAACGAGTCCCGCGGCAGCAATTTTGTCCTGAAACTCGACGACCGCAGCCTGCCGTCAGGCTTCCGTGTCTCGACGCGACCCGTCCAGGTGCAGCGAGCGACGCGCGGTAAGGCACTGCGTATCAACTTTGGCGCGTCGATCCACCGCGTTGTCGGTCTCGATGTTGCCGACCCGGTGTTCGAGCCGGGCACCTCGGACATGCGTCCGCTGTGGGAGCCGCGCATCGGACTGCTGCTCGAAGAGTTGAAGAAAGCACCGGCGGTGCTGCGCCTGTCCTACGTCGCCGACGTCGAGTCGAAGGCGCTCGTGGACGAGCGCATCGAGATGATGAAAAACCGGATCGAGACCGAATGGCAGGCGCTGGACGCGGGCTACGAACTCGTCATCGAACCGGAAGTCTTCTGGCGACTGGGTGGACCACCGCCCAAACAGAAGAAGGGGGCGCAGCAATGAACACGAAAGCCCTGAAGACTCGATTCATCGCGTTCGGCCTGGCGTCAGTCCTGCTCGCGTCCACCGTGGCGAGGGCGGATAAGGACGTCGACGAGGCTCCGATCCTGGAAGCCGTCGAGCGCCACCTGTCGACCGATGTGAAACTCAAGAAGTGGGTGCAGGACGCCGATCGCGTCGACACATCCTTGAGCGATCAGATCGAGCTTCGCGAGAAAGACGTCGACGGACTCGAGACCATCAAGCTCTCCGGCCTTGTGGACCCCATTCGCTTCCCGACGGGCGTCGCCGAGATTCCGGACGATACGGTTGCAACACTCGGTGAGATTCTCGCTGGCATGCGCGATCGCATGAACGTGCGCCTGCACTTCATCGGTCACGCCGACAACCAGCGCCTGTCGCCACGCTTGCAGGCCGTTTACGGCGATAACTTCGGCCTGTCGAGGGAACGCGCGGGCAAGGTCGCGGAGCACTTCAAGAATGCGCTGTCCTTGCCGCCGGAGGCGATTTCCTATGACTGGCGGGGCGACACGGACCCCGTTGCGAGCAACGATTCCGCAGCGGGTCGCGCGCAGAACCGCCGCGTCGAAGTCGAAGTCTGGTACGACGAGCCGGTCAAACGTACCGGGCTGGAGGAAGTGCTCGTCACGCACGACGTCAAGCGCGTGAAGGTCTGTCGCATGGAGACTGTTTGCAAACTGCGCTACGTCGAAGGTCACGCCAATCGTGCCAAAGTCAAAAACCTGATCGCACCTTTACGCTTCGGCGAAGAATCCATCGACGTCACGGATGATTTCATCGGCGATATCGAACGCGCGCTGGCGAACCTCGCTGAGAAAGACAATGTCGTTGTGAAATTCATCGGCCACACCGACGACGCGCCGCTTGCGGGTCGCGTCGAACGCATCTACGGCGATCACGTGGGTCTCGCGAAAGCACGCGCGCGCCGCACGGCGCTCGCTGTTCAGGATGCACTTGGTCTCTCGACGGAGGTGATTCAGTCCGACGGGCGCGGTGTCGAACGCCCGATCGCGTCGAACCTGACGCCGGAAGGGCGGGCGCTGAACCGCCGCGTCGAAGTCGAGTTCTGGTACGACGATCCGCTGCAGGAACTGCCGAACGAGCCGATGATGTGTCCGGACTCCGAGGGCGCCGAAGTTGTCACGCGGGTCTACGATCCGCCGTGGGGCGATATCGCAGATCTCGACTTTGTCGACGGTCGTCCTGTCATTCCGGCCAACTACGCCGCGACGCTTGAACGCGCCCTGGGCGATATCGCCGACAGGACTAATCCGCGCCTGCGCTTCGTTGGCTATACGCGCAACGAACGCCTGGCCCGCCGCACAGCCGCCGTCTACGGAGACGACATTGGCCTGTCTGCCTCGCGCGCACGCCGCGCCATGGACGTCATCGCCGCCGAAATGGAGCTCGCGTCAAACGAAGCCGAATTCGAGGGCCGCGGCTTCGTACACTCCGACGACGTCGTCAACGCGGGCTTCGTGCAGGGCGACACCTCGCACGCCGCCGTCCAGGTCGTCTACGACGAGCTCGCGATCCTCGACGACTACGAAGGCGTCGACATCACCCGCATGACGCGCGAACTCAAACCGGAGAACCCGCTGGGCCTCAACCTGATGCGCATCACAGTCGACGGCGAGCCGATCGACGATCCGAAGCGCAGCTCATCTGACATCCAGCGTTGCACCGACGTCGCGATGCAGCAGGCAGACATTCAGTTCGGCTTCGACAACCTGCGCTCCGCACCGCGCCTTGCTGTCGCGGCCAAGCCCGACAAGATCGGCCTGTTCGAGGCCGTTGCTTACGAGCCCTGGGCGGCTTTCGACAACATTCGTCACTACACCGAGGCAAGCCCGGTGCAGTTCCGGATGTACACGAACTACTCCTACTTCATCGAGCGCGCCGAGGTTCGCGTCTTCGCGAACGGCCAGTCGGTGCAGTCGGAACCGCTCGCGGTCATCGACATCGATCCCGAGAAAGTCGCGACCTGGCAGCCAGAGGGCGATCTCCTGAAAGCCGAGGCCGGCCAGCTCGCCTACGTGCTGCGCGCTTACGGCAGCGACGGCAACTTCGATGAGACCGCGGCGCAACCGCTCTGGGTCGTGCACGAAGATGCCGAAAACAAGAAGGAAGACGAGGAACTCTTCGCCAACAGCGTAGAGCTCTTCTCGTCCTATGGCGAGAACGAACTGTCCTTGCACAACATCGGACTGTCGAGCGGCACGGTCAACGTACGCGGCACCGGCATTCGCGAAGACCAGGAAGTCTGGGTTGCGGGCCGCCCGATACCGATTGATGACAGCGGCAGCTTCGTGACCGAAGAGATTCTGCCCGAGGGCGCGCACACCGTTGAAGTGGCCGTGGTGAACAAGGAAGACGGTCGCGGCGAGCTCTATCTGCGTGACCTCGAGTTCAAGCAGCGCGACTGGTTCTACGTCGGCATGGCCGATCTCACGATCGCCGAGGGCTCCGTAAGTGGACCGATCGATTTGTTCCAGGGCGCGAATGCCGACACTGATCCGACGTCTAACCTGGACGGCCGGCTTGCCTTTTTCGTTAATGGCAAGTTCGGCGATCACTGGAAGCTGACAGCGAGCGCCGATACGCGCGAGGGACCGGTCGAGGACCTGTTCAGCAACTTCATGGACAAGTCGCCGGAGTCGCTGTTCCGCCGCATCGATCCGGACTACTACTATCCGACCTTTGGCGACGACTCGACGGTGCAGGAACTCGCGCCGAGCATGGGCAAGTTCTTCGTCCGCTTCGGCAAGGACGACGACTTCGGCCAGTGGGGCAACTTCAAGGTTGCCTACATGAATAACGAGCTGGCGCAGGTCGACCGCGGCCTGTACGGCGCAAACTTCCATTTCCAGACCGACGCGACGACCGAGTTTGGTGAACGGCGTTTCGTCGCCAATACCTTCGCGGCCGAGCCGGGCACGATTGCGAGTCGTGAGGAATTCCGGGGAACCGGCGGCTCACTGTACTTCCTGCAGCGCCAGGACGTTCTCGCAGGTTCCGAGCGAGTGCGCATCGAGATTCGCGACAAGGCCTCGGGGCTCGTCACCGGCGTCCGCAACCTGACGCCGGCACTCGACTACGACATCGACTACCTGCAGGGCCGCGTCCTGCTGTCCGAGCCGCTCGCCTCGACGGCGGATGACAACCTCCTGGTACGCAACAACGCCAACTCCGGCGACGAGGCCTACCTCGTCGTACGCTACGAATACACGCCGGGCTTCGACGACATCGACTCGCTGTCGATGGGCGGGCAGGCGCACTACTGGTTCGGCGACTACGTCAAGCTTGGCGTTACCATAAACCAGAACGAACAGGACACGGCAGACAGCAGCCTGACCGCCGCTGACCTGACCTTCCGTTGGGCGGCCGAGTCCTGGGTCAAGGTGCAGCAGTCCTCGAGCAAAGGCCTCGTTTCGCTGCCGACTGAGTCGAGCGACGGCGGCTACGAATTCACAAGCTACGACCCGGCATCCTTCGTTAACGCGGAAGCCGACGCACAGCGATTCGACCTGAGCGTTTCACTGGGTGACTTCGTCGACTTTACGCGCGGCAAGCTGACCGCATACTCGCAGGAAGCAGACGCCGGCTACACGGCTCCGGGTCTCACGACGCTGACCAACACTCGTGTCTACGGTGGTACCTTCAGCCTGCCGATCGGCGAGCGCTTCTCCTTCGGCGCGAAGGTCGACACGCGCGAGCAGGAGTTCGGTGTCGGAACGAGCGCGCGGGAATACAACATCGGTTACCAGCTCGGTGAACGCTGGACCTTGAGCGCCGGCTACCGCGAGGACGAGCGCACGGACGGCTCGATCATTGTTCCGTTCACGCAGGAAGAGGGCGAACGCGCCGATCGCGTCTTCCAGGTGGGCTACGACTCACAGCTCGGCTGGGACGTGTACGCCTTCTCGCAGGACACGGTATCTGTCACCGGAAATCGCGAAGAGAACGGCCGCGCAGGCGTCGGCGGCAGCTATCGCGTGAGCGAGAAGCTGAAGCTCGAGGCCGAAGTCTCTGACGGCGACCTGGGCCAGGGTGGGCGCGTCGGCACAAACTATATTCACTCTGACCACACGAGCCTGTATCTCAACTACGCGCTCGAAAACGAACGGACCGACAACGGTTTGCCGAACGGTCGCGGCCGCGAGGGCAATCTCGTCGCCGGTATCAAGTCCCGAATCGCCGACAGCACCAGCGTGTTCCTCGAAGAGCGCTACCAGCACAATCTCGCGATGACCGGTCTCACGCACGCGACCGGCATAACATTCGCGCCGACGAGCAAGTGGAACCTCGGGTTGACGACCGACATCGGCACGCTACAGGACGTACAGACCGGTGCCGAAACGGATCGACTGGCAACGGGCGTGCAGGTTGCCTACTCAACAGGCCGGCTGCAGATTGCGAGCGGCATCGAATACCGCAGCGACGAGGTCGAGCAGCCGGACCTGAGCTACCGGGAACGCACGACCTGGCTGTACCGAAACAGCTTCAAGTTCCAGATGAATCCGGGGGCGCGTTTCCTCGGCAAGTTCAACCACTCCGAGAGCGAAAACTCGGAGGGCGCGTTTTATGACGGTGGCTTCACCGAGGCTGTGCTCGGCTACGCGTATCGCCCGGTGGACAATGATCGCCTGAACACGCTCGTCAAATACACCTACTTCTACAATATGCCAACGTCAGGGCAGGTCGGATCGCAGAACGTCGCCTCGCAGTTTGTGCAGAAGAGTCACATAGCAGCATTCGACGTGACCTACGATGTCACCAACAACTTCACGCTGGGCGGTAAGTACGGCTATCGGCTCGGCCGCGCGAGCCTGGATCGCGAGGACCCTGTCTTCTTCGACAACAACGCCAGCCTGTATGTGATCCGCGGCGATTTCCGCTTCCGGGAGAATTGGGAGGCACTGGTTGAGGTTCGCCTGCTCGACATGCCGGACCTGAACGAAAGCCGAAGCGGCGCGCTCGCAGCGATATCACGCTACGTCGGCGACCACTTCAAGATCGGCCTTGGCTACAACTTCTCGGACTTTTCCGATGACCTGACCGATCTCAGCTACGACCATTCGGGCGTATTCCTGAACCTGACGGGATCGATGTAAGGCAACGGCCAGTCGGTCTTCGAGCCGTCAAAATAAACCAGGGTCAGATTGACTATACTCATTCCATTCGAACGCTAGTCGCGTCGATTGAATCAATCCATTCAGGGGGAAGCACAATGAAGCACACAGTTCTCGCCAGTTTCGCCGCCGTCATGCTCGCAGCTTTCGGTACCGCCACGGCCCAGGACCATGAACGCGGCTGGGACCAGGGTCACGTGGTGCAGGTTACCGAAGTGCACATCAAGGACGGCATGTTCAACGCCTACATCAACGACCTGAACAACGTCTGGCGGAAGTTCCTCGAGGCGCAGATGGAGGATGGCGATGTCGTCGACTACGGCATGTTCGCCAATCCGAATAAGCGCGACGGCGAGCCGGACCTCTACCTGACTGTCACCTACAAGAACTGGGCGGCGTTCGATCGGGGAGTCGAGTATTTCGAGAAGCTCGGCGAAGAGGTGATGGGCTCAACCAAGGAGATGCGGAACGCGAACATCGATCGCGGTGAGCTACGAACGATTGGTAGCACCTACACCTTGAGAGAAATCAAGTTCAAGGAATGACGAGATAAGGAACAACCACAGGGCAAAAAAAAGCCGGGCAGTGCCCGGCTTTTTCTGGTCTGGCTATTTGTGACTAGTCTTCGATCAGGAAACTTCTGAGCTGATCGGAGCGCGTCGGGTGACGCAGCTTTCTGAGAGCCTTCGCCTCGATCTGGCGAATACGCTCGCGCGTCACGTCGAACTGCTTGCCGACTTCTTCCAGCGTGTGGTCCGTGTTCATGTCGATACCGAAACGCATGCGCAGCACTTTCGCTTCGCGCGGCGTCAGGCCGGCGAGGACGCTGTGCGTGGTTTCGCGCAGCCCCGAAGACGTCGCCGAGTCGACCGGCGAGTGCACGGTCGTATCTTCGATGAAGTCACCGAGATGCGAGTCTTCGTCGTCGCCGATGGGCGTTTCCATCGAGATCGGTTCCTTCGCGATCTTCAGGACCTTGCGGACCTTGTCTTCCGGCATCTCCATGCGCTCCGCGAGTTCGTCGGGCAGCGGCTCGCGACCCATTTCCTGCAGCATCTGGCGGGAAATACGGTTCAGCTTGTTGATCGTCTCGATCATGTGCACCGGGATACGGATCGTGCGGGCCTGGTCCGCAATCGAGCGGGTGATCGCCTGGCGAATCCACCACGTCGCGTAGGTCGAGAACTTGTAGCCGCGGCGGTATTCGAACTTGTCGACCGCCTTCATCAGGCCGATGTTGCCTTCCTGGATGAGGTCGAGGAACTGCAGGCCGCGGTTCGTGTACTTCTTCGCGATCGAGATCACGAGTCGAAGGTTCGCTTCGACCATCTCTTTCTTCGCGCGACGGGCTTTCGCCTCACCGATCGACATCTGACGATTGATCTCTTTGATCTCGTCGATCTTCAGGCCGGTTTCTTCTTCGACCGCGACGAGGCGACGCTGTGCGCGCAGGATGTCGTCTTTGAGCTTCGCAAGCGTTGAGGAGTGCTTACGCTTCGCGCGAATGTGCTTGTCGACCCACGTGAGGTCGGTCTCGTTCTGCGGGAAGCTCGAGAGGAAGTCCTTCCGTGGCATGCCGGCATCGCGCACGCAGATACGCATGACCATGCGTTCCTGCTGGCGGATGATGGAAACGATTCCGCGCAGGTTCTTGACGAGTGCGTCGAACAGTTTCGGCGACAGTTTCAGCTCCATGAGCTGGTCCGCGAGGTCGGCCTGGATCTTGACCGTCTTTTTGTCCTTGAAGCCGTTCTTCTCGATCGACGTCAGGACACGCTTGTGCAGGCGCGTGATGGTCTTGACGCGTGCCTTGACCTCTTCCGGATCCGGGCCCGTGTCGACTGGATCGTCGTCATCGTCGTCATCGTCCGATTTCTGCGCCGGCGGCTTGATTTCGTCCGGGGCGTTCGGGTCGATAAAACCAACAATGAAATCCTGCATGCGGGTTTCTTCGTTGTGCACCGCTTCCGCGACAGCAAGCAGCAGCTTGATCGTCGGCGGGAAGTGCGACATGTGGTACTTGACCTGGTTCAGGCCGTCCTCGATGCGCTTCGCGATCTCGATTTCGCCCTGGCGGGTCAGAAGTTCGACCGTTCCCATTTCACGCATGTACATGCGGACGGGATCCGTCGTGCGACCGAATTCGGCGTCGACGCTGGCCAGCGCGGCCTCGGCCTCTTCGGCGGCATCGTCGTCATTGGAAACCGCGGAGTCCGACAGCAGAATGGACTCAGCGTCCGGGGCCTTTTCGTGGACGGTGATTCCCATGTCATTGATCATGTTGACGATATCTTCGATCTGTTCCGGATCGACGATGTCATTCGGCAGGTGATCATTGACTTCGGCGTAGGTCAGGTAGCCCTGCTCCTTGCCGCGGGCAATCAGGTCTTTTAGCTGCTGCGCCTGTTTCTTCACGCCCAAAACTGAACCTTTTTTGCTCAAGACGAAACGCCTCCGTTGAAAAAATGCAAACGACAAAGGATACCTGTTTGACCACTGCCAATCCAGCGAATTCCCTTGAATCCAGCCTGATTTAATGCTGCCAAACAGCTCAATGCAGCGCCCTCAATTCCGCTTTTTCTTCTTCTGTTAACGGCTCAAGTCGCTGTTTTTTAATTAAATAGTCGATTCTGTCCTTCCGGCCGGCCTGCGCGAGCTGCGCCAGGCAGTCCGAAAGCTCGCTCGCCGCGTCGAAATCCGGCCCGTCCGGCAGTTCCGTCGCGGCCAGTTTTCCGAGGTGGCGACCGAATTCGTCGTGCCGCCACCGTTCCAGCAATCCTGCGGTTGTAATGGTGGGTTCGACTTTGACGGTTTCAATCAGTCGCACCAACAAATCCACGCCGGGGCGCTCGACACCGGCAATCGGCTCGGCGTTCAGCTCAGTGCCGGCCTGCGGGTTGTTCAGCAGCAGTGAGATCGCGCGCCGCACAACCGACGGCCCGCTCGCGCTGGCTCTCGCCCGCGGCGCCTTCGGCCGCTCACGA
>CAWUHY010000030.1:0-20072 GCA_963922215.1 uncultured Gammaproteobacteria bacterium | reverse complement strand
TTGATCATCGACGCGCTGCTCAGTATCCAGAGCGGCCAGAACCCGAGAATCATCGAGGGCATGCTGCAGTCTTACCTGCCGAAGTCACAGCGCAAGGCAGAGGACGAGGTCTAGCGGGTTCCGGAATGGACGGGGCACCGGAAAAACCGCCAGAGCGAGGGATTCCCGCATGGGTCATGACCTTCGCCGATCTGATGACGCTCCTGATGTGCTTCTTCGTCCTGCTGCTCGCGTTTTCTGAAATGGACGCGCAGAAATTCAAGCAGCTGTCCGGCTCGATGAAGAACGCCTTTGGCGTACAGGCCGAGATCAAGGTCAAGAGCATCCCGAAAGGCACGAGCCTGATTGCGAAAGAGTTCAGTCCTGGCAAACCCGAACCGACCGCGCTGAACACGATTCGCCAGTTTACGATCGACTCGAACCGCAACACGCTGGACGCGCTTAACCGCGAAATCGCGGAAGCCCGCGAGCACGCGCGGAGGCTCAGGATGTCGCTCCGCAATGAAATCGCCAAGGGCAGTGTTTCTGTCGAAACGGAAGGCAAGAAAATCATCATCCGCATTCTCGAGAACGCGTCCTTTGACTCCGGCAGTGCCGACGTCAAGCCGGCGTTCAAACCCGTGCTCTGGAAAATCACACGCATGATCGACAACCGGATCGGCGAAGTAAAAATTTCCGGCCACACCGACAACGTGCCGATCAAGAACGACAAGTTCGTTTCCAACTGGGAGCTGTCGACGACGCGCGCCGTCATGGTCGCGCACGAGCTGCTTGAGCAATCGACGATCAGCGAAAACCGGGTCACGGTCACCGGACACGCGGACACGCGGCCGGTGGCCAGCAATGACACGCCGGAAGACCGGGCGAAAAACAGGCGTGTCGACATCAGCATTATCCGGGGAACGGATAACGAAACCGTAGAGCCGGTCAGCGCGGACGAAGCCCAGGACACTTCGAACGTCGTTGCAAGCGCAGAGGGTCAGACATGAGTAACGAATTCGACAACCGCCGATCTTTTCGCGTCAGCGAGTCGATCTACCTGAAATTCGATGTGATCTCGGATCAGGAGTTCGACGACGGACTGAATCACCGAAAGCTCAAGCTCGGCATGCACGACGGTGCACATTCGAAACTTGCCGAGATCGACTCCCGGCTATCCGAGGCGATGTTTCTTTTGAATACGGAGTCCGACCAGATCGGTCGCTGTCTCACACTCCTGAACGACAAGCTGAACATCGCAATCAGCCAGCTCCCCGCGTTTCGCGAGACGCAGGCCGACCTTGCAAGCACGCCGCCGCAGACCTGTGATGTCAGTGCCGATGGTCTCGTGTTCTCAAGCGAAAAAGCACTGGCGGTTGGCGACAAGCTGCACTTGCGCTTCCTGCTGACCTCTGACAACCGTTACTTCGAGTCCTTCGCAAAAGTCGTACGCCTGACTGATCCGCCCGACACGAGCAAGGAAGCGCACCGCTACGGTATCGTCAGCGAATTTGCTGGCATGAAGCCGGAGCAGCGCGAGACGCTGATCCAGCACATGTTCAGTCTCGAATCCGAGACCTTGAGAATGCGTCGCCTGAAGATCGACGAATTCAACGACCCGGTGTGAGGCCCCGGGTCTCGCTTCCGCATCTGAAGCGACACCAAACCGCCAGGCAAAACGAAAACCGCTCCGCAACAAACATATCGCGAAGCAGTTTGAAGCAAGTGTTGTGGCGGCTTGCTAGCTAACGGACGGAAGCCTGCATGCTTTTGAGCTTGTCGGCGTACTGCTCCATCACTGCGGCAACGGAATTCTCGTCAATGCCGAGTCTCCGGCACGCTGGAATGCTGTCGTAGTCGATCTCGTCTTCCTCGCCCTTGTCGACGAGAAGTTCCGACACGTACATGACGTCCACAAGGCGGGGATCTTCGGCCCCGTTGTCTGACGCCATGTAGCTGTCGTGGTCCGCGGATTCCGCCATCTCCTCGCTGAAGCCCCAGGACTCGATGATGCTTTTGCCGATCTGCGGGTTCCACTGGGCGACGATTTCGTAGAACGACTTCTCTTCGCCGAGCAGCTCCGGAAAATCGTCGGTCTTCGTGATGATGTAGAGCGTGCCAACGTCGTGCATCAGCCCCGCGAGGAATGCAGATTCCTCGTTAACGCGTTTCTGGCAGCGCGCGACGGCCCAGCCCATGCTCGAGAGCTTCATGCCGCGAGCCCAGGCGCGCTGCATGTATTTCTTCGCATGCGAATGCTTCTCTGCGAGATAGAGCTGCTCCATCGCAATCGACATTGCGGTGTTGCGGACGACCTCGAAGCCGAGGCGGCCGATGGCACCCTCCAGCGTGTCGATCGTCACGCCAGCGCGGTTGTACAGCGCGGAATTAGCGTAAACAAAAAGCTTTGAGACGAGAACGGGATCCATGCTGACCGCCGTGCTGATCTGGTCGAAATCCGTGTTCTCGTTGTCCAGCATGTTGCGGATCTTGAGTACGACGTCGGGCAGCGACGGCAGTGAGATGTCGCCGTTACTGAGTTCCAGCGCCAGCAGGTTGACGAAGCGAAACTGGTCTTCTGCGGTTGCAGTCATTGATCTTTTATCCCTCGTTCACTCTGAGTTGTTGACGACCGTGCAGCTTTTGAAGCAGACGCGCCTCGCCAATGTTCAGGCCGCAGGTCCGGGTCAGTTCTTCCACGGATGCACCCTGTTTCGCCATTCGCGATGCATGTTCTATCGGCAGATTTCTCTCAATCTCAAATGGCAGAACCGAAGTTTTTTCCGGGGGCTTTGCGGTCAGCGCGTTCAACTGCCGCTGCAGATCGTTAACTCGCTGATCCAGCTTGAGTTTTTCCTTCAGATCGTGCTCGCTCGCGACGCTGACGATGCGCTGTTCGGAGCTTTGGCGCTCCTCGGCGAGCATCGCGCCGGTCGGGCTGTCCCAGAAGTCTTCCATTTCGCGGCAGCGTCGCTGGAAGCGGCTTAGCGCGAGGCAGGCGGCTGCCAGCAGCAGTGCCTGGGAAAACACAATGAGGTAGAGAGGTAAGTTCGCGTCGAAAGTCATCACACGTGCTCGTCGATCAGGGGTTTCGGTTTATCGTCGTCGTCATCGTCGTTCGACGGTTTCGGCGGCGGTTTTCGCTGTTCGCGTTCTTTCGTCTCGGAGTCCTTTTTGGGCGGCGTCACGGGCACGACCGGGTAGCTCGGCCCGATGTTCCTGATTCCGCCGATGAACTCCTGCATGGTCTGCTACCACTTCGCTACGATCGTGCGCATGCGCATGATCGCCTGGCCGTGAATCTGGCAAACGCGGGACTCGGTGACGTCGAGGACTTCGCCGATTTCCTTCAGGTTCATCTCGCGCTCGTAGTAGAGCGACAGGACGAGGCGTTCACGCTCGGGCAGCTTGTCGATTGCTCGCACGAGCTCGTCGCGGAACTGCTCCTCGTCAAGATCTTCGTCGGGCGTCGCGGTCTCCGAGGCGGGACGCGTCCTGTGCAGCGCCGTCTCGTCCAGCGTTTCATCGAGGCTAAACAGCCGGCTCGAGGCGCTGTCCGCGAGGATCTTGTGATAGTCCTCGACCTTGATGCCGAGCTCTTTGGCGATCTCCGAGGAGCGCGCCGGACGTCCGGTCTTTCCTTCCACTTTGTTGATCGCTTCCGCGACCTGCCGGTACTTGTGGTGAACGGAACGCGGAGTCCAGTCGTGCTTGCGAATATCGTCGAGCATCGCTCCGCGTATGCGAATTCCAGCGTAGGTCTCGAAGCTCGCACCCTTCGTCGGGTCAAAATTATTTGCCGCCTCGAGCAGGCCGACCATGCCGGACTGGAGAAGATCGTCGATGTCCACGCTGGACGGGAGCCGTGCCGCCATGTGCTGCGCGATGCGTTTGACGAGCACCATGTTGTCCTCAACCAGGTTGATGTCGGACGGTTCCGTCCTGCTCGCGACTCTGCTGTATGCGTTCATGCCACCATTCCTTTGTACGCACGGTCAGCCATGACCAGTTGTTCCATGAAAAACTGCAGCCCGCCGCTGGCGCGCGCGTTGTCCGGCAGCGCAGCCACATCGCGGGCAATCTGAATAAACGAAGTACCCGACGGGCTACGCGGAAATGCGTCGACGACCGCACGCTGCTGCTGCACCGCCTTCTTGAGGTAGCGGTCGTCAGGGATGTCGCCGAGATGACGCAGGACGACGTCGAGATAGGAGTCCGTCACCTTGCTGAGCTTGCCGAAGAGTCGGGCCCCGGCGCGGCTCGAAATACTCTGGTTCGTTATGACCTGGAACCTGTCGATGCCGTAGTTACGACTGAAGACCTTGATCAGCGCGTAGGCGTCGGTCAGCGACGACGGCTCGTCGCGCACGACAACAATCGGGGTAGCGGATGCCTGGACGAAGCGGGCAACCGTCGGTGACAGTCCTGCCGCCGTGTCGACGATCAGATAATCCGGATGGTCGCTTAAGTTCGAGAATGCATTGACGAGTCCGGCCTGCCCCACCGCATCGAGCTTCGACATGTCGAAGTTGCCGGAGGACGCCGGAATGATGCGAATGCCGCCCGGGCCGGCGAGCAGGGTGTCGTCGAGCGTCGCTTCGCCGGCGACGACGTGTGCGAGGTTGAATCTCGGCTGCAGCCCGAGCAGCACGTCGACGTTCGCGAGGCTGACGTCGGCGTCCAGCAAGCAGACATCGTAGCCTGCGTGGCCCAGCGCAACCGCGAGGTTCGTGGACACATTCGTCTTCCCAACGCCGCCCTTGCCGCTGCAAACGGAAATAACCCGCGTCGGCTTGCCGGCCTGAATGCGACTCAACATGTCACTTTGAATCTGCTTATCCATTGACGATGCTCGCTTCTGCAAAGTTTTCGGCCATGAAGCGCTCGTCAATCTTTGGATTGCTCGCCTTCATGCACTCGATTGCCTGGTTCACCAGCCAGAGACGTTTTCGTTTCGCCGGATGAAGGTCATCAGGAATGCGCTGACCGTCGCTGAACCATGCGAGCGGGAGGTCGTTACGAATCGACGAGCTGATGACGCAACCGAGCTGCGCGGCCTCGTCGATCTTCGTGATGATGCAGCCCGACAGTGGTACCTGGCTGAACGTGCGAATCGCTTCGTCGAGACCTGCCTCCTGCGTCGTTGCCGACAGCGTCAGATAGAAGTGCACGCGATCGGCATGTGAACCGTAGGCGGCAAGTCGGTTGGCGAGGTCGCGATCGCGCTGGCTACGTCCTTCCGTGTCGATCAGCACGAGCTTCCGGTTGCTAAAGCGCGTCAGGAGCTCGGAGAGTTCTTCGGAATTCGACGCGGAGTGCACGTTGACGCCGATGATGTTCGCGAACGCCTTCAGGTGTTCCTGGGCACCGATCCTGTAGGAATCCGCACTGATCAGTGCCAGCTCGTCAGGGCCGTGTTCGATCGCGAACTGCGCCGCGATTTTCGCAATTGTCGTCGTCTTCCCAACACCGGTCGGGCCGATCAGCGCAGCAACACCGCCATCCATGATCAGGCTGCTCGGCGCGACAGGAATTGCCTGCGCCAGTGTGATCAGCGGCGTCTTCCAGATCTCGTCGTCCTCGATCGGTGGCATGCGGTTGACGACGATGTTCGCGATGTCCGAGGCGATACCGAGCTTCGCGAGATTGCGAAGCACCTGAACGCGCTGCGGGAAGCGCTTTGAGGAATCGCGCCACACCAGCCCGGAAAGCTGGCTTTCAAGGAGACCGCGCAGGCTCGACAGCTCTTCCTGCATCTTGTCGATCGTCGCGGAAGGGACCGTGCGCGACGCGAGCGTTGTATCAGCCTGCTGTTCGTCAGCGCGTTTCAGTGCTTCCGAGAATGCCGGCGTCGAGTCTGCTTCGTCGATGCTATCCGCATCGTCATCGACCGTGATATTGATCGACGCATTCCGTGTCGGAGCCGTATCGGTCGGTGTCTGCGCAAGGTTGGCACGGACCACGTCGGGGCTGGCAGCACCCGGCTCAGATGCAGCCGCACTCTGCTGTGCGAATCGGGCGAGATCGTCCGAGCTGACATCAGAGCTTCTGTCGCCGGTCAGGGCGTGTTTCACGAGTGCCTCGTCGTAGTCGATCGCGGCGATGACTTCGATTCCATCCTCGACGCGGCGGTTCGACAGGATGACCGCATCCGGTCCCTGGTCTTCGCGAACCTGGCGCAGTACGTGGCGCATGTCCTTATCTAGATATCGTTTGATCTTCACTGTGTTCTACCCTTTCGCAATTCGCTCTTGTCGTTTCCAACGCCTCGTTTCGCCCTGGTGGGCCGCTAGCCGACCGCGCCGATCATCTGGACGCGTTTTTCGTCCGGAATCTCGTTGTAAGCCAGTACGTGCAGGTTCCGGATCGTGCGCATCATCCGCGCCATCCACGGTCGAACCTGCGGGCTCACGAGCAGGACAGATGGCTCACCGGCCACTTCCTGGCTCTGTGCTTTTTCGCTCAATGTCTGGTGCAGTCGTTCAACCATGGCGGGCTCCAGTCCCATCGTTCCGTTCTCTGACACAGACTCATTCAAGATTCGTTCCAACTCTGGCTCCAGCGTTAAAACAGGCAGCTCAGCCCGCGTCCCTGCTACGTTCTGGACGATCGAGCGGCCCAGCGCGACACGCACGGCGGCCGACAAAACGTCGGGTTCCTGACTCTTCGCACCCTGCTCCGCCAAGGTTTCGGCGATCTTTCGGATGTTGCGAATCGGGACCTGCTCCTCGAGCAGGTTCTGCAGGACGCGGGTGATCACGCTCATCGGCAACAGCTTCGGCGTCAGCTCTTCAACGAGCTTCGGCGACACCGACGCGAGGCGATCGAGCAACTGCTGGCACTCCTCGTGGCCTAACAATTCGTGCGCGTTTTCCTGGAGAAGCTGGCTCAGGTGCGTGGCGATGACGGTCGCCGGATCGACCACGGTAAAGCCGAGCATCTGCGCCTCTTCGCGCTGCGTGCCGTCGATCCAGTAAGCCTCGAGGCCAAATGCGGGGTCGGTCGTCTCAATGCCGTTCAACGAACCGAATACCTGTCCCGGGTTAATCGCGAGTTCCTTATCGACGTGGATCTCCGCCTCGCCGACGGAGACGCCCGCGAGCGAAATCCGGTAGACGTTCGGCGCGAGATCGAGGTTGTCCCGGATGTGCACGGGCGCGACGAGGAAACCGAGTTCTTCTGTCAGTTTTTTTCGCACGCCCTTGATGCGCGCGACCAGTGCACCGTCTCGCGCGCGGTCCACGAGCGGGATCAGCCGGTAGCCGACTTCAAGGCCGACAAGGTCGACGGGGGCCACGTCCTGCCAGCTCAGGTCCTCGATCTGCGGAACCGTTGATTCCTGCTGCTCGTCAGAATCCGCTGGCAAGGCCGCTTTTGCGTTGCCCGACATGCGCATGCCCGCGAAGACGCAAACAAAGGCCAGCGACAGGAACGCAACATTCGGCATACCGGGGATGATGCCGAGGACGCCCAGGATGGCGCCGGTGACGTACATCGTGCGCGGATCGGTAAAGAGCTGCGTGAAAACCTGGTTGCCCATGTCCTGCGAACGGGACACGCGCGTCACGATGATCGCGACGGCCGTCGACAGCAGCAGCGACGGAATCTGCGCGACGAGTCCGTCACCGATCGTCAGCAGCGTGTAGTTGTGTACGGCCGCGCCAAGCGACAGGTCGTGCTGCGACGTACCGATAATCAGGCCGCCGACAATATTGATGAACAGAATCAGGATCGAGGCGATGGCGTCGCCGCGGACGAACTTGCTCGAGCCGTCCATCGCGCCGTAGAAGTCCGCTTCTTCGCCGATCTCCGAGCGACGTACGCGCGCCTCTTCCTGCGTGATCACGCCCGCGTTCAGGTCGGCATCGATTGCCATCTGCTTGCCGGGCATCGCGTCGAGGGTGAATCGGGCGGACACCTCGGACACGCGTCCCGCACCCTTCGTGACGACCACGAAGTTGATGATGACGAGAATGGCGAAGATCACGAGACCGACGGCGTAGTTGCCGCCGACGACGAACTCGCCGAAGGCTTCAATGACGCTACCGGCCGCAGACGTGCCGGTGTGACCGTTCAGCAGGACGACGCGCGTCGACGCGATGTTAAGCGCGAGCCGCAGCAGGGTGACAACGAGCAGAATGGTCGGGAAGACCGCAAAGTCCAGTGGACGGCCGACGTAGATCGTCGTCAGCAGAATGGCAACGGACAGAGCAATGTTGAACGTGAACAAAAGGTCCAGCGCCAGCGGCGGCAGCGGGACCATCATCATCGCCAGCATCGCGAGCAGGAGTATCGGCAGTCCTGCATTGCGCATCGCGTCGCCGGTCATTGTCTGTGCACTGCTTGCCATTGCTACCTCATTGGATCAGGGAAGTCGTCTTCATTGACGTCGGGTACGGGCGGCGGCATGCGACGCTCGCCGGGTTTCAGTGTTTCGTTGAGCTGGAAGATGTAGGCGAGGACCTGTGCGACCGCGGTGTACAGCGACGCAGGAATGTCCTGGCCAATATCCGTCGTGCGGTAGAGCACGCGCGCGAGCGGCGGCGCGGAGAACAGCGGGACATTGTGTTCGGCCGCGACCTCGCGGATGCGTTTTGCGACGAGATCCTTGCCTTTTGCGACGACGCGCGGCGCGGCAAGCGTCTCGTCGTACTGCAATGCAACGGCGTAGTGCGTCGGGTTCGTTACGACGACACTCGCGATCGGGATGTCTTCCATCATCCGGCGCTGTGCTGCCTGCTGCTGCAGCTGGCGAACCTTGGACTTCACCTCGGGCCGTCCCTCGGTGTCCTTCAATTCATCGCGCACTTCCTTGCGGGTCATGCGCATTTTTTTGTGGAATTGCCAGAGCTGGAACGGCGCGTCGATCGCGGCAATGACGATCAGGCCGCAACTGACGAACAGCATCGAGGTGCCGCTGATCTTCAGCGCGTGCATGATCGCGCTCGAAATCGTTTCACGGCCGAGGCCGGCGAGCTCCTCAAAAGACCACCACAGCCAGGCCACGGCCAGTGCGCCAACGAGGAGAAACTTGCCCATCGCCTTGATGAGCTCGTTCAGCGCATTCAGTCCGAACAGCCGCTTGAAACCCTTGATCGGATTCAGTTTCTCCGGCTTGAAAGCCATCGCCTTCAGGCTGAATGAAAAGCCGCCGATAGCGGTTGCGCTCAGGAAAACGGCGGCGATCAGGACGATGGCCAGCGGCAGCAGGCTCGTAAAAGCACTGCCCATGCTTTTTGCCAGTTCGACAGCCAGCATCCGGTCGTCGAAGATCGACGCCCGCTCAATGACAAAGCCAGAGCGAAACGTTTCGACAATTCGACCGCCCATCGGACCGGCCATCAGCAAGAGGCAACTCGTGCCGGCGAGCATGACGCCGGTCATCGTCAGTTCCCTCGAACGCGGAACGTCGCCCTTCTTCTTCGCGTCGGCCAGACGCTTCGGAGTTGGTTGTTCGGTGCGTTCTTCCTGTGGCTGATCTGCCATGCTTCTGTCGTCCGGCGATCAGGCGCTAAGCAATTGCGAAATCGCGGTCAAGGCTTCCGCAACGAATATCGCGATGTTCTCCGTCATCGTTCCCATGTTCATGAAAACGACCACGAAGCCCAATAACATCGTGACGGGAAAACCAACCGCGAACAGGTTCAGCGTTGGTGCCGCACGACTCATGACGCCGAACGACAGGTTCACCACAAGAATCGATGCGATCGCCGGCAGCGCGATCTTGAGCGCGAACACGAAGAGCTGTCCGGTCCAGAGCAGTAAGTCCTGCAGCATCACGAGCGTAAGACCCGGTCCGGCGATCGGAAAATTGTGAAAGCTCGCTGCGAGCAGCTGAATCATGCTCAGGTGACCATCGAGCGAGAGAAAAATCAGCATCCCCAGCATCAGGAACAGCTGACCAAGTACCGGAATATTGATCCCGCGTGCCCGGTCGATGAAGACTGCGAAACCCAGCCCCATGCCCATGCCGATGACCTGCCCGCCGAGCGCGATCGCGTCGAAGACAAGCTGCACTAAGAATCCCATGATGAGACCGATCCCGATCTCCTGGACCACCGTGACCAGACCCGCCGCACTCAGTACGTCCAACGAGCGCGGAACCGGAACAATCGGGGCGATCACCATCGTCAGAACGACCGCGAACAGGATCCGAATCCGGGTCGGGACAAAGCTGCCCCCAATCAGTGGCATCACGACCAGGAAGGCCCCAATCCGAATGAAAGGCCAGACGTAAACCGTCAGGCTCTCGATCAGCGGCTGGATGGCGATTTGAATAGACATGGTGTGCGTTCATTTCAGTTCCTCTCTCACGCGCTCATGAGATCAATGACGGAATCTGCTCCATCAGTTGGCGGGTGAAATTGATAATCAGGTTGAGCATCCAGGGGCCCGCGACAATGAGTGCGAGCACGAGGACGAAGAGCTTGGGAATAAAGCTCAGGGTCATTTCGTTGATCTGTGTTGCCGCCTGGAACATGCCGACGAGCAGGCCGACAGCCAACGCCGACACGAGCAGCGGTGCTGCGAGAAGCATCGTGACCCAAAGCGCCTGTTGTCCGATCGAGGTGATGACTTCCGGTGTCATGGGCCTGCTCCTAGGTGAAAAAGCTCGAGGCAAGCGTGCCGAGAATCAGCGCCCATCCGTCGACCAGAACGAACAGCATGATTTTGATCGGCAACGAGATGAGCATCGGCGACAGCATCATCATGCCCATGGACATCAATACGCTGGAGACAACGAGGTCGACGACAAGAAACGGAATGAAGATCAGGAAGCCGATCTGAAATGCGGTCTTCAGTTCGCTGACCATGAAGCTCGGGATCACGATCGACAGGGGAGCTTCCTCCGCCGACGTGATGTCGTCACGGCCCGCGATGTTTGCGAACAACAAGAGATCGCTTTCGCGCGTCTGGTTCAGCATGAACGTACGAATCGGCTTGAGACCGGTCTCGATCGCGGCGTCAGCCGAGATCTCGCCGTCGATGTAGGGTTTGGCGGCGGTGGTGTGGACTTCACTGATGACCGGGGCCATGACGAAGAACGTCAGGAACAGCGCGATCCCGAGTAAGACCTGGTTTGGCGGTGTCTGCGCGGTGCCGAGCGCCTGGCGCAGGATTGAAAGGACGATGATGATGCGGACGAACGCGCTGGTGGACAGGATGATCGCCGGCAGGAGCGTCAGCAGCGTCATCAACACCAGAATCTGGATGCTTAGAGTATAGGACTGCCCTTCTGTCGCCTCGGACGCAAGCGACAGGATCTGATCCTGCGCCGACGCGTCTGCGGCGGCGATCATGAGAAGGACGAAGAGCGCGATGCGTTTCATTTGCGCATCTCCCCCAACGTCGATTTGAGGCGCGCGGCAAAAGCCGGTGCGGGCGGCAACGACTCTTCGACGTCGATGGCCTCATCGAAAACGTGCAGCGTCTGTACGCTGGTCGACGTCATGCCGACGAGAAGCTGTTTCCCGGCAACATCGATCACCATCAGACGCTCCTTCGTACCGAGCGCGCGCGTCGCGACGATCTGAATCACGTCCTTCTGACCGCTGACGGCGAGCCGCGAGCGTGAATACAGCCAGCCCAGTGCGACGATGACCGCGAGCACTATAAACATGCTCGAAATCATGCTGATGACTTCGGAGCTACCGACAAGTCCCGGCGGCTCTGCGGCCGCGGGACCAGCGATAATCAGAACGAGGATGGCGAAGGAAAGCTTCCGCATGATCGTCTCTAGTTCAGTTTCTCGATTCGTTCAGCGGGGCTGACAACGTCGATCAGGCGAACGCCGAAGCGATCATCGACAACGACGATTTCGCCGTGCGCGATCAGCGTGCCGTTCACAAGCACGTCCATCGGCTGACCGGCCTCCTGGTCCAGCGAAATCACTGAGCCTTCAACGAGCGAGACGAGATCGCGGATCGAGATATTGGTCGAGCCGACGCGTAGCGAGACGTTGACTGGAATATCGAGGACGAGATCGAGATTGACGTCAGCTTTCGGATCGTTCGCGGACGGCTGGTTGAGTTCCTCGGGCGAATACTGCGGCGTGTCGTTCGCGGCTTCTGACGCGTCGGTCGCTGCATCCTGTTTCTGTTCTGGTTCCATGATGATTTCCTGTTATGCCTTCTCGCGGTCTGCGATCCACTGTGTTGTTTCGATTGCGTAGTGCCCGTCGTGCACGCCAAAGAGGCCCTTCAGTACGGGTACGGATTTGGCGAACACGGTGCTGTCTCGCGGGTTATCGATGTCGATGATGTCGCCAGGCGAAAGCTCTGCAACGTCGCGCAGCGCCATGCTCGTGTGTGCGATTTCAGAAGAAATCCGGACGACCGAGTCGGTGACTTTCGAACGAATAACGCTGGCCCAGCGGGCGTCTTTCGTCGGGTCCGAGTCGCGCTTCTGGTCTTTAAGCGCCGGAATCAGCGGCTTGATCGTCTCCGTCGGCCAGAGCACGCGAAACTCGCATTCCGCCTCGTTGATCTTGGTGAAGAACGAGCAGCTGATCACTTCCGTGCCGGCATCGACGCCCTCGATCAGGTCTGAGCTTAAGTACGCCTTCGGCTTCGTCGGCTGAATCGGTGACAGCTTTTCCCAGGTCGTTTTCAGGCATTCGCCGATTTCTTCGCCGAATTTCTGCACGACCGCTTTCTCGCCGGCCGTGTAGAAACCGGAGTTCTGTAACGTCGGCTTGTCGCTGCTGCCGCCGAAGAAACTTTCGACGAGTTGCGCGACCGAATCGCTGGGGAAGAACATCAGCGCCTTCCCCTCCAGCGGTTCGACGCCGAAATCCAGGACGACGGAAACGGTTGACGCTGTTTCGATAACCTCGGCGAACTCCAGCGTCTCAATGTTTCCCGGAAACACGCGGAACGGAACGTTCAGCAGCTTCTCGCCGGTCTTGGACATCGTCGCGGAGAATTGCCCGTTCAAAAGCTCAAGGCGCGGAAAACTGTTCGTTTTCATGTGCGCCCGAGGGCTGATGACGAAATCCCGGACCTCGGCGTAGCGCGGTCCCTGTGCGGAGTGCACTTCGATTTCGCCATTCTCGATACCGTCGAGCAGCGCTTCCTTTTCCTCGTCGGAAAGTACCGGCTCCTCGACGTCGCTCGCGACGTCTTCGTTGCTCGCCTCTTCCGTCACGTCCTGTTCTTCAGATTCACTCATGTCCGATCAGCCCTACTGAATAACGAGTCCCGTGAAGTAGATTTCTTCGATCGCCGGTTTGCCGATGCGTCGCGTCATCGTGTCGCGAATCGTCTTCAGGCCGTCGTCGAGCATTTTTTGCTTGCCGTCGACGGTGGAGACGTCTTCGTAGATGAATCCGCTGTAGAGCAGGATGAGCGCGGACCGAATGACCGGCATGTGTTCGCGTACCTCGTTAATCGTTGCCTGGTCGCGAGCCATCATGTCGAGAGACACCTGCATCACATGGCCGTCGCCAAACTTGTCTTTGAAGTTGACGACCAGCGGCGGCGCGAGCGATGTGTAGAATGCGGGCCCGTCGCCTTCGGGGACCGGCTCTTCCTCGGCGACGATCGGGTTGCCGTCTTCGTCGAGCTGCGGTTCGTCGCCGCCCATAAACTGAAGGCCGGCAAATGCGCCGATCCCGACGAGCACGAGGGCTGCGCCTGCGATGATGAGTTTTTTCATCATGCCGCCGCCTGCCGGCGCCTCTTCTTCGCCTTCCTGCTTGTCTGTTTCCTCTGCCATGTTTTGAACTCCGGGTTGTGTCACCAGAGCTAATGCAAGGCACGTGCCAGAAATTCAGTGGTGGAAAAACGCTATGTAAAACAGTCTTTTAGAAGGACTTTGAGCGACCACAATCGCCCTGCTTGGGCGTCAAAAAACCGACAAGCCGACAACGAAAACGGCCGGCGTCAGAAAACCGACGCCGGCCGTTTCGGGCAGATGTGTACGCTTCGTGTCGTCAGGCGAAGGTATCGAGCAGTCCGGTGGGTTTCCGCGTCACGGTTTCAGGCTCGTCGGAATCCGAAAATGCGTCGGACGCACCGTCTGTCCCGCGCGCTGAGCTCTCCGCGCGTGCATCGCCGTCTCCGTCGCCCTCGTTTGCGAAGGCGCCGCCAGCCGGCTGCTCGTCAACAGACGACTGGCCGAGATTGATGCCCTGCTCTTCCAGCATGGACCGGAGGCGCGGCATCGCCTGTTCCAGCGCATCACGCGTGACGCTGTGCGTCGCGACGAAGCTTACGTTCGCAAGCCCGTCTTCCATGCTCACCTTGACGCGCAGCGGACCGAGTTCAGCCGGCGTCAATCGGAGCTCGGCGTTCTGCAGGCGATTGTTCGCCATCATGACGACGCGCTCACTGACGCGTTCGCCCCAGTTCGGATCGCGCACCGACGTCGAAAGCGTATCGGTCAGCGTGCTGCTGCTCTGCAGCAGGCCGCTATCGCTGCTCAGAGGCTGAAAACTTGTGGTGGGCGCTGCTGTCGCTGCGACCTGGGCGGGAGCCGCCGCCGGGCGTGTCAGGCTTGCGGCATCCTGCCTGAGTCCCTCGGACAGATTGCCGAGAACGTCGAATCGGCTGACCGAGCCGGTCGTCAGGAGCGGCGCGCGAACCTGTTCGACGCTGTCGCCGTCAGCTGTTGACGGTCCCGTCGGCAGAACGGACTCGCGAGCTTTGAGATCGCGTGCGTGGAGCAGTTTCTCCTCGACCTGTACAGCCATTGGCCGCACTGCTGCGGCTTTTCCGTCATCGATCGAGCGTCGCGCCGAGCCAGCGGCCGACGACTGCACGCTGGCGACCGTCGCCGCAAGCGCTGCTGCCTTTCCGTCTGACGGCGGGGCCGTAGCCTGGACAGTAGCCTGCATGTTTACCGCAGACGTGGCCTCGACGGCTGGCTGCACGTTCAGGCCCGGCGGAAGTTTTACGCGCGGATCCAGCGCGTCCGGCGGTAACGAGCCGTCGGGGCGCAGCGAAATGTCCTTCAGTTCGATATCGGCGTTTTCGGCGCCGGGAATCAGGAAGTCAAAGTCTTTGCTGTAGTCGACGAGGACCGGGGCCACCGGTGTGCCTGCGTCCTTCCAGCCTTCCCGCAGATCTATGACATCGGGTTGCGCCGGGCTTTCACCGTCCGCGGTGCCCTGGAGCTCCGCTCGGATCGGCGCGAGATCGAGTTCGCGGCCGCTCAGGCGCGCAAGATCTTCAAGGTCGGCAAAGATTGTCTCAAGATCCTCGGCCGGCAGCTCGGCAATCTCCGGCGGGATCTCGCCGGACGAAAGGCCCGGCGGCAACAGCTTGCCGTTTGCCGGAAGCGCTCCGCCTTCCGTTGTCTCGCCGGGTTTCAGCTGCAGCGCGGAGCGCGCAAGCTCGCCGGCAAACGCTGCCGTCGGCTCGGACGTCCCGGCAGACAAGGGTTTCAGCGGATTGCCGGTGACCGTATCAGACAGCGGATTGTCGGCGTTCAGGCTTGTGAATGTCGGTAGCATAGCGTGACCTCGTGTGTTCTAACGCTATAGGAGCAAGATGCGTGCCAGACTGCTGACAGCCTTCAGGGGCTGCTAGCCGTCGCGAGAAAATCGGGGTTTTGTGGCAGGACGGTCGTCCATAACGCGCTGCGCCTGCCGTTCGGACAGCTGGCGGTCTTCGACCACGAGACGTTTCGCAATTTTCTGGAGCGAGTCGAGACGCTGCCGTTTCACCTGCCAGCGCCGGCGGTGTGCTTCCAGCGAGCGCTCGCATTCCTGGATGACCTGTTTCTGCGAAACAACCGCAGTGTCCAGGCGATCGAGAAAGGTCTGGTAATCCTTGAGCTGGGCGGCATTCGTCGGTCGCTTCGTTCCCGCCCGCTCCGAATACTCGCCGCGGTAGCGCGACAGCTCGCTTAAGCGCTCTTTCTGGGAATTAAGGTGCCGCTGCGCCGCACCCGTGATTTCGGCGTAACGCCGTTCGTCGGATTCGGCGACCTTGACGAGCCGTTCGAATTTCTTGCTTCGCGACCTCATGCTTCAGCACCGCTCGCGGCATCTGTCTCGAGAACGCGTGCCAGCTGCTCGACGCTATCGGCCATCGAGATCTTGTGGCCGAAGTGCTGGCGCAGGAAATTGACGATGTTCGGCCACAAGCGCAGAGCCTCATCGAGCTCGGGATTGGAACCCGGCTGGTAGGCGCCGACCGAGACGAGATCGCGATTCTCCTGGTAGACCGAGTACAGGCGCCGGAAGCGGGATATGAGTTCCTGGTGCTTGTCGTCGACAATATTCGTCAACGCGCGGCTGATTGAGGATTCGATATCGATAGCGGGATAGATGCCGGCGTCAGCCATGTTTCGCGACAGCACAATGTGGCCGTCGAGAATTGCTCGCGACGCATCGACAATCGGATCGTTCGGGTCATCGCCCTCCGCGAGCACCGTGTAAATGCCCGTGATGGAACCTCGTCCGTCCGGACCGTTGCCGGCGCGCTCGACGAGCTGCGGCAGCTTTGCGAAAACCGACGGCGGATAGCCTTTCGTTGCGGGTGGTTCGCCGATTGCGAGTGCGATCTCGCGTTGCGCCTGCGCGAAGCGCGTCAGCGAGTCCATTAGCAGCAGGACGTGTTGCCCCTGATCGCGAAAATGTTCTGCGATCGCGGCCGTCAACCAGGCACCGTGCAAGCGCATGAGTGGTGTGTCATCCGCCGGTGTCGCAACGACAACTGAGCGACGCAAGCCCTCTTCACCCAGCGAGTTCTCGATGAATTCCTTGACCTCGCGCCCGCGTTCCCCGACGAGACCCACGACGACCACATCGGCGGTCGTGTTGCGAGTCATCATGCTGAGCAACATACTCTTACCGACGCCACTGCCAGCAAAAAGCCCCATGCGCTGACCGCGACCGATGGTCAGGAGCGAGTTGATCGAGCGCACGCCGACGTCCAACGGTTCGCGAATCGGCTGGCGGTTCAGCGGGTTAATCGCCTCGCCGAATATCGAAACGCTGTGCCCGTGCTCGATGGACGGACCGCCATCGAGAGGCTTGCCGCGTCCGTCGAGGACGCGACCGAGAAGATCATCGCTGACGGTTACCTCCGGCGTACCGGATACGGGGATGACGCGTGCGTTGGGAACGATGCCGCGCATGTCCCCGACCGGCATGAGATACAGACGCTCGCCGGCGAAGCCGACGACTTCGGTTTCGATTCGGCGCCCGTCTGCGGCAAGTACGTCGCAACGTCCGCCGAGCGCTGCCTGGCAGCCCTCCGCCTCCATCGCGAGGCCAACTGTGCGGCGCAGCATGCCCTCGACGACCATTGACTCCGAACCTTTTTCAGCCCGGTCGATAAAGCGTTCAAGTCCGGCCGCAACACGGACGCTGCAATTGAGTTCAGGTACCGCCATCAGTCGCGCTCATTGCCGGCGATGGATGCAATGACTGCCTTCAGTCTCGCCTCTGCGGTTGCGTCGACGAGGGAATTCTCGGTCGTGACCCGGCAGCCGCCTCGAGCAACCAGCGGGTCTTCCGCAACCTTCCAGGCCGGCGAAGCATCCGTCAGCGTGAGCGACTCACGGACAAGCGTCGCGTCGTCCGGGTGCAGGTGCACCGTCGCGCTGCTGCTCGTCGCGGGCAGAAGCTGGATCGCCTCGCGCACGACGCCGATCACGTGTGCGGGCTCGGTCTTCATCTCACGACGAAAAAGCTGTCGCGCCACCGCCATCGCGAGTTTGACGACCTGCTGCTCCAACGCCTCGTCCAGTTCTGCAAACGGCGTCTCGAGGGACTGCATCAGCGCGTCTAGCTGTTCACAGCGCTGTTTGATGTCTTCGGCCGCCGCAGCTTTACCTTCTTCGAGGCCCTTCTTGAAAGCCTCGTCGTAGGCCTCCTGCTGCAGCGCCTCGAGCCGCGCGGCGGTGAGATAGCCCTTGCCGTCGCCGCCGTTGATCGCTGGTACGCTCCAGGCGGCGGCGCCCTCTTTCGCGGCGTCGTCAGACATACACCTCTCCGTCGAGGCCCAGGTTGATCTCGCCGCTCTCGGCGAGTCGTCGCGCGACTTCGAGAATTTCTTTTTGCGCGGTTTCGACATCGCTCAGTTTGATCGGACCTTTCGCTTCCATGTCTTCTTTCAGCAATGTCGAGGCGCGGCGGGACATGTTGCCGAGAATCTTCTCCGATACCGCCGGGTCCGATCCCTTGAGTGCGACAACGAGCACGTCGTTGGAGATCTCGCGGAGCAGCGCCTGGATGCCGACATCGTCGACGCTAAGCAGTGTTTCGAACTGGAACATCATTTCGGAGATTCGCTCCGAGAGTTCTTCGTCACGCTGCTTGATCTCGTCGAGGATTTCATCGCCACGGCCGCCCTTCAGCGAATTCACGATGTCCGCAGCCACCTTGTCGCCACCGACCTTCCGCGATTCACCACCTGAGGTGTTCGCCGATTTCGCAGCGATCAGCGTTTCGATCTCCGCCAGCGCCGACTCCTGGATGTCGCTCAGGGTTGCGACACGCATGATGATGTCTGACTGGATTTCTTTCGACAGGCCGCCAACGACGTCCGCCGCAATCGCCGGATCGAGATGCGAAATGACGATCGCGATAATCTGCGGATGCTCATCCTGGACGATGTCGATGACTTCACGTGAGCTCATCCAGCGCAGGGCTTCGAGACTGTGCGCTCCACTTCCCGACAGCATGCGATCCACAAACGCGTTAGCCTTCGCTTCGCCCAGTGCATTCGTCAGCAGTCGGCGCATGTAGGTTTCATTGTCGACGCCGAATGACGCATGCGTTTCGACGTCAGTGATAAACGTATCGAGCAGCTGGTCCGCAGTGTCGCGCGTGACCGTGTTCAGGTTGGCCATTGCTGCGCCCAGAGCCTGGACTTCGTCGGCACCCATGAACTTCAGTACCTGCGACGCCTCTTCTTCACCGAGTGTCATCAGCAGGAGCGCGGCGCGCTCCGTGCCGCTCATTTCGAGCAGGTCCTCAGCCACGGTTGTCTCCTACCCATTGCTTGACGACCTGCGCGACGCGCGCCGGATCGTGACCGCTGATATTGCGGGCCGCGGTGACTTTGTCGTCGTAATTCGGTGCTGCGAGTGCCGCATGTCCGCCGCCTGCTGCTCCTGCAATCGCGGCCTGCGCAGACTGGGATTCGGCATGGCTTGCCACGACATTGCTAAGCATCGGTCGTACGACACCAAAGACGATTGCAAGGACTACTGCAGCGCCGAGTACCTGCTTCGCGACGTCCCGAACCACCGGTTTTTCCCAGATGGCTGGAGGTTCGATCGGCTCTTCCTCGATGACGTTTCTAAACGGCGCAGCTGTGACGACCACCGTGTCGCCGCGCGCTTCGTTAATACCAATCGTCTCACGCGTGAGTGCAGTGAAGCGCTCGATATCGGCGGGCGTAATTCCGGATGCCGCCGCACCGTCTTCGGTCTCGATCGGTGTGTCGTCGACGAGAACGGCGACCGACAGACGGCGAATCGTGACCGGCTGTTTTTCGTAGGTAATGCTCTTCGGTACCTCGAAGTTTTCGACGGAGTCGCGTGACGTGTTTCGGCTCGCGACCTGCTCTGCCTCTGTCGGCGTCGTTCCACCGGCCTCCGGCGGCTGGTTCGACAGCGCACCCGGGATTCCGCCGGCCGGCGACTCGCCCGTACCGACATTGGTTTCACTGACCTGGCGGCTGACGACGGCGGCATTCGCAGCGTCGTAATCCTCGCGCGCTACCTCGCGCTGACTGAAATCGATATCGGCAGAGACCTGCGCCTGGACTTTCCCGTAGCCGACGAGCGGCGTCAGGATGCCCTCGACAGCGCGGCGGTACTTCTCCTCGAGCTTCATCTGGTAGTCGAGTTGGCTCGCTGCCATCGCATCGCTACTGGTCAGTTCGCCGGACGTCAGCATGCGACCGTGCTGGTCAAGCAGCGTTACATTCTTTTGGTCGAGACCGGGGACAGACGTCGCGACGAGCTGCGAAATGGCATGCGCCTGGCGTGCATCGAGCATTGCGCCGCCGTAGGTATGCACGACGACGGACGCCGTCGCTTCTTTCGTCTCACGGCCGACAAAACTGCGCTGCTCGGGCACGGCGAGATGGACAGTTGCCTGACGCACCGCACCGAGATTACTGATCGTGCGA
>CAWUHY010000029.1:0-20154 GCA_963922215.1 uncultured Gammaproteobacteria bacterium | reverse complement strand
GCATCGCGTCGCGCTTGCCGCCGGGCGCGTGCTCGGACGCCTCGCGCACGCCGTCGCGAGTAAGCGTCGTGCAATCGTTCGACGCAATATCGGCCTGTGTTTCCCGGACAAGACGGTTGAAGAGCGTGACGCGCTCGCGAAAGCGCATTTCCTTGCGCTCGGGATGTCGATTATCGAGATGGGACTTGCGCGCTGGGCGAGCGACGCGCACCACCGGCGAATCGGCACACTCCGCGGCAAGGAACACCTGCTCGCTGAGCTCGAGAAAGGTCGCGGCGTCATCCTGCTCTCGGCGCACTACACAACACTCGAAATCAGCGGACGCCTGCTTGCGATCGAATGCGGCGAGTTCGACGCGGTCTACCGGCGTAACCGCAGCCCGTTCATCACCGAAATTCTCCGCCGCGGCCGGGAGCGCGCCGCTGCACGTACGATCGAAAAGCGCGACATCAAGGCGATGGTCCGCAGCCTGAAGTCGGGACGGCCGGTCTGGTACGCGCCGGATCAAAGCTACGACCGCAAGGGATCCGAAATCATCGAGTTTTTCGGCGTGCCGTCCATGCACACGACAGCAACTTCAACGCTCGCACGACTCGGAAGTGCGGCCGTGATGCCGTTCTTCCCCCGCAGAAACGAAGACGGCTACTACGAATACGAAATCTATCCACCGCTCGACAACTTCCCGAGCGGCGATCCCGTTGCGGACACGCGCCGCTATGTCGAGTTGCTGGAAGAGCACGTCATGACCTGCCCCGAGCAGTACTTCTGGGTGCACAAGAAATTCAAGAACCTGCCGGACGGCTACCCGGACTATTACGACAATCTCGACGACGTCTGAAGGTTGTTGCGTCAGCCTTCGCGCTGCGCGTCGAAGTAACCCGCGAGCAGGGTGTCCCAGTCTCGCTCGGAAAAGACGACTTCCGGATCGAGTCCGCGCACCTTTTGCAGCGATCGGTGCAGTCGCGCCAACGTCTTTTGCTGCCACGGCCCTGGAGACGCAATTCGCCCGCGGTCGAAGTCTAGCATCCACAAGTCGCCGTCCGGATCGATCTGCAGGTTGTAAGCATTCATGTCTGCGTGCAGGACGCCATGCGCGTGGAACTCCGCGATCTGCCGTCCGAGCTGCGCCCAGAATGTGTCGTCTCGATCGTGGCCGCAGATGTGTCGCGACAGCGGCACGACGTCGGGAATCCGGACCGTGATAATGTCGGCGCTGTATGTCAGCCCGTGCCGGACGTAGCGCGCGGCCGCCGGTTTGGGAACCCGCAGGCCGTTGCTGACGAGTTTGGCCAGGAGACGCCACTCGCAAAAGCTCCGGGTTCTGTCCTCGCCGAGAAAGAGGTATCGATCGTCAATGTACTTGCCCACCAGGCCGCCGCGAACAAAATGCCGCAACACGAATTGGCGAGGGACGTTGCCGACAAACTGCGTTGATCCGCGACCACTGGAGTTCAGGGTTCCGGTCACCGGCTCGGCGTGCGGCCAGCCTTCGGGCGTGAAAGAGTCGTCGCTGATTTGTCGAATGACCGACGTGTCGTACACGATAGCGCCGCGAGGGGTGGACAGAATTGTCTCGCTCACGAAAGGCACCTCGAGGGAGATCTGTTGCTAGACCGGAAACCAGAGAAACTGTGCGTCGTTCGGCTATCCGCCATTGGCGACACCTGTCATGCGCTTGCCGTCGTCCGCCGACTGCAGGACAACTGGCCGGACGCAAGCATAACGTGGATCATCGGTAAAACAGAAGCCACGCTGATGGACGGCATCGACGGCGTGGAGCTTGTCGTTTTCGACAAGCGAAGAGGTCGCCGCGCCTATGCGGATGTGCGCGCGCAGCTTGGCGATCGCCAGTTTGACGCGGCGCTGTGTATGCACGCCTCGTTTCGAGTGAACTGGCTGTACCCGTCTCTGCAAACACCGCTTCGGCTCGGCTTCGACAAAGCCCGCGCAAAAGACTTTCAGTGGCTTTTTACGAACGCGCGCATTCCGGCTAACGCACGCGAACATGCGCTCGAAGCGATGATGGGATTTGCGACGGCAATTGGTGCGAGTGAGACGCCGCTGCGCTGGGACATTCCTTTAAACGATGAGATGCGCGCAAAAGCATCGGTCGATGGCGACTACGTACTGATCAGCCCATGCAGCAGCGATCGCGCCCGAAATTTTCGCAACTGGCCAGTTGAGCGCTACATCGAGATCGTCCAGTACCTGGAAGACGAAAAAGGTCTCAAGGTCGTCGTGACCGGCGGCGGCACGGACACAGAGCGCGACTACGGCGAACGTATCGCAGCGATGACCAGCGCCGAGAACCGGGTTGGCAAGACAGACCTCAAGACGCTGCTTGCGCTGATCGACGGCGCCCGCTTCGTCATCTGCCCGGACAGCGGCCCGGCGCACATGGCGACAACAGTCGGCACGCCGGTTGTCGGCCTGTATGCGACATCCAATCCGAAACGCACCGGTCCGTACCTCTCGTCCGCGACCATCGTGGACCGCTACCCGGACGCCGCGAGGGCGTTTTTGAATCGCGACGTCGACACGTTGCGCTGGGGCCAGCGCATTCGACACGCCGATGCGATGAATTTCGTCACGATCGACGACGTTCGAAGCAGAATAGACGCGATAACCAGCAAATAGTCGAAAGGACAAAGGGACTGTTTGGGGTTTGAGCGCCCGATTGGACGCAGAAAGCCAAAAAAAACACGATATATGCTTGATTGCTGCTATTTAACGATTTTTACGGAACTTTCCAGCAATTTAATCGATTTTGCGGCGAAACCGGGCCGGAATGTCAGGATTTTCCGCCGTCTGGCGCAATTGTGCCGGTGAGTCGATATAGCAATGACACGATCAATGCTATTTCGATGCAATTACCGACAAAATATCCCTTGGCTGAATGTTTTTGAGGCAATTCAGGTGACCCAGCGGACATTCCCGCTCGAAACAGGGACTGCAGTCGAGATCGAGATAGTGAATGTTACGGCGATCGGTCAGTGGCGGCGTGAATGCCGGTGACGATGAGCCGTAGATTCCGTGGACGTGGCAGCCAACGGCTGCTGCAACATGCATCAGGCCGGAATCGTTGCTGACAGCCGTTTCGGCCATGCCGAGCACGTCGACGGCATCAACGAGGGAGGTTTCGCCGCAGAGATTGCGAACTTCGGGGTGCGCTGTTGCGATTGCCTCGCCTGCGGGCCGGTCCTTCTTCGAACCAAGAACCCAGACGGTGCGGCCACGCTCGATCAGTCCGGCGGCAAGTTCCGTGTAATAGTCGAGCGGCCAGCATTTTGCCGGGCCGTATTCTGCACCCGGCATCATGGCAACAGCTGGAAGATCACGTCGGAGATTCAAACTCTCGACAAGACGTTGCTGCGCCTCCTCCGACACACGGAGTCGAGGCTGCGGCAGCGATGCCGGCGGAACATCCTCATCCGTTGCGAGGACGGCGAAGCGCTTGACGGTCTGGTCGAGTATGGAACGGTCGAAGGGTTTAACGTCGTTGATCAGCCCGAATCGCGACTCGCCGCGAAACCCGGTGCGCTTCGGGATGCCGGCCATCCACGGAACCAGCGCCGATTTGAACGAGCGCGGCAGGATGATTGCGTGGGTGTAGTTTTCCGCTTTGAGCTGATTCCCGAGCGCGCGGCGCTTCCCCCAGCCGAACTCTCCGTGCGCGGTGTCGAGCGCGTGGGCGCGCCGCACTTCCGGCATCCGGTCGACGATCGGCAGGGACCAGCCGGGTGCGATGATGTCGATCGCGACATCGGGATTGGCCTCTTTGTAGAGACGAAACGCGGACTGCGCCATGACCATGTCGCCGACCCAGGACGGACCGACGAAGAGCGCTGCCTGTTCAGCCACCCTGCTGGTCGGCGAGCCAGTCGAGATAGGCGGGAACGCCCTCTTCCACCGGGCGGAACACGGTGTCGCAGCCGGCCTCGCGCAGCGCGGACAGGTCGGCCTGCGTGTAACTCTGATAGGCGCCCTTCAGGTGATCGGGAAACGGGATGTAGGTGATGCGTCCGTCGCCGCGCCGCTTGATGGTTGCGTTCGCGACGTCGTTGAAGGTCTGTGCGCGCCCCGTGCCGCAGTTGAAAACGCCGCTAACGTCGCGATGCCCCAGGAACCACAGGTTCACATCGCAGACGTCCTGCACGTAAACAAAGTCGCGCTGCTGTTCGCCGTCGCCGTAGCCGTCGTTTCCCTCGAAGAGTCGAACTTCTCCATCGTCGGCGAGCTGGTTGTTGAAATGAAACGCGACGCTCGCCATCGATCCCTTGTGCTGCTCTCGCGGTCCGTAAACGTTGAAGTAGCGCAAACCGACGACCTGCGTCGTCAGCGACTGCCGGCGCACATAGCGGTCGAACTGAAGCTTCGAATAGCCGTAAACATTCAGCGGCTTTTCGTTCGGCGGCTGCTCGCTGAACTCCGGCGATGCGCCATAAACGGCCGCCGACGACGCGTAAATGAACGGGATGCCGTGTTCCTCGCAGGCGTGCAGGAGCTGCTTTGAGAATTCGTAGTTGTTTTCCATCATGTAACGACCATTCCACTCGGTGGTCGTGGAGCAGGCGCCCTGATGGAGGACTGCGGTGACGCCGCGCAGAAAACTGTCATCGTTCTGCACGCGGCCTAGAAAGTCGGCGCCGTCGAGATAGTCAGCGATCTCGAGGTCGCGGATGTTGATGAATTTCCGGCCGTCCGTGAGGTCGTCAACGACGACGACATCTTCGTGCCCCTGCCGGATCAGCGTCTCGGCGAGATTACTCCCGATAAATCCGGCGCCGCCGGTGACGATGATCATCGGCCAACCAGGCCGTTACGCTGAACGCGCACTTCAGTCACGAGGACGCGTCTTCCAGGACGTAGGACGCGCCGCAGTACGGACACTTCGCCTCGCCCGTCGCCTCAATCGGCAGGTAGACCTTGGGATGCGAATTCCACAGGTACATGCCGGGCATCGGGCAGGACAGTGGCAGGTCCGCTGGCCGCACGCCGTAGCGGTGCTGCGCATTCGCGGGAATCAGGGATTGATCGACGGTTCCGGATATTTCTGACACGTGGCTCGAACTCATGGAGGGTGGACGCCCAATTATACTGAACTGCCGGGCCGCATCTACGGAATCACCGCAGAAGCGAATCCCAGAGCTCACGAACATCCCGTCGCTCCTCAACGAACAGGCTCGACGGTACCAGCCGCTTCCGCGAGTCGAGGACGCGGCGGTGCAGCACGTGGCGATAGGCCTGGTAGATCGTCGTCAGGCGTTCGGCGACGTCAGCAGTCAGCACGCCGCTTGCGGCGAGTGCTTCGATCTGGCGGATGTTGTCCGAATACACGATGACCTCCGGATGTCGGGCGGCTTCCCGCAGGCAGAGATACTGCACGATGAACTCGAGGTCGACGATCCCGCCGTCGCCCTGTTTGAGATCGAAGCGTTCCGACGTCGAGCGATCGAGTTCTTTTTTCATTTTGGCGCGCATGCTGACGACGTCGTCGAGCAACTTGTCCGCTGAGACGAAGTTTGCAAGTGCCTTTTTCCGAAGTTGCTCGAAGGCGTCCATGAGTCCGGCGTCGCCTGAGACGGACCGCGAGCGCAGCAGCGACTGGTGCTCCCAGGTCCAGGCATCTTGCTGCTGGTAGCGCTCGAACGCGTCGATGCCGGAAACGAGCAAGCCCGATCGCCCGCTGGGGCGCAGGCGGGTGTCGATCTCGTAAAGAACGCCGGACGAGGTGCGAGTCGTCAGGATGTGCAGCAGTCGGCGCACGAGGCGCGCGAAAAACAGCCCGTTGTCGACGGAGCGCTCGCCGTTCGTGAGCTGGCTTTCACCGCGCGAGTCGTGGAGAAATACGAGATCGAGATCGGAGCCGTAGGAGAGCTCCAGTCCACCCAGCTTGCCGTAGGCAACGATGCAGAAGCGCGCATCGCGACGCTCACCGTCAATCGTGTAGCACGGAGCGCCAAAGCGCTCCGATACGTCGGCCCAGGCCTGCTGCAGCGCAACATCGAGGACGCTTTCGGCCAGCCACGTGAGACTGTCGCTGACCTTCATCAGCGGAAGATCGTCGCTCGCATCGGCGACGGCGATCCGAAACAGATTCTGCCGCTGGAATCGTGCGAGGCACTCTGTGTGCGCCTCGTCATCTTCAGCGTCAATGGTCGAGACGTCCTTCCGGAGGAGCTTGAGAAAACGATCCCGCGAAAATTCCTTGCTCGACAGGCGCGGATCGAGCAGCTCGTCGAGCAGCGCGGGATACAGTGCTACCTGGTCGGCGATGTACTGGCTTTTGGCCGCCAGCGTAACGAGGCGGCGCAGGCTGTCACGGTTTTCGTAGAGCAGCGCGACATAGGCGCTGCGGCGCAGGACTTTTTCAAGAATCTTGATGATGCGCTTTAATGCGCGCGCTGGATCCGCGATCGTCGACAACTCGCTGACCAACAACGGGATCAGAACGGTCAGCCGCTCCATCGCATCGTTCGTTATGCGCCGCTCGTCGCAGGCCTCGCGAAAACGCTTGAGCTTCTCGGCAACTGCCGTGGCATCGGCGACTCCCTCTGCTTCGATTGCCGTCGCCCATTCCTCAACCGTACCGCCGCGCTCGAACAGCAGCGCCGCGGTCGTGTCAGCTTCCTGCGCGCGGTAGGCAAATGCCGAAAACAGTCCGGAGACGAATTCTCGAACGGTCTCAATTCCTGAGTTGAGAGTCGGCCAGTCATCGAACCCCATCGCGAGTGCGAGTGCGGCGCGGTCTTTGTCATCGGCTGGCAATGCGTGCACCTGTCGGTCCCGGCGCGCCTGGATAAAGTTCTCGAGGCGACGCAGGAAGAGATAGCTATCCCGAAGGCGATCCGCTGTGTCCTCGGGCAACTCCTGCGTGCCGCGAAGGTGGGCAAGTGCCGCCAGCAGCGATCGCGTGGTCAGCTCGGTCCGAACACCGCCGCGCAATAACTGCAGCGATTGCACAATGAATTCGATCTCCCGAATGCCGCCCGGACCGAGCTTGATGTCCTGCTCGCGCCCTTCGTGCTCGGCACGGATCCGGCGATGCAGTTCGCGGAGTTCGTCCAGCAAGCCGTAGTCGAGGTACTGGCGGTAGACGAACGGCCGGATCAGTTCGTCGAACAGCTCATCCGCGTCGTCCGACTCGGCGGCACGGCCGATGCAGCGCGCCTTGACCCAGGCGTAGCGCTCCCAGACGCGCGCGTGATTTAGGAGGTAGGACTCGAGCGCGGCACCGTTGCAAACCAGCGGACCGCTGTCGCCGAACGGCCGAAGTCGTGCGTCGACCCGAAACACGAATCCATCCTCAGTCATGTCATCGAGCAGCGGCACGAGTCGCTGGACGACACGCGCTGCGTACTCGAGGGCTGTCAAAGCGCGTCTCCCGTCGCTGCTACCCTCTCGCATACAGGCGAAAATCAGGTCGACATCCGACGAAAAATTCAGCTCCCGACCGCCGAGCTTTCCCATGCCGATAACGAGTACTGGAATTGGCTTACCCGAGCTGTCTACGAGTTCACCGAAACGCTCGGCGACCCGTTCGCGCGCGACACCAAGTGCGCTGTCGATGAGGCACTCCGCGACTTCGGACAGACAGACAAGCGTTTGCTCAGTCGACGCTCGCCCGGTCAGCTCGTCGAAAACAAGGTGGCAATGCGCGCGTCGGCGCAGGCGACGCAATTCACGCTCGGGGTTGCCGGCCACTTGCTCCGAGACTGCGGCCTTGAACGATGCGGTATCGAAAGGCTCAGCGAAGTCGAGCTCCTTCCAGTCGCGCAGGAAAACACCAGCGCAGAATTCGCTCGCAGCCGAGACCTTCAGGACTTCCTGTCCGAAGTTTCCGGACAGTACGTCGCTGCCGTGTCGCCGCTGGAATTCAGCGAGCCAGCGTGAGACGTCCGGCTGCAGCGGTGCAGGGAGGCTTGTCACCTGATTGTCGAGCATCCGGCTATTCTGGACGAAAACAGCGGTGCGTTCACAATCGTGACGTTAAACTCGACCGCATGACGAAGAAGCTCCTGATCGTTTATCACTCACAGTCCGGTACGACTGAACAAATGGCAGAGGCGGTCATCGCCGGCGCCGGGGACGATGAGCTCGACGGGGTCGACGTTCGCGTCTGCGAAGCGCTCGATGCCGGCCCGGACGACCTCAAATGGTGCGACGGCTTTATTCTCGGGACGCCCGAAAATTTCGGCTACATGAGCGGGGCGATGAAGGTTTTTCTCGACCGCAGCTACTACCCTTGTGAAGGCAAAGTCGACGGCAAGCCTTTCGCGCTGTTTGTCCGTGCGGGTAACGATGGCCAGGGCGCGCTATCCAGCATGCGACGCATTCTTAACGGACTGTCCGTCCGCGAAGTGCAGGATGCCGTGCTCATCGCCGGAGATTTCGACCCGTCAAGGCTGGACGAATGCCGCGAGCTCGGCATGACGATGGCCGCGGGACTCGCTGCGGAAATCTGGTAGCTGGTAATTCGGGCTGGATTTACCAGTCTGCCCGCTAGTTCTGAGCGCTCACCGCGGGAGATGGCTCCGCAGTCGCAACAGTTTCGAGCGGTTCCGGTTTGCCGACGTAATGCCCCTGGGCGCAGGTCACGCCGAGCCGCTGCACGAGCTCCTGGATTTCCTCCGACTCCACGTACTCGGCGACGGTCTCAAGCTCCATGACGCGCGCAACCTCAGTGATAGCGGCGACCATCGATTCCGAGATTCGATTATCGACGATGTCACGCACGAAACTGCCGTCGATTTTCAATGTATCGACGCGGAAGTTTTTGAGGTAGGCGAATGAGCTCAGTCCCGCGCCGAAATCGTCGAGCGAAATGTGGCAACCGACGCGATGTAGCTCATCGATAAATCGCTGCGCTTTCTTAAGGTTGGCCACAGCAGCAGATTCCGTCACTTCGAAGCCGAGCATCGCCGCGGGTATGTTTGCGGCGTCAATTTCGTCGAGCACGAACTTCAGCATGTTGTCGTCGGACAGCGACTGCCCGGAGAGATTGATCGAAAACGTGGCTCCAAGCGCCTCGATTTCGTCCCGGTGCTCGGCGATGATACGAAGCGTGTTCGACACGACCCAACGGTCGATCTGCGGCATCAGCTGGTAGCGCTCGGCTGCGGAGAAGAACGAAGCTGTCGGCACGGACTCATCGTCGTTGTCCCGCATGCGCAGCAGCACTTCGTAGCGCGGCTCGCCGCCGGGTTCGTCGAGACGAACGATCGGCTGTGCCATCAGCGTGAAGCCGTCATTGTCGAGATTTCGCTGGACCTCGGCGACAAGGTTCATGTCATCGTAGCGACGGATCATGCTCTGGTTGTTGAGATCGTAAACCTCGATCCGGTTGCGCCCGTGCTCCTTCGCTGCTTCACAGGCGAGCCTCGCCGAGGTCAGGACCTGGCCAACATCGTCGGACGCATTGGAGAATTCGGCGATACCGATACTCGTTGTAATCTGCAGGCTGGTATCGCCTTCGAGATAGCGGAGCTTTTCGCAGCGCGTCCGTATCGATTCCGCAAGCGTGACGGCGTCGTCCTCGCCGGCTTTGGTCAGCAAAATACAGAAATCGTCGCCGGTGTAACGTGACTGGACTGCCGTGGTCGGCAGGTCCTCGCTGATCATCGATGCGAATCGGCGTACGACCTCGTCGCCCGCATCGCGACCGAAACGGTCATTGACCAGTGCAAGGTTGTCGAGATCGAGGTAGAGCAACTGATGCCGATCGACGTCCTCACCGAGGTCTTTCAAAGACTCTGCGAGCTGTGCCTCGAAACCGCGACGGTTCATCAGGCCGGTCATCGCGTCGTAGGACTGCTCGACAACATACTCGACCTTACGCGCGATATGCGCCATCAGTGAGCGGTGGCTGTCCTCGAAGGGCTCGCCATCGACGCGTCCGAGCTGCGCGAGGATGCCTTCGACGGTGCCGTGGCGATCGACAATCGGGCAGACGAGCGTCTGGTAACCCTGCGCCGATGCGCCGCCCGCATCCGCCATCGGCGGAATCTCGAAAACAACCGGATGCTGGCGGCCGTCGAGCTTGGGCATCATGTGATCGATGAGATAGCGATCCAGTACCCGCCGGTTGACGCCTTTCCAGCTCGAATGCGTTGCGCTGATTCGGATACGCTTGCCAGGAATCAGAAGCACGCTGTAGGCGATCTTGAGGAATCGTCCGCTGCGCCCGACAAGGTGCGCGAGCCCGCTGTGGCTGCGTGACGAACCGTGGACACGTTCGTCCACTTCGTAGACGAGGCGCAGTTCCGACAGCAGCAATTCCTGTTGCTGAACGGCACGCTTTTGCTCGATCGCGAGCCGATCGCTGTCCGCCATCGTCTGAACGGCCGGCTTCAGGATGCCGTGTATCAGGCTCGGGTTAAATGCGGAGGACTTGCCTTCGTTGCGCGAAAAGAGAACGACCAGCAACCCGCGCTGGATGCCACCTTCTGCAGCAATCGGCAGCGCAAGTACGGTCCGCCCCGATGACAGGGTGCGCCGCACGTAACCCTCTTCGGCGCTGCCATCGCGAAACGCGTCTCCCGGGAGATCACCGACAAACTCATCGAGCTCATTATCGTCGACGCCGTCGCTTGCCCAGACACAGTTGCCCGCGACGTCGAACACAGAAAAGGACTGGGCGCGCGGCACGAGCGAGCGGAGAAGATCCCCGGTCGCGCTTTGAACGAAACCCGTTTCCTGCGAGCCCTGGTGCACTCCGCCTGCCTGTCTTTAAAAGCAGCCCCCAGCATGCCAGTGCGACTCGGTTACTTGTGTGACTGATCTCTCAGACCAGTCTTTACCCGGCGCTCAAGAAAGCGAGCTACCGGCTCTTGTCGCTACAGCGACTCAAGCCACTCGTCGTCAGAGCCTTCGTTGACACCTTCGAACAGCGGCGACGATAGGTAGCGCTCGCCCGTATCCGGCAGCATCGCGAGAATGACCGAACCTTTGTCAGCGTTTTCCGCGACATCGAGAGCCGTCGCCAGCGTCGCTCCCGCGGAGATGCCAGTGAAGATTCCTTCTTTCGCCGCGAGCGCCCGCGAGACTTCGATTGCGCGTTCGTCGGTGACGGTGTGCAAATCGTCGAAGACTTCGCGATCCAGGACGTCCGGAATGAAATCCGGCGTCCAGCCCTGGATCTTGTGCGGACTCCAGTCACCACCACCGAGCAGCGGTGCCGCCGCAGGCTCCGTTGCAACAATTCGGATATCGGGACGCGCACTCTTGATCGTCCTGCCCGCGCCGGTCATCGTCCCGCCGGTACCGTAGCCGGTCACGAAGTAGTCGAGCCTGCGTCCGGCGAAATCGCTCAAGATTTCAGGGCCGGTCGTGCTGGCGTGGTAGGCGGGGTTCGCGGGATTTTCGAACTGGCGTGCGAGGAACCAGCCGTGTTTCTTCGCGAGCTCTTCCGCGCGCGCCACCATCCCGGAGCCGCGCTCTGCAGCCGGCGTCAGGATCACCTTCGCACCAAGTCCGCGCATGATCTGGCGGCGCTCGACTGAGAATGAGTCCGCCATCACCGCAACAAATCCGTAGCCTTTCGCCGCGCACACCATTGCGAGCGCGATTCCGGTGTTGCCGGACGTCGCTTCGACAACGGTTTGCCCGGGCGACAGTTCACCGCGTCGCTCCGCGTCGTTGATGATGGCAAAGGCGAGCCGATCCTTGACCGATGCCATCGGGTTGAATGACTCGACCTTCACGTACAGCGTGACGTGGTCCGGTCCGAGCCGCTGGAGGCGCACGACCGGTGTCTTCCCGATCGTGTCGAGTATGGATTCGTAGATCATGATTTCGACCTTCTTCTTATTGAGTCCCGCAGTTATAGCAGATGCCACACGACTGGCAGCAGGCTGCACAAAAACCGCAGCCTATCGGCGAATGCCGCGGACGGAAAAGATTCGCTTCGTCTGCGCATATGCCGTGCCGTTATATAATCGGCTCTGAATAGAATTTTTGAGGATGACCTGAACGATTAAATTCGTTGCGAGTCAAATTCTGGCGCAAGGGGATTTAAACGGGCAATGAAACTACAACAACTGAAGTATCTGCTCGCGATCGTTGATAACGGATTGAATATCACCGCGGCAGCAGAGCGCCTGTATACATCGCAGCCCGGCGTCAGTAAGCAACTCAAACTGCTCGAGGAAGAACTCGGCATGCAGTTGTTCGCACGGAAGGGCAAAAGCCTCTCGGAAATTACGCCGGCGGGACACCAGGTCATCGAACGGTCCCGCATCATCATGCAGGAAGTCGAAAACATCCGGACGCTCGCATCGGATTTTTACGAAGAGCAGGAAGGCTCGCTGTCGATCGCGACAACGCACACGCAGGCGCGCTACGTCCTGCCCGATATCATCAAGGCCTTTCGCGAACGCTACCCGCGCGTCAGCCTGAACCTGCATCAGGGCACCTCGGAGCAGATCGCGGACATGATCGAGGCAAATTCGATCGACTTTGCGATCGCCACCGGATCGCATCATCTCTTCGAAGACCTCGTGCTGATTCCAAGCTACCGCTGGGAACGCACGATCATCGTTCCGAAAAGTCACGAGCTTACGAAGCTTGATCGAAAACTGTCACTGAAAGATCTCGCACAGTATCCGCTGGTCAGCTACGTCTTCAGTTTCGGCGGGCAATCATCGCTGAAGCGCGCTTTCGAATCAGAGGGCCTCGAGCCCGACGTCGTTTTCACGGCGCGCGACGCAGATGTGATCAAGACATACGTCCGCATGGGTATGGGTGTGGGAATCGTGGCCAGCATGGCGGACGAGTGCGGCGACCGCGACGATCTCGTCGCCATTGATGCGAGCGGTCTCTTTCCGGTCAGCACGACGTGGATCGGTTTTCGTCGAGACGCAGTCCTGCGTCGTTACATGAGCGACTTCATCAAGCTGTTCGCGGAACACGTCAGCGACGACGATCTGAAGAAAGTCCAGACGGCTAAAAACCAGGACGACGTCAACGCGCTGTTCGACGGCGCGGACCTGCCGCACCGAAGCGGCTGCGTTGGATCTGAAAACGCCGCGGCCTGAGCGCGACTTCCAAAGAAGTCAGTAAACGCGAATCCCGCCGTGACGGCGACGGCTGCGCATGTCGAACCACCAGAGCCCGAGCAGGAAGCCGCCGATCAGGCAGACGGCAACGGCACCTGCAACCCAACGATAAGGCAGGCTATAGCGATACAGTTCCTGCTGCTGCTCGATACGCTCGAGCTCTTCCTCCGCTGCGCTCGCCGCGGCGCGTGACTCGGTGAGCGCCGACTCGAGTTCGCTGACGTCGTTCTCGAGTCGCGAAATCGTTTCTGCCGGCTGGGCGAAACTCGCACGAAGATTTTCAAGTTCGTCACGCAGGCGCTGCTGCTCCGCCCGCTCTTCTGCAACAACCAGTTTCGCCGGTTTCTCATCGACCAGGTAGGCGGCTTTGACGTAGCCCTCCTGCCCGTCCGGCAGGCGCACGCGCGCGTACAGGCGGGTACGGGAAAGCACCTCCATTTCCTGCCCGCTTTCCAGCGTGCGGAAGGCACGATCGCTCGTATCCTCGGCCTGGTGCAGTCCGAGACGCAGCGTGTCGGTAACGTAGGCCGTTTCGGCGTTGGCCGCCGCAGCGGCGAGAAGAAGCAGAACAATCAGGTAGCGCATGGTCTTGCCACGATCAAAAACCGAAGCTTAGCACTGTCGCGGGAGGCCTCGCTCCTCCTCATTGCTCGTACAGCCATTTCAGCAACGCGATGTGCCCTTCGTCGCCGGGCCCGCGCTGTATGTCAGTATAGTTCTGGAGCATGACAACCGAGAATCGACGACCCGAAGCTGACTGCATGTAGCCAGCGATCGCGGAGACGTGATCCAGGGAGCCGGTCTTCAGGTGCGCGTATCCGCGAATGTCGGCATCGTCGAGCCGCCGACGCGCCGTTCCATCAAGACCTGTGATTGCCATCGAGGCCGCGAACTCCGGCATGTACGGCTGCCGCCACGCGTAGCGCAACAGCGCGCCGAATTCCGCGGCACTGAGGCGCGAGGCGCGCGAGAGGCCGGAGCCGTTCTCCATCGCAAAGCCCTCGGATTTCAGCGCACGTGCGGCAAGCCAGTCGTGGATGACCTTCAGACCACCCTGCTCCGTGCCGGGTGGCTCGTTGTCTTCCGCGGACAGCGTGTAGAGCAACTGTCTCGCCATGACGTTGTTGCTGTACTTGTTGACGCGTGTGATCACCGACGAGAGCGGCAGCGACCGGAACTCGAACAGCGGCTCCTCTTCTTCCGTGGCGACGCCCTGTTTCAGGGTGCCGCCAATGCTGCCACCCAATTCTTCCCACAGCGACCGCACCAGCCCGTAGGCGAAACGGCGGTGATCGAGCGCAGTCCGACTCATCGAGTAGCGTTTGCAACCCGACGGAAACGAGCCGCTGAAGATCATGCGGTCAACTGACGAGTTGGCGTCGACGCTGATGCCGCGCTGGAATCCGCGGCAATGTCCGCGAACGATCCGCAGACGATTGTCGATGAAAAGATTGTCGAGCGGCGGCTCCGCCTGGATGCGCACGCCGGTACCATCGTCGTCCGGCTCGAAGCCAAAGCGCACGACTTTGAAATTCATCAGCACGGCGCTCGGCGTCACGTTGTAGGCACGTAACGGTTGCCTGTCGAATGCGGCGGGATCGGAATCGGCGACGTCGAAGTAGGTGTCATCAATCAGCAGGTCGCCGGTAATCTCGCGGACGCCTCGTCGACGTAGCTCCCGCAGCATCTGCCAGACGCGCTCCGTTACGAGGAAGGGGTCGCCTTTGCCCTTGAGCAGCAGATCGCCGTCGAGGACGCCGTCCTTGATTTCGCCGCGGGCATAGAGCCCGGTTTTCCACGTGTACGCCGGGCCGAGCACATCGAGTGCGACCAATGTCGTGTAGAGCTTGATTGTCGACGCGGGGTTACGCGGGACGTCGTCGAGATGACTGAGGATGATCTCGCCGGTTTCGAGATCCGTGACATGGATGCTGATCGCCGATTCCGGAATGTCACGCAGGTTCAATACCGATCGCACTCCAAAGGGCAGCTCGTCTGCCTGTACGACGGGCAGCAGCAGAATCGCAAAAAGGCAGACGCTCAGACGCATTGGACTACGGATCACGTGGTCGGCCTCTTCAATCCCCATTTACGCATTCGGTCTGCGAGCGTCGTCGGACGCACGCCGAGCAGTTCAGCGGCTCCGCCACTGCCTGACACCCGCCAGTTCGTGCGCGCGAGCGCCTTTTTGGTGTTGTCGATTTCAAGCGCGCGCAATGCATTTTCAGTCAGCACATCATCATCCGTCGGGGTTGTTGGGGTCGGGTCGATCGTGGCTGAATCATCCGGCATCGACAGGTCGAGACGCAAGGTCTTGCCGCGCGACAGAATGACTGCTCTTTCGATCACATTTTTGAGCTCGCGAACGTTGCCGGGCCAGTTGTATCGTCTCAGTGTTTCCGCCTGCGCGCGGGTCAACGACATCTGTTCACGACCAAACGCCTTGCAGGTTTGCCTCAGAAATTCCTGGGCGAGACGCACAACGTCGTCGCCGCGCTCGCGAAGAGGCGGAACGTCTATCGGGAAGACGCTTAAACGGTAGTAGAGATCTTCGCGGAACTCGCCTGACTCGATCAGTGCGTCTAGATCGCGATTCGTCGCGGCAATGACCCGGACATCGACCGTCCGCGTGACGTCTTCGCCGACACGCTCGAACTCCGACTCCTGCAGGACGCGTAGCAACTTGCCCTGCAGCTCGAGCGGAATCTCGCCAACCTCGTCGAGAAAAATACTGCCGCCGTCGGCGAGCTGGAAACGGCCAACGCGATCCTTGTAGGCACCAGTAAAAGCGCCTTTAACGTGGCCGAAGAATTCGCTTTCGAACAACTCGGTCGGAATCGAGGCGCAGTTGACCTTGACGAGCGGGCCGTCGCCGCGTTCGCTGGCTGCGTGAATGGCGCGGGCGATCAACTCTTTTCCGACGCCGGACTCGCCGAGCAACAGAACGCTCGCAGGGGTTCTCGCGACGGCGTCGACCTGCCGCAGCGTCTTCATCAGTTTCGGGCTGGTACCGACAATCGGTCCAAAGTTCAGCGCCTCGTTAACCTCTTCGCGCAGAAAGTCGCGCTCGCGTTCGAGCTCTTCGCGCAGACGGGCATTCTCCTCCAGGGTTCGCACGAGCTCGCGCTCCGCATTTTTGCGTTGTGTGAGGTCCTTCGATGCGACGAGCAGGCGTTGCAACTTGCCTTGCTCGTCGCGGTGCGCGATTGCTGACATCAGGATGTCGAGCACCTGGCCGTTGCGCGTCACCATCTGGCACTCGACATTGTTGAATTCGCCCTGCGTGATTCGTTCGCGGAATGCTTTTTCGGTCAGCTGCTCGCGGAATTCGTCGCTGAAAAACTCGGCGACCGGGCGACCGATGACTTCGCTGCGCGCATACTCAAGTTTTTGCAACCAGTGGTCGGTGACGGTGACCAGGCGTCCGTCAGCGTCCAGGGTATGGAGCATTGCCGGTGTCAGTCGATAGAGGTCGCGGTATTTGAAATTCGTCTTCGCTTCCTCTGACACCTCCTGGTACACGGCGATCGTCTGCACGTAGTCACCGTCGGCCCCGTACTCGATCACCGCATTCGTGACACAGGCAATCGCATCACCGTCAGCGGTCACGAAGGTCACCGGCTTGCGTTCCAGCTTGCCCGTGCGTCTCAAGGCTGGTCGCAGCTCATCGACGATGCGCCGAGCACTGGTTTCCGTCATGAATGATTCGGGCGCGCGCCCGATCAGCGCTTCGCGCGTGTAGCCCAGTCGATCCGCGAAGGAATCGCTGACGTCGAGGAAGCGACCGTCCTCGTCAATCGACGTCGCCATCGACGGGGAACGCCGGAACAGCCACTGGTAATCGCTTTGCATGCGGCGAGCTTACGGAATTTCGTAGGCAAGTCACGATTTTTCGTTAATTACGGAATTTCGTTATTCATTGGTTTTGAATAACTAACTGATTTCAAATTGTTTTTCAGAGTTGGCACGCAACATGCTTTAGGGAAATTGCTTTTGTTTTGGCGCGACTTGAAAAGGATTTTGTTGTGAAAGCCCAGACCTGGAGACACATTACGACGATTGCGGCAGCGACAATGCTGTTTATTGCATTCGCAATTGTCGTCGGTGCATCACATGGAGGTGCACTCCCCGTCAGTTGAGTTCGCTCGACTGATATGAACCCCCTTGGGCGACGTTGGCGATTCTCTCCCCCTTGAATAACGCCAGTGTCGTCCGCCAGTCGACCGGTTTCACCGGTCGGCTTTTCGAGGACCTGTAAGGTCCGACGGCACCCCCTGTGCCGTATGCAGGCGCCGGAGTCCGATCCAGATCGGAACGGCGAATAACCAGTTTCAGCTCCGGCGCCTGATTTTTTTTATTCCTCGTGCGATTTCTCGGCTTGTTCCCGGCGGTCCTGCGCACGTTTGCCTCGTATCTTGGAGCTTCCGTCCGAAATGCTCTTGCGCACGCGGGACAGCCACATCTTCGCCCACGCGAACTCAATACTCAGAATCGCAAGCCCAACCGGGATGACGACGAAAGCCGGACCCGGCGTCACGATCATGACGACACCGACGATCAGTACGGTAAATCCGACCACGAAAACGACGATACGACGCGCCATCTTGTAGGTGATCTGGATTGCGCGTCGAATCATGTTGTTGTCCGGCTACCCGGCACGTCAATGTGCCGCTGATTAGCGCCCCGGGTCGCCTCGCAGTTCGGCATCGAGAAACGCGAGCGTTTTCTGCCATGCGTCGTTGGCTGCCGCTTCGTTGTAGCGATTCCCCGTCGGATTCGCGAAGGCGTGTCCGACGTCCGGGTAGATGTGAATGTCCGCCGGCTTGTCGAGAACATTTAAAGCGGACTCGAACGCGCGCACGTCCTGAACTTTGATGCCGCGGTCGTCTGCGGCGAAAAGCCCCAGGATTGGCGATTCGATTTCGGAAAGTCTGTCGGTGTCGTCAGTGACCTGGCCGTAGTACATGACCGTGGCGTCGATCTCACCGGGGAACTCCATCGCCGCGTTCAGCGACCAGCCACCGCCGAAGCACCAGCCTAGCGTTGCGACCGCCGGTGCACCCGCCGTGTCCGACACAAAAGCCAGCGCCTGCTGCAGGTTCTCGACCGCGATATCAGGATCGTCGATAACGCGTTTCATCAGGTCGCGTGCCTCTGGCGGTGTTTCCGCGACGTTGCCGTCGAACATGTCGACCGCGAGGACGATATACCCCTCCGCTGCGAGGCGATCGGCCATCGCTCTGACGTTGTCGTTCAGGCCCCACCACTCGTGAATCATGACGACGGCCGGCAACGGGTCGAGCATGTCGGCTGGAAAGACGAAATAGCCGTAAACGAGTTCTTCATTGACCTCGGCGTACGCAAGACGTTCAGAGATGACGGCGCGACTCGGTTCGACGTCCGCAGCCGGGCTGCCATCCGAGGTGTCATTCGCGTGCTCTTCACTCATCCCATCGAGAGTGCTCATGTCTTCGGACTGCTGGTCGTCAGATCCGGGCTGACAGGCGGCAAGCCAGAAACATACGGTGAGCAGGGCCGTGCTGAGAGTCCTTCGATTCATCGCAAATACCTTGTTTGCCAGGTGTTCCAGACTGTTGCTCTGGGGATCAGTTTTTTCCCCAGTCGTCATCATCGTCTTCCCATTCGCGTAGCTTGCTTTTGTCTGCCTCTTCCCACTGCTGGTTGCTGCGTCGCACGTAAAACACGACCTGCGCGATGACGTAGACGATAACGCAGCCAATAAAAATCAGGATCAACAGCAGTGTGTTCGACATTGCAGGCTCCGACCGAATAGTCCGAGGATTACAACACGCCGCTTTGACAACCGCCAGCGATGGCATAGCATCCCGAAACGCAACCCGGTCGGTAACGATGTCCAAGAGCACGCGACAACCAGCTGTGCGGCGCTTCTTCGCGTTCGTTTCCGAGTCTTTACGCGAAGACGACACGGAATACACGCGGATTCCTGTCGGGCGGGCCCTCGGCCTGCTTGCGATACCGATGATGCTAGAAATGTCGATGGAGGCGGTTTTCGCAATTGTCGACATTATCTTCGTCTCGGCGCTCGGAACAGACGCGGTGGCTGCCGTGGGCATCACGGAAGCGCTGTTGACGATTCTCTACGCACTCGCGATCGGGCTCGGGATGGGCGTGACCGCGATGGTGTCACGGCGGATCGGAGCGGGTAACCGGGAAGACGCGGCGAGCGTTGCGGGCCAGGCGATCTGGGTCGGACTGGCGATGAGTCTTGTCATTGCTGCCATCGGAATTTTTTACGGCGCCGATCTTCTGCGCCTGATGGGAGCGTCCCAGTCGGTCATCGACATCGGATCCGGTTACACGACGATTCTGCTCGCGGGCAGCGCAACGATCTTCTACATCTTCCTGCTGAATGCGGCGTTCCGCGGAGCGGGCGATGCGAACATCGCTTTGCGGTCGCTATGGCTCGCGAACGGCATCAACATTGTGCTCGATCCCTGCCTTATTTTCGGGCTGGGACCGTTCCCGGAACTTGGTGTCACCGGTGCTGCCGTCGCGACGACAATCGGGCGAGGTACCGGCGTCCTCTATCAGCTGTATCACCTGTTCGGGGGCAAAGGCCGCCTGCAATTTGCAATGCGGCACCTGCGCCTCGTGCCCTCACTCCTGTCGCGCATGATCAGGATTTCCGTCGGCGGAATCGGTCAGTTCCTGATCTCCACGAGTAGCTGGATCGTGATGATGCGGCTCGTCGCCGTCTACGGAAGTGCGGCGATTGCGGCCTACACGATCGCGCTGCGCGTCATCGAATTTGCGTTCCTGCCTGCCTGGGGACTGGGCAACGCAGCCGCGACGCTGGTCGGCCAGAACCTTGGCGCCGATCAGCCGGAGCGCGCGGAGCAATCCGCCTGGGTTGCCGCAAGATATAACGCTCTGTTCATGCTCGGCCTCGGCGTTTTCCTGGTCGTGTTCGCGCCCGTCGTTGCGTCGGCGTTTTCGGACGAGCCTGAAGTTGTCTCGACAACGATCAGCTGCCTGCGCATCCTCGGAATCGGCTATCCGCTGTACGCGATCGGGATGATCATGGTCCAGGCACTCAATGGCGCAGGCGACACGATGA
>CAWUHY010000028.1:0-20263 GCA_963922215.1 uncultured Gammaproteobacteria bacterium | reverse complement strand
ACCAAGAACCTCTTTCAGGCGCACAACATCACGGTCGAGAAAGGCTCGCCCAAGCGCATGGGGCCGTTCATGGTCACGCGGGGCATGTCGTCCACCAACTCGGCCTGCCTGGCGACACCGTTCAAGATCAAGGGCGTGAACTATTCGATCACGTCGGCCTGCTCGACCAGCGCGCACTGCATCGGCGCCGGCGTCGAGCAGCGCTTCAGTGACTGCCGGGTCGTCGCTGTAGCGCGCGGCGGAATGCAGCGGTGTCCATCCCTTGCGATCCTTGAGATTGACGTCGGCACCGTCGGCGATCAGGTTTCCAAGTCGGTCGACCGTCACGTTGGTCCACCAGTCGGCGCGCACAGCTTTGTCGGCGGTCGTCTGGATTGTTTGCCATTCGTCGAGTGCGGCGGTCGCCTCGTCAGCCGCGGCCGCGCCGACCGCGAACACCATCAGGAAACCCGCAAGCCATCTGCTTGGTCGTTGCATCGCACACCTCCGGACTCCATCTGACTCCTGATCCGGCGCCGGGTCAACTCGACGCCGGAAACTCACACGCAAATGATTGAATCTACTCGTCTTCGACGATGACGGCGGTGCCGATTGCGAGGAGTTCAGCCGCGCCGCCCATCAGCACGGAGGTCGTGAAACGGCAGGTGATCACAGCGTTCGCGCCGAGACTTTCGGCCTCCTGCATCATCCGGTCGATGCTCTGTTCCCGGCTCTCGGCGACGAGCTTTGCGTACTCGTGGACCTCGCCGCCGACGATGTTGCGCAGCCCGGCCATGATGTCGCGGCCAATGTGACGGGCGCGAACGGTGTTGCCGCGCACGAGGCCCAGCGTCTTGACGATGCGCTTGTTCGCGATGGTTTCGCTTGTTGTCAGGATCATGTTCAGATCTCCACGTCTTTGTATTTGTCAGTTTTCCGTTCGATCAGGCGTTGCCGCAGCACCGAGACCAGCAGCGATGCGAGTCCGCCGTAGATCGCGAATACGACAAGCTTCTCGAACCATCCGATCGACGGCTCGGTGGCAAAGGCCACGACGCCGACCAGGCCGGCCACGAGTATGCCGCCGATAAACAAGATCCAGCCTACGTTGTAGGTCGTCTTCACTGTTTCGTCATTCATCATTTCCCTCCATTTGTCTTCGCCGACCACGCTGAGATCGGAGCCGGCGATTTTCCTGCGCAGCGCCACGAGTTCGTCGTGCAGTGCGCGACACTCTTCGCAGCCGTCCAGGTGAATTTCCACACGCTGCCGGACCTGCTGGGTCAGTTCGCCGTCGATATAGCCCGAGAGCAGCTCGTCGACGTGGTCGTGAATTGATCGTTCGTCAGGATTCATCAGTATCGAGCGCCTCCTTCAGCGCCAGTCGTGCCCGGTGCAGCCGCGACATCACGGTGCCCGGAGCAATGTCCAGGACCTCGGCGATATCGGCGTAGCTCATATCCATGTAGTCCCGCAGGACGATGATTTCTCTACGCTCGGTCGCCAGTGTTGCGAGCGCGGCCTTCAAGGCATTGCCGCGTTGTTCGGTATCCAGCAGCTCAGCTGCGTCCGGCGCGTCGGCCGGCAGCGTGTCGGGTGGCACGCCCGCCTTGCGGCGACGGCGAATCATGTCGAGACACCGATTGCGGACGACGCGCATGAACCACGGCTTCAAGGGACCCTTCTTCGCGTCATAGCGCTCCGGCGCACCGAGCACGCTGGCGAAAGCATCCTGCACGGCGTCGGCTGCATCGTCGGCATTGCCGAGAATCTGCGTCGCAAGTGCGTGGGCGCCGCCGCCGAGTTGTGCGAGTTCCTGCTGCATGGTTTTTCCTGTCGTCTCGCTGAATGATACGCACGGGCTGCCCGTTTTATTCCCGGCAGCGCAGATTCTTTTTATTACAGACTTCTTCTGGAGTTGCCTGGACGAAGGTGGTGTCATGCGATCTCAAGCCACGAGGCAGGACGCACCATGGATTCACTGAGCCAGGCCGTCTTCGGCGCGACGATCGCCGGAGTTGTTGCCCCGCCCGGACACCGCCGCAAGGCGCTGTTCCTCGGAGCAGCGCTCGGAACCCTGCCCGATCTCGACGTGCTGATCGACTACGGCGACGCCGTCAAGAACTTCACCTACCACCGCGGCTTTACGCACTCGCTGTTCGTGCTGCCCGGCGTCGCAGTCGTCATCTGGCTCGCGCTCATGCGCATCATGCAGCCGCCCCCGGAGACGCGGGCACGCTGGTTCGCAGCCATCGCGCTCGCATTGGTCACGCATCCGCTGCTCGACGCACACACCGCCTACGGCACGCAGTTATTCTGGCCGCTGAGCGTGTCGCCGACGATGTGGGGGACGCTGTTCATTATTGACCCGCTGTTCACGCTCCCGCTGCTCGTCGGCAGCGTCGCGCTCGGCGTGTGGCCGAATCGCGCTCGGGGCATACGCATCGCACGCCTCGGGCTTTCGTTCAGCGTGCTCTACATCGGCTGGTCGTGGGTCGCGCAATCGCTGGTCGAACACAATGTCCGTGCGGAGCTTGCCCGCGAGGGCCACACGGAAGTTGAGTTGTTCCTGACGCCGGCGCCGTTCAACACGCTGCTGTGGCGCGCCGTCGCGAGAACGGACCAAGGATTTTTCGAGACCTACGATTCGCTGGTTGTGGATGAGGACAGACTTCAGTTCGCACGAATCCCGAGCGACGTCGAGGCGCTCGAGGCGGCCGCCACCGTCTGGTCGGTTGCCCGGCTACGCTGGTTCGCGAGCGACTTTGTCAGTGCCGAGGTCCGGGGCGACAATCTCGTGATTCATGATTTGCGCATGGGAAGTCATCCCGACTGGGTCTTCAGCCATGTGGCAGCCGTGCAGGAGGACGGCACCTGGCGCGAAACGCCGACTGAGCTTCTGCCCTTCTCCTTCGAAGACCGGGCGTTGACGGAACTGTGGCATCGCATCTGGGGCGTGCAGGACTACTGACCTGGACAGAAACCGGCCAGCCACCGCAGTCTGCGGCGACCGGCCGGGTGCTGTATCTCAGCCGTGGAGGCGGTCGCGAATCGTCTGGAACGACTCGTCGATCAGCAACTCGCCATCGCGAAACACCGGTCGCAGGAGATTCTCCCGATCGCCGAGGGCGTCTTCTCGCACGGTGACCGGACCGTCGTCCGTTGCGACCAGCGCGAGACGTCCGCGTTTGGAGCGCTTGCCGGTATCGGTCGCCGGGTCCTTGTACACGTCTGACCACTCATCATCGATCCGGATCGCCGAGGCCTTCATCGCAAACTGCAGCGTGTCACGGTTGACGTTCTGCAGGAGCTCACCGCCCATGCCGAAGGCGACGTTGTCCGCGCTCAAGCGGTGCATTTTCATCACCGCAAGAATCTGCCGGATCTGGGCCGGGCTGATGCCGTCGCCCTGGATGACCCGCACGTAGTCGGGCAGGACCAGGAAGCCCTTGCTGTTTTCGGCGTATCCGAACCTGTCCATCAGGCGACGAATCGATTCGCAGACGATGTCGGCCGGCTCACCGCTGTCGGGCCGGATGACGACCGTCCCGCCGTTGTTGATGACTCGCTCGCGGAGCTCTTCTCCCCAGAGCTTTTCGATCGCGTTGAACAGATCGTAGGAGTCGCTGACGACGGCGACGAGCTTTCCGTCGCCTGCGAACTGGTCGAGCATGTTGCGGTAGGCGTCGACCTCCCGTTCGCGACCCCAGCAGGTAATCGTCGAGTGCTCTGCAGCGGGAATCGAGAAGCCGGGCATGTCAGCGTCGTAGTAGCGGCGCAGTGCAGTGATTCCGTTGATCGTGTCCGTGCCGAGGAAGCTCAACAGGTGGGCCGCGCCGCCGATCTCCGCGGATTCGCGCGAGCTCACGCCGCGCGCGCCGAAGTCGTGCAGCTTGAACTCCAGTCCTTCGGTCGAGTCGGCGGTGTCTTCCAGCGCGCGCCGGATTGTCTGGCGGCAGGCATAGGAGCGTGTCGCGATCGTCATCGGGTACCAGACGCCGCGCAGCAATGCCGTTTCGACATAGCTCGTCAGCCACGGCACCTTCGGATCGGTGTTTTGCACCTGGACAAGCACGTTCGACGGTTTGAGCTTCGTGCCTTCGGGCACGGCTTCCACTTCGATCGGCAAACGCCCATCGTGCGCCTCGAGAATGTACTCCCACCCGGCGCGATTGAACGGCACGCCGTGGGCGCTTAAGACGGCGTCGGCCTCCTCGATGTGCTCGCGGGTGACGCGCTGCGCGAGGTATTGCTTCAGAAACATCTGCAGGCCGAAGAACACGGTCTCGTCGTAGTCACCGCCGCGCGACTCAACGTAGCTCGACACGATTTCGGCACCGGGCGGATACTGCAGATAGTGCGACGTCTTGTAGGAATCGACGTTCAGGATTGGATTGATCATCACGGGAGCTCCTCCTGTGAAAAAGGGAACGCGGGTCTGTCCCGTGTTCCGTGGGCAAGATGTCAGGCCTGCTGGCCGACCATCTTCTGGATAATGAAATAGTGATCTTCGAACAGCTGTTCGGGATCGAGGTCCGCCAGCGGCACCCAGAACGCCTTTAACGCATCGTCGCCGCCTTTCACCTTCGGCAGCGCGGTTTCCGGCCGCAGGTGAATGAAAAACGCGTGGGTGACCGTGCGCCCGCGAGCAGAACGGTACGGGTCGTCGAACACGCCCTCGCTGACGATGGATCCTGCGAGGACAGGCACCGGCACCTTGATGTTCGTTTCTTCCTTCAGCTCCCGGAGCATCGACTGTTTCACCGTTTCGTCCGGTGAAACGAAGCCGCCCGGCAGCGCCCACTGGCCTTTGCCGGGACGCGCGCGGCGCTCGACAAGCAGGACATGCCCGGACTGCACAACAACGGCGTCGACCGTGAGAAACGTCGGTTCATACGGCGCCTCGTCCCAGCGGGCGCGATAGCTGCTGATGAAGTCGTACTCATCACGCAGCGCTTTGAAGGCGTCGGTTCGCGTGTAGCGATTCAGGTAGTCGAGAACTTCGGGCGGAACGAGTTCACCGGCGTTCTGCCGCACAGACGTCCTGTAGTCTTCCCAGGCGCCGGCGTCCGATTTGAAGATTGCTTCGCGCACATCGGTGGCGCTCATCTCGCCAGTGTCCGGCACGTCGACGGACGACCAGGTCGGGAACAGGCTGAGGTAGTAGGACGTGTGGTCCTTCGCATGTCCGATCAATCCGATCTTCGGCTCCCGGTGCGGCTGCGTGTGGTGTCCCGCAACAATGCCGTTGACGCATTTCTGCACGTTCGCGATCCAGAGATCGTCGTTGTAGGTCGCGTCCATGATCGGCGCCACGTGTACGCGTTCGTTCTCTGCGGCGCTCAGCGTCGAACGGATCATGTCCTCGCGTTCGCGGAATGACCACGGGTTGCGAACACAGGGTGGGCGGTGTGCCGAGCCGATCAGGATCACGACACGATCGGACTCTGCCAGCGCACGCTCGACAACACGCGCGTGACCGTTGTGAAAGGGCTGGAATCGCCCGATGAAGACGAGGAAATCGTAGGCTTTGTCTGTCACAGTAAACTCCTTACTGTATCGGCGGCGGGGTCTGTCCCCTGCGTCAGTAGTGTTTATAGTACACTACTAAATCACGAGGTCAAGTCCGAGTGTCCTATACCTACGAATTTTCGCGCCCCGCCGTGACCGTCGACCTGGTTGCCTTCCGCATCCACGACGACGCGCTGGAGGTCTACCTGATTCGCCGGCCAGAGCCGCCGTTCAAGGGACACTGGACGCTTCCGGGCGGCTTCGTTCACGAGAACGAAGCGCTGGAGGCCACTGCGCTCCGCATCCTGAGCGACAAGACTGAGATCGGCGACGTGTATCTGGAGCAGCTCGCGACCTTCGGCGCACCGGACCGCGACCCGCGCGACAGGACGATCAGCGTCGCCTATTTCGCGATCCTCGCCGACGGCGATGCGGCAGGGACAGACGGTGACTGGTTCGCCGCGGACGCCCCACCCGAACTCGGTTTCGATCACACGTCGATACTCACCGTCGCCGTGCAGCGCCTGCGGGCAAAACTGACCTACTCCGACCTGGGATTAGCCTTCATGCCGGAGACCTTCACGCTGACCGAGCTGCAGCGCAGCTTCGAGGCCGTCCTGGGACAGGCACTCGATAAACGAAACTTCCGGAAGTCGATCTTAAGCTCCGGCCGCGTCGAGGCGACGGGCGAAAAATCGACCGGCGGAGCGCACCCGCCGGCCATGCTCTACCGCCGCGCCGACGGGACATGATCCCGGAACACGGGGGCGCTAGACTGGTCTGATCCTGACGAATCCGGAATTCGACTCCATGCGCATCCTGTCATGCCTGCTCGCCGCTCTCCTCACCGTACCCGCTGTCGCGGACGAAACCACCGTTTTCAAAAACGTCCGGGTCATCACGATGACGGATGCGGGCGTCATCGATGAAACCACCGTCGTCGTGACCGGTGACCGAATCACCGCCGTCGGGACAGGCACCATTCCGGAGGGCGCGCGCGTCATCGACGGCGAGGGACTGACACTGATGCCGGGGCTGGCCGACATGCACGTGCATTACATGTCGAATACGCCGGCTCTCTACCCGGCCAACAGCGTGACCAGCGTGCGGAATCTCTGGGGTTCGTCGGAGATGTTTATCGAGGACTACAAGGCGAAGGCGGGCCACGCGGTCGCGCCGCATGTCTACACCTCGGGCTCGCTGATGGACGGCCCGGAGCCGATCTGGGGCGACGGGTCGATGAAGATCGAGTCACCCGAACAGGCTATTGGTGCAATCGATAGCCAGCGCACGACGGGTTATTCGGCTATCAAGCTCTACGAGGGCATCACGCCCGAGATCTATCGTGCGGCGGTCGCGGCGGCGAAAGAGCGGGACATGCAGGTCTGGACGCATACGCCGGGCGGACTCACCGTTGACGACCTCATCGAGCTCGGCGTGGACAGCCTCGAACACCTGGATGATGTCTCCGAAATCGTGTCCACCGATCCGTCCGGCTCCTACTTCAACGCGTGGAAACACGCCGATACCGATAAGATGCGTGAACTCGCCGAGCGCTCGGCCAAAAGCCCGCTGTGGCACTCGCCGACACTCGCCGTGATCATCAAACGCTACGAGTACGGGGCGGACCCGGAGGCCTATTTCGACAGCGAGGCCAGCGCCTACATCGGCAGCAATCTCGAAAGTTGGTGGCGCAATAGCGCGGAACGCATCGGACCCTACACCGACGAGCGGCGCGCTGCAGCGGCGAAGCAGCTCGAGTTTGTCAAACTGGTGCACGACGCGGGCGGCAAGCTGCTGGTTGGTACCGATACGCCGAATCCCTTTGTCGCGCCGGGCTTTGCGATCCACGACGAACTCGCGTTGTTCGTCGAGGCTGGCATTCCCGTCGCCAAGGTGCTGCGCATGGCCACGGCGGGCGCAGCTGAGTTTTTCCGCGAGGGCGGCGAATGGGGTGTCGTTGCAGAAGGCGCGCGCGCTGACCTCGTGCTACTCGACGGCGATCCGCTGTCGGACCTCGACACGCTCAGACGCCCGGTCGGCACGATGGTCAACGGTCACTGGTACGACAGGAAAACGCTCGATGCGGAGCTCACGTCAATTCGGGAGACCTTCGAGGCGGCTGCGGAATGATGCGAGAACTCGTCCGTCTGCCAGCACTGCTCCTCGCTGTTTTGCCCGTCGGGACAGCCTGGTCGTCCGACGCCTGCTCATCGCTCGCGATTCACACCAAGGCGGATGTAGCGGTGTCGGACGGTTCCTCGTTTCAAACGGAGTCCTGGTACCTGTCCCGCGATGCGGCAGCCATTCGACATCTCAAAGACGACGCGCGGCTGACGGTCGCCGAGGGCCCGACGAGCTGGACCTCCGACGGCACGGTCGAGTCGATTGGCTCCGGCTTTCACGGACATTTCGCTGTCGGCCATCAGTTCCATGCCCTGCTTCTCGATTTCGAGGCGAATGTCGACGACGCCGGGGCGCGCGAGGCGCGGGAGATTCGTGGCGAACGCTATGACGCTGTCACGGGTGTCAATCCGCGCGGCGGCTCGATGTCCCTGCTTTTCGAGAGCGACAGCCCGCAACCCGCCGGTCTCGCGATCGACATTCCGGACACCGACACGATTCTCGTGACCTTCCATGACTGGCGCGGCGAGAAGACGCCGCTGCCGTATCACGCACGAATTGACGACGGTGAACGCGTGTTCGACTACCGCTACAGCCATGTGGACGTATCCGAGCAATCGCCGCTGTGGTTTTACGAGGCGGTCCCAGCGCCGAATATCGACGCCGTGCAGGTCTACAGACTGCACCGCAAGCTGCTCGCCGCCCATTGCCTCGGCGACGCAGAATTAATGGCCGAGCTGTCAGCGCCGACGACAGTCGTCGCGAGCCGCGGTGACATCGTCGAGCCAACCCGCGAATCCATGCGCGAACGATTTACGTCCGTCTTTGAACGCGTCAATTATGAGAGCTATGTGGATCTCAAACCGCCGATCATCCGCATTGCGGACTCCGGCGATATCGGTTGGATTACCGTCAACGTCCGTGCACGCGGCAGCGTTCACGGATCCGATGCGTCGTTCGACGACCAGTGGGCGTGGATCATGCTCGTCGAGAAAATCGACGGCGTATGGCGTCACGCAGGCAACGCGTCAAACCACCGGGAGCGCCCCGACGACGCGGAGTAAACTGCATCGGGATGCTTGACGACTGAAGAATGAAGATACGACCCTTTGAACAACGCGACCGCGACGAGTGGGCGCGCATGCGAGATCGCCTGTATCCGGATCTCGACCCGACCGAGATTGACAACTGGTTCGAGGCTGGCGATGGCGGGACGGCCTTTGTTGGTGTGGCCGTCTTCGTCGCGGACCGCGGCGACGGCAAGCTTGCGGGTTTCGCGGAGATTGGAATTCGAAACTACGCCGAAGGCTGCGAATCAACGCCGGTCCCGTTCCTCGAGGGCTGGTACGTGGATCCCGACATGCGCCGCACTGGACTGGGCGCGAGACTCGTCGCCACGGTCGAAGACTGGGCGCGCGAGAACGGTTTTACAGAGCTTGCGAGCGATACGGAACTCGACAACGAGATCAGTCTTCGCGCGCACACGGCGCTCGGCTTTGAAGAGGTTGAGCGTCAGATCTGCTTCAGGAAAGACCTGAGGTAAGCAGCCCGAGCGATTGCGCGGAGGGCTCGTTCACCGGAGCCCTCCAGGCATACTCTCAGGGCTTGCGGAACTTCAGCGTGAAGCGATCCGTGTTGCCGGTCACCGAGCGCCGGCCGACTTCATACTCCAGCTCGTCGTCCGCGCGGTAGTGCAGATCGGAGAAGTCCTCGAACTCGAAACCGATCGCGACGAGTTCCTTGATGATCAGCACCGGATCAATACGCCGACGGTTTTCCGGGTTGTACGGCTCCATATGGCGACGCGTGTGATCGACGACGCCGTAGACTCCGCCTGACTTCAGTGAACGGAACACCTGGCGGTTAATCTTCTCGCGCGCCTCGGCAGTGAAGTTGTGCATGTTGCGGAAGGTCAGAACCATGTCGAGGTTGTTCTGCCCGAAAGTGAATTCGTCAACGGTATAAAAGCGCGCGCCCTCCTCGCGCCGAAGGTTGTCATTGATCTCCAGCACTTCGATCTTGTCGAAGCCCGGATCGGCCATGACGTTCTCTTTCACACGACGCGTGTTGATCGCCACGTAGAGCGTTCCGTTGTCGGCGAGCACCGGCGCGAGTACGCGCGTGTACCAGCCACCGCCGGGTAAGAGTTCGAGAACGCGCATATCGTCTTCGAGACCGAAAAACTGGAGCGTTTCCAGCGGCAGTCGATTCGCGTCACGCACACGATCGGCCTCCGGACGGGTTTCGGCTGCGAGCGCGGCGGCGACTTTCTCGTCGATGCTGTCGGCCGCAGCGGGAAAAGCGATCAGCAAGGCGCTCAAAAGTAAGGCGTATTTCATTTCGATCTCCGTATCAGTCAGATGTCAGCGCCAGGTGGCGCGGGTGAGAATAAATCGTGATGTCGACAACGTCGCTGACGCGTGCAACTCCGGGGAAATTGACGACACCGAGGACACCGCGACGCAGTTTCGCAGCCTTGCCGAACGCACCCGGGCCCAGCTCGCTGCCGTCCTTTTTGCGATAGCGCTCCTTGAGCTTCTGCCCCTTGTCGAGGCACGGCGCGCAGAATTCCTCGACGACGAGCTCCAGCCCCGACGGGAATTTCAGCAAGCTTCCCTTCGGCAGCTTCGAGATTTCGTCGAAGCCCTCGAAGCAGATGTTGGCGGTGAGATCGGCCGGCGTCAGCGTGCCGTCTAAATCCATGTCTTTGCCGATCTCTTCCAGCTCTTCGGCCGACACGGCAAGCCACATGCGTTCGTTTCGCCGCAGTGTCCCTTCCGGCGGCGGCTCCGAGACGTGCGTACGGCGCGTGTGTCCGCGGTGCTTGTCGCCAACGATGCCGTCGATGTCGAACTCGAGGGAATCGACCGGTTTGCGATCCGGGTCCATCTCCGTCACGGCGCAGAGGGAAACAACAGTCACCTTGGGCATGGCTTTCTCCTTTCAATACGCAAGCCGCGTCTCCTAAAAACGCGACGGCGGAGTCTGACGTTTGCGATCCGGATTCCAGAACGGGCCGTCGACCACACGGGCCTTCGCCATTTTGCGATGCCAGCGCATTTCGCGCTGGTAGAAAATCTCGACCCAGAGCGGCTTGCCCGACTGTACCGCCGACGCCTCGACGGTTGCGAGCGCGATGTTCTGTTTGCACACGGGCGACCACGCAGCGGACGTGACAAAGCCGACATCTTTGCCGCCGCCCGGCTTTGCGAAGATATAGGCATTCGTTGCCGGCTTGTTGCCCTCGATGTCGAGCCGCAGCATTTCGTAGCGGTGACCCTCGCGATACTCACGGGCAAGCGCCTGTCGACCGTTGAACATCGGCTTTTTGAAATCGACGAGCCAACTCAAGCCCAGCTCGAAAGGCGAACGACTGCGCCCCGGTCGTATCGTCTCGTCCGCCGGCAGGAAGTCGATGTGCGGATACAGAAGCGTCGCCTCGAGGCGCGCGAGATTCAGGGCCTCGGTGCCGATCGCACGCGTCTTGTCGTCGACGGCGAAGATCGCCTTCCATATCGCTTCCGCGTCGCGCGGTTCCATCCAGAGCTCGTAGCCAAGGTCGCCGGTGAAACCTGTCCGCGACACCGCGAGCGGCAGCGAATTGAGTTCGGTCTCGATCACGCCGAAAGGCTTCAGCGACTCCAGGCCCTTCACGCCCGCATCGCTCAACACCGCATACGACGTCGGGCCCTGCACGGAGAGCGCCGCGACCTCGTCGGTTTCGTCGACGATCTCGACATCGAAGCCGGTCGCCGAATCTGCGAGCCACGCGGCATGCCGACCGGCGCAGCACAGGCGGTAGCGCCCGTCACCAAAATGGAAAATCGTGCCGTCGTCGATCACGTGGCCGCGCGAATCGCACCAGACGGAATAGCCGACGCGTCCCGCCGCAAGCTTTGCGACGTCGCGGGTCACGAGCCGGTTGAGAAACGCCAGCGCATCGGGTCCGGTGATGCGGTATTTCTGCATCGGCGACAGGTCGAACACACTGCATGAATTGCGAATAGAGAAATACTCCAGGTCCTCGCAGTACAGCGTGTCCGGCACGGTGTAACCATTCCATGTGTGCCAGCGGTTGAGTCGATCGACCGCTCTCTGCTGCGCGTAGAACGGTGTTTTGAATCGCGTCTGTGGCACTTCAGTCATCGCGCCACTCCCTGCTTCAGCATCGCCTCGGCGGCGAGCCGGCCGGGCAGCGCCGTGATGTTCCCGCCCGGATGTGCGCCGGCACCGCAGAGGTACAGCCCCTCGAGCGGCAGCGCGTACTGCGCGGCGCCGACGAACGGGCGAACGAACAGGTACTGGTCGAGCGAGAGTTCGGCCTGGTGCCAGTGCCCGCCGTCGAGGCCGTACTGCGATTCGAGTGCGGCAGGCGAGAGTGCCTCGCCGTCGATGATGCGTTCGCGCAGTCCGGGAATACGTTCGGCGAGTGTTGCGACCGCGCGTTCAAAAAGCTCCTCGTGGTCTTTCCCGGTCCATCCACTACCGAGCGTGCGTGGCACAAACTGCAAATTTGCACACAGCACGTGCTGACCCTCTGGTGCGAGCGCCGGCGTGACAGTGCTCGGCAGATAGCATTCGAATCCGAAGCGTTCGCTCATCTGGCCGTACTTTGCCGGATTGAAGGAGCGTTCGACGTCGTCCAGCGTACCGGCCGAGACGTAGCGTGCGCGGCCGGATGCGGGCAGATCGGGCAGGCCGTCGAGCGCCAAGTGCACTCGCGCGACGTTGCCGTTGGCGCGTACATTCTGCACCCGCTTCAGGTGGCCGGTTTCGAAGTGCGTGGGCCCGACGAGTCCCAGCATCGTCGTCTTCGCGCCCAGCGACGAAAGAACACGGAGGCTTGAATAGCATTCGCCGTTTGCCTTTGCACCAACCACGCGACCGTTCTGGACAACGATCTTTTCCACATCGGCGTTGGTTTTCACATCGACGCCCATCGACTCTGCGCGTGCCAGCATGGCATCGGCCAGTGCCGTCACACCGCCCTTTGGCACGGCGATACGCCCGCTGCGTCCGCTCAGGCGATTCAGCCAGTAGAGACAGTTGCCCGGTGACCGGGGACCGGTGTGTGTGCCGAGCGTCGCATCGAAGCCGAGCGCGCCCTTGAGATACGGGTCGTCAAAACGCGCGTTCAGCTCGTCGTACATGTTCTGGCCGATCAGGCGCAGGAACTCGCGCATGTCCGCCCTGCCCAGCCGGCGAAGTCGCAACCCGAGCCCCAGCAGCCGCGACTTGCCGCGCAAGGATTTCGGCTTCAGGCGCGGCGGCGGACGGCTCGCGGTGTCGCCAACGAAATCGGCGAGCGCCGTCGCGAGATCCATGCAGTCGAGAAACGCCGTCTCGTCTTCGTCGGACACGCCGCTGATTGCAGAGCTCGTGTAGGCGATGTTGCTGTCTCGGCCGAGCACAGCTGTCGGCAAGTCGTCATCCGCCCAGTCCAGCGAGACGCCCAGCGCGCGCAGCGCGGCATCGCTTAAACCATAGAACGCATTCGCGTACGCCGGTGCCCTGAATCCTGCGCAGAACTCACGGAGCGCCAGCGCGCCGCCGGCGGACGCCTGTCGCTCGAGAACGAGGACACGCTGGCCGGCGTCTGCGAGCGTGATGGCGGCCGCCAGACCGTTGTGGCCTGCACCGATGACAATGACATCGTACTTATCAGTCATCGCCGAAATTCTCCGGCACGGTGTTGCCGCGCTTCAGGTCGCGGAGGATTTCGCGAGCCGCGTTTGCGCCCGGTGCCGCCATGACGCCGCCGCCCGGGTGTGTGCTGGAACCGCACATGTACAGGCCGCCGACCGGCGTGCGGTACTGTGCGTAGCCCGGTACGGGACGATTGAACAGGAGCTGGTCCATCGTCAGCTCGCCGTGAAAGATATTGCCCTCGGTGATCCCGATCTCGCGCTCGATGTCGGCCGGCGTTCGGATCTCATAGTGCAAGATCAGGTCCTTGAAGTTCGGGCTGTAATTGGAGATCTGCGCAATCACGGTATCGGCGAACTGCTGGCGCTCGTCGTCGGTCCACGGCCGCCCGTCGATCTCGTAGGGGCAGTACTGCACGAAGCAGCTCATGAAGTGTTTGCCCGGCGGCGCCATCGTCGGGTCCGTCGTCGTCGGGATGACCATGTCGATGTACGGGTCCTTTGACCAGGTCCCGGACTTCCAGTCGTCGTAGGCGCGCTCCATGCGCTCCATCGAATCGACGAAGTGCATGTCGCTTTGGTAGAGGTTGCTGCCGCGCGGCAGCGCCGGGAATTCCGGCATGCCGTCGAGCGCGATGTTGAGCTTGCCGGACGATCCGCGGCTCTTGAAACTGTTGACGGCCTTCACGAAGCGTCGCGGCAGGTGCTTCGCGTCCATGCAGTTTATAAACGTCCGCTTGACGTCCATCGCCGAGACCACCAACGGTGCACGGATTTCATCGCCGTTTTCCAGCGCCACGCCGCTCACGGATTCTCCGTCGACAAGAATCTCTTCGACGCCGGCCTCGGTTCTGAGCTCGCCGCCGTAAGACTGGAATGCGCCCGCGATCGCTTTCGACACCGCGCCCATGCCGCCGCGCGCGAGACCCCAGGCGCCGACGTTGCCATCCACGTCGCCCATGTAGTGGTGCAGTAGCACGTAAGCCGTGCCCGGCGAATGGATGCCGAGCGCAGTGCCGATGATGCCGCTGCCGGACAGCGCGGCCTTGATAACGTCCGACTCGAAGTACTCGTTAAGATAGTCCGCGACGCTCATCGTCCAGAAACGCAGCGTCTCGCCCATGCGATCTTCGTCCATCTCGGCGAACTTCGAGCCGAGGTCTAAAAGCCCGAGGAGGTCGCGCGGCCGGAACGAGGTCGGGTCGGGGGCGGTCTTCAACAGGAAGTCGCGAATGAACCGGCACTGCCGCTGCACGTCCGCCGAGTAGTGCTTGTAGGCGTCCGCGTCACGTGCCGAAAAGCGCGCCATCTCGCGATGCTTGATCTCGGGATCGTGATAGGAGCCGTAGTAGTCGCCGTCCTGCGTGAACGTTAGGGAACCGCCGTAAGGCGTGATCTGCAGGCCGTGTTTCTGCAGTTCGAGCGCGCGAAAAATTTCCGGCCGCAGCAGGCTGCAGACGTAGGAGCAGTTGGAGTAGATCCAGTCGGTGTGCAGCTCGCGGCTGACGGCCGCGCCGCCGATGTAATCGTTTTTTTCGACGCAGACGACGTCGAGTCCCGCTTTCGCGAGGAACGCCGCATTCGTCAGGCCGTTGTGTCCGGCGCCGACGACGATCGCATCGTAGGTCTTCATATCGTACTGCGTCCCAGCTCGCGCAACAGCCACGCAACGTAGATGCTTTCCGCCTTCTCCATTTCGGAAAACGGCCCGGGCTCGTAAAAGCGGGAACGTACGCCAGCGTAGTTGTTCATGATGATTTCGAGATCGGCTTCGGTCGTGACGTCCCACAGCCAGATCAGTTCGTCGTGATGGTAGTCGACGGACTCAACCGCGTCATCCCGGACCAGCCATGTGATCTCGCAGCGGCAGTTCTCAAGATCGACGGGCGTGAATACATAGAGGACTACGTGGTCGCTGTAGGCCAACATGAAAGAAAACGCCCCGAACGAAAAATCGGACGCGCCGCCGTCGTAGTCGCGGAGCTGGCCGAGCAGCGGTGCGAGCGATTCTCCGTCGCGGCTACCGGTCACGGCGCCATCGAACAGGGCGGTTCGCGAATAGCCGTAGCCCATCGCGCCGTCCGGCGCGTTGAGGTCGAGACGATCGATCGTCGTGTCCGGCAGCGGCGACGACTGTAAGTTTTCGCGGAGTTTTTTCTGAAGGTGTTCCCGTCGGCGGTGATCGATCGTCAGCGTGTGCAAGCGTGCGTAGTCGGGGTGCGCGCTCGAACAGTGATAACACTCCTGGTAGTTCTCGACGGCGAGCTTCCAGTTTGCGGCGATGTCCCAGGTTTTTCGCGCCGCAACTTTCAGTCGATCGAAGCCAAAAACGCGCATCGGCTCTTCGAGATCGTTCTTCGCCTCTTCGAGCGACGGTGGGTTTGAACCGACGCAGACGAGAACGATGCCGTGAATCGTGTCGATGCTGACGGGCTTCAGGCCGTGCGCGGACGCATCGAAGCTGTCCGGCATGCTGCGGGCCGCGACGAGTCGGCCGTCGATTGCGTACCTCCAGCCGTGGTACGGACAGGTGAAGGTCTCTGCATGCCCCGCATGCTCCAGGCAAACGCGCGAGCCGCGGTGCCGACAGACGTTGGCGAATGCGCGCAGCGCTCCGGCCGAACCCCGCACGACAATGACGGACTCATCTGCGATCTCGACAAGCCGGAAGTCGCCGGGCGTTTGCCACTCAGAAACGTGGCCGGCAACAAACCAGTTCGGATAGATGATCCGTTCGAGCTCGGCGCGATAGACCGCGGGATCGGTGTAGAAATCACCGAGAAGAGACTTGCCTTCCGGCTGTCTCCGAAGCAGCTCTTCTACGCGATCGTTCATGGGTCAGGTTTTGCGGCGTCGGTGTATGGCCCAGGCCGACAGGAAACCCAGCGTACAGAATCCGACCGTGATCAGGAACAGGTAGCGGTATGCCAGGTTGGGCGCGAACACGTCGAGCAGCACGCCGCCGAGGTAGGGCATGTAGATGTCGGGTGTGTAGCCGACGACGGATGCGACGCCACCTGCCGTGCCGGTCACGGCAACCGGCACGCCACCCTCCTCGAACAGCGCGAAATAGATGCCGCGCAACGCGAAGATGGCGATGGCGGCTACGGCAATGTTGACGAGGACGAGCGGGAAAATTGCCGGAACGCCCGGCGTGAACGCGAACACGAGGAAGCTCGCGATCAGAACCAGGAACAGGACCATCGCAGATCTCGCGATGCCGAAGTAGTCTGCAGCGAAACCGGCAAGCACAGCCGACAGCGGCTTCAGCCACTGGCGAGCGACGCTGACGGCACCCGCGATGCCGACGCTCATCAGGAACACATCGCCGGCATAGGGCGTGAAGTAGAACGACGCCCAGTACGCCGAGTAGGCAGACAGGATGACCAGCGCGATCAGCCAGACGACCGGCATTTTCAATACGCGCAAAACGTCGTCGAAGCGAATGGTCTGTCCGTTCTCCTCGCTCGCCGACCGGTCTTCGATCACAAACCACGCGGCTACGCCGAGAGCGATGCAGATCATCGACAGATTACTGATCGAAACCGCGAGGGAGTCAGCGTTACTGCCGAACCAGACGAAGACGAGCAGCGTCAGCGTATTGACCGCGATCTCGCTGACGCCGCGCGTGGTTTCCAGGATACCGAACGCCCTTCCCTGCTGGTCGGCCGGCGCCCAGCCGCGAGCGACGCGCAGCATCGACGCCCAGAACAGGAGCGTGATCGTGATGCCCCACGCGCCGTGGATCGCGAGGCTCGCGTAGAAGCCCGGATAGGTCGCGAAATACAGGCCGAGAGCGCCGGTGATCAGCATGGCCGAGGTAATGAGCTTGCGTGGCGAATACCGGTCGGCGAGCCATCCGCCGGGGAGATAAAACAGCATCGATGTGGCGCCGAAGACGCTCATCAGCATGCCGAATTCGGTGTTACTTAGCGAAAGTGCATCGCTTAAAGGTCGGTAAAGCGACTCACGAAGAAACGGCAGCAGAAAGATGACGCCGCCGGAAAAGCCGAGCACGACCATGAGCAGCCACCGGCGCAGTGCCGTCATATCAGGACGATGCCTGCGGGCTGCTCAGCCTCGATTCGATGCGGCAAACTCCATCAGCATGGGTGTCAGCCCGCTCAAGTCGTATCCGGCGTCGCCCGCCTGCTCGAGAACGGTAGCGACGTCGCTGCGACCGGCTTCCGCGAGCGCCCAGAGGCAGGTGGAGCGCGTTCCGGACTGGCACCAGGCGAGGACCGGCCCGCCCGAGGAGTCGATTGCGCCGCGAAACGCGTCGACAGCATCCGGCGGAAAATGCCCGCTGATGGGAATGTGGTGAAATTCGAGCCCGACGTCTGTCGCTTTGGCGGCGAAATCGTCTGTCGGGGGCTGGTCCGGCGATTCGCCGTCCGGCCGGTTGCAGATGACCGTCGTGTATCCCGCGTCCGCAATGTCCGCGAGGTCTTCGACTGCGATCTGCGGCGCGACACTGACGGAATCGGTGATCTTGCGGATATTCAGCATTGTTGTGGCCGGGTCAGGCGGTAAAGGCGCGGCAGCCAGCGAGGCGCTGCTGCGAGTTCGGTTTGACTATAGAGCGCGACCAGAAGAGCCGCAACAGGCCGGTCGTTCAGAATTCGATGCGTTGGCCGTCCCAGGCGAACAGGTCGCCGGAGTCTTTCGGGGTGAGTTTGTCGAGCACGTCCAGCAACCGCGCCGCGGCATAGTCCGGCGTGAAGAGTTTGCCGTCCGGCACGTTGCCCTGGAAAGGCGCGGACAAGCCTGTGTCGACCGTCCCCGGATGCAGGCCGGCGATGATGGATTCGGGATAACGGCGACGGTGTTCGATCGCGATCGTGCGCAGCAGCATGTTGAGCGCCGCCTTCGAACTGCGATAGGAAGCCCAGCCGCCGAGGCGATTGTCGCTGATGCTGCCGACTCTTGCCGACAGCGCGGCGAAGATCGTGCGCGAGTCTTTGCGAAGAAGCTTGAGAAAGTGTTTTGCGACAAGCGCCGGACCGAATGCATTGATCGCGAAAACGCGAGTCATCTGTTCCGCGTTCAGCGAGCGGAGTGTTTTCTCGGGCTGAATGTCGCCGTCGTGCAGGATGCCTGTGGCGACAAAAATGAGGTCGAGTGGATCGTCGAGCGACTTGGCGGCAGCCTCTATGCTGGCTTCGTCGGTCAGGTCGAGTGCGGGGTTGGTTTTGCGTGAGAGGCGAGTGACGGTGTAACCGCGCTCTTCGAGCAGTGCAGAGACGGCAGATCCGATGCCTCCGCTGGCGCCGATGACGACGGCGTTTTTGGCTTTGGGTTTTTTAGTCATGGAAGTTGCGGCAGCGCGTCCCTGCGCCACCGCTTATCCGTGCGGGTCGTTTTATGAACCCGGCAGAATGACCGTATCGATGACGTGGATGACGCCATTGCTGGTCTTGATGTCGGTCTTGACGACATTGGCGTTGTCAATCATGACGCCGCCGTTTTCTGCCTTGATCGTGACGTCTTCACCGTTGACCGTCGTCGCGGACGACAGTGAGATAACGTCGGCTGCCATGACCTTGCCCGGCACGACGTGGTAGGTGAGTACCGCGATCAGCTTTTCCTTATTTTCCGGCTTCAGCAGCGAGTCGACGGTGCCTTCCGGAAGTTTCGCGAATGCTTCGTCAGTCGGCGCGAATACCGTGAACGGTCCTTCGCCCTTTAGCGTGTCCACGAGGCCAGCGGCGTCCAGTGCGGCCGCCAGCGTATTGAACTGACCGGCTGCAACAGCGGTGTCAACGATGTCCTTCTTCATTTCACCGTGATGACCGGCGAGAGCAATAACAGACAGCAGCAGCGCCTGCAGTGCGACAAATCCTTTTACAACGTTTTTCACGTGCGAACTCCTTGCATGTGATGAATGAAGGGGCACGATACGAGACTGCGATAGAGGGAAGGTGACGCAGCAGTTTCGAATTGTTTCTAAGGGCAACGATCAGACGGTGTGTCTTAGACGTCCTCGCGGAGGTAAGCGAGATTGTCTTCTGAAAACGCTTCTGCGCGACGGCCGATGAGTTGCTCGAGTTCTTCCGGGCTTGCCGTGTTGCCGTCGGCAAGCATGTTGAGCTGGTCGGTCGTGACCGGGAAGTTCGGAATCCACTCGAGTAGACGGACCGGAATCTTGACGAGGGGTATCGGTGCGGGCATCACCCATTTCGAGGTACCGGACGCTGTTGCCACGCGGCGAACGAGGTCGCCCCAGGTGAGATCCTCCGGCCCACCGAGTGTGAACGTCTTGCCAACGGTGTCTGCATTGCCGAGGCAGGTCACGAACGCATCTGCAACGTCTCTAACGTGAACCGGTGACATTTCGACAGCGCCGCCGAAGAGCCCGGTCTGGAATCCCGCAGCGGGAATCGGCAGCTTCACGACGTCGTCGCGAAGCTGCGTCCCGATTTCCATCCGGCCGCGGGGATCGCCGAAAACGATCGAAGGACGGAAAATCGTGTACTGCAGACCGCTCGCCTTGAGTGCTTCTTCGGCAAGAAACTTGGTGCGCTGGTACGCCGTTCCGTCCTTGCGGATTCCGTTGGCGCTCATCAGCAGGAAACGTCGAATGCCGCAGGTCTTCGCAGCCTCGATCACGCGACGGACACTGTTGAGCTGTAGCTCTTCGAAGGTGATGCCCTGGTCGGGTTGTTCGCGAAGAATGCCGACGTTGAAAATGACCGCGGCGCAGTCGAACAGTGTGGAGACAAGTGCGCGCTCGTCGGAAAGGTCGCCGTGAACGATGCGGCAGGAGTTCGGGCTCTGGACTTTATCGTCGCTTCCCGGTCGAACGAGCAGGGATGGGCCGTGGTTGTGACGCAGCAATGAGTCGATCAGATAGCTCCCGATGAAGCCGGTCCCGCCTATGACTGCAACTCGCATGATTTGGTGACGCCAGGTTCTTGTAATTTTCACAACAGTACATCAGCGTTTGGCTAACTGTCACGATCGTTACGATAAGTTGTTAAATCGCATCGCGATCACAATCGACA